>QHYJ01000042.1:0-25148 GCA_003223255.1 Acidobacteriota bacterium | reverse complement strand
CCCCGACAAAATTATCTCGTACTTTCTTTCTTCGACATCATTGCGGAAAGCAACCATTTCCGCAGCACCATCAGGTAATAGGGCCGCGTCTCAGTGAACATCAGCCCCATGCCCAGTTTTTCCTGAATATAAATGACGGTGGCCTGACCCTCATAAAAATCCGCTGCGGTGAAAACCTTCACGGCCAGGGAACTTCCTTCGGCATAAGGGCTTTCAGTGCTCACATAGCACCCGTTGAGGCTAAGCCCAGTCACGCGCGCGGTTCTCTTGTCTTGCGACGCGCCTTCGCGCATTTCAATGGAAGCGTTGAACGGATAACGGGGTGTGCGCCGCCGGTCCTGCTCCATATCCCTCCGAGGCTGAGCGACCGGGATTATTCTACGCCGATACTTACAATGCTGTGTAAGCATCTACATGAGCTGTCACCTTGCTAAGTACTAGTTTGCTTGTGAGGCGATGGGGACTCTCCTCGCTCGGGCGAGAGCCAGCTTTTCCCGGAGCCTGCGGCGCGCGCGGAAGAGGCGCAAACGCACGGTCAGCGAGGATACGCCCAGGCGCTCGGCCACTTCTTGCGTGGAATATTCCAAAACGTCGCGCAGCAGGCAGACTCGCCGGAGTTCCGGAGCAAGTTGCTTGATGGAGTCTGCCATGCGTTTGCGCATTTCCCGCCGCGCGAACCGTTGTTCGGGGTTGTCGCTGCGGGCGGCGAGGCTACCTCCGAGCGTTTCTTCGCCCGTACCGGTGGGCTGTTCCAGCGAGAAAAGCTTTCCGTCGCGCCGCTTGCGAAGGATATCAATGGAGGCGTTCGCGCCGATGCGCGAAACCCAGGCGTGCAGGTCGTCTCCTTTTTCATCGGGGGTTCCGGAGCCGCTAAATTGTTCGAGCCGGCCGATCACCTTGAGGTAGGCTTCCTGGCGCGCGTCTTCGGCGTCCGCCGGATTTCGCGTCAAGCGGAGTCCTCCCCGGTACAAACCGGCGGCGTACGGCAGGATCAGTCGGGCTAGTGATTCGCGGTCGCCTCTTTGCGCCAGCAGGAGCAGACCGGGACGTGTCATGCTTTCGAGACTTGCGGATGCGGTGGCCATAACGCGGGAAAGAATGGCAGGCGAATCGCCAAGCGCTGATAAAGAGAAAGTTACAGAAAACAAACAACTTATTGTGGGCTGGCGAGGAGCGAGGCAAAACAGGAGTGACCGATTTTGGGACGCAACGTGGCGATTCCGGTCAGTGGTGGCTGATCGAAAAGCTTAGCGCTTGCTGATTCGAGGTTTGCCATCTTGCCTGTTCGCTTATTTGCTCATTCGGCGGGTTGGAGTTTGTCGCCCTGCATCTCCCACTCGATGCGCACCAGAAAATCGAAGTGCATGCCTTCTGTCTTGAGCCAGCCTTCGAGCGCTTCACGCGAGTCCGCGCGAAACTCCGCGAACATTTTGCCTTCGAGCATGTTGACGAGCACGCGTTCGGCGCGCGCCGTGCCGCCGGCTTGCATGCGCTGCGCGAGCGCTTCGGCACCCTGGCGCGAGAGGCAGGCAAGCGTGTGCTGCGTGAGGTAGCGTGGCATAGGGGCTCCTCGAAGGAACGTCGCGATGCAAGTATTCCATAGAAAACGCTAACGCGCGGTTTGGAAGGGACTACGCAATTTCTTGCCAAGCGACGCGGCCAATCCCTGAGCGTTCTGGCGTAAAATTGAGACGAAACATCCCACAAAGTTGGCCGTCTTTATCGTTATGAGCTTCCACAATGATCTGCGGTATTCGTTCCGCCAAATTACGAAGAATCCAGGATTTTTCGCCGTAGCAGTTGCCGCGCTCACACTGGGCATCGGCGCCAATACCGCCATTTTCAGCGCCGTGGAGGCGGTGCTGCTCCGGCCTCTGCCGTACCACCAGCCGCATCGGCTCGTGATGGTGTGGGAAGACTCCTCCTTTATCGGTTTCCCGGACAACACCCCTGCGCCTGCGAATTACTTGGACTGGAAGGCGCAAAACACCGTGTTTACAGACATGGCCGCAAGACAAGGCAGCACCATGAGCTTGACAGGCGACGGTGCGCCGGAACAGCTCTACGGGCAAAGATTCACGCCCAATTTTTTTGATGTGCTCGGCGCGCGGCCGACGATTGGGCGTGTCTTCACCGCGCAAGAAGACCAGGCAAAAGAGCAGGTTGTCCTGCTCAGCTACAGTCTGTGGCAGCGGCGGTTCGGGGGAGACCGGTCCATTGTCGGGCGGGCGATTCTGCTGAACAATGTGCAGACCAAAGTCCTGGGAGTCATGCCCAGAGGATTTTTCTTTCGCGAAAAAAACGTGGACTACTGGATGCCGCTCTATTTCACTCCGGAACGCTGGGCGCAACGCGACAATCACTTTCTCAATGTGGTGGCGCGCCTGAAGCCGGGGATAACGCGAAAACAAGCGCAGACAGAAATGGACACGATTGCGACGCGGCTGCAGCGACAGTATCCGGAGACAAATGCGAGAGTTGGGGCAACCGTCGTGCCCCTGGAGGAAGATTTTGTCGGCGACACGAAGAATGGCCTGCTGGTGCTTCAGGTGGCTTCGGTATTCGTGCTGCTGATTGCGTGCTCGAACGTGGCCAATTTGCTGTTGGCGCGGTCGACAAGCCGACGGCGCGAGATGGCAGTGCGAATCGCACTCGGTGCAACGGGGGGACAAATCGCGAGGCAATTGCTGGCGGAAAGCCTGCTCCTGTCCACCGCCGGAGGAGCATTGGGATTGGCCATCGGGCAAGCCTCCTGGGGCGCCTTTAAAACGCTGGTGCCGCCTCAGATCGGCGAGGCAGGATTTCAAATCGATTGGCAGGTATTGCTTTTCACAGCAGGCATCTCTGTGGCTGCGGGTGTGTTGTTCGGATTCGCGCCGGCCATGCGCGCTTCGAATATTTCGCTGCAAGACGCGTTGAAAGAAGGCACGCGCTCCGGAGAATCCCGGGGCAGCCTGAAGTTGCGCGACGGACTTGTCGTGGGGCAGTTCGGTCTGGCCTTCGCTCTGTTGGTTTGCGCCGGATTGATGATCCAGACGATTTGGAACTTGCGAAAACAAGACTTGGGATTCCGAGCCGATCATTTATTGACCATGGCCGTGCCGTTGCCGGACCCAAAGTACGATACCAAAGAAAAACGGCGGAATTTCTACAATAACGTAGCCCGAGGCGTGCGCGCTTTGCCGGGCGTGAAAGGGGCCGCATTCGCTTCGGATGCGCCATTCACGACCAACGGAGACACGTCCGGATACATTGTGGAAGGGGAAGCGCCTCTACTTCCTGGCAACGTCAATGACGCGTTGTATCGCGAGGTAACACCAGGGTATTTCGAAACGGTGGGCGCCACGCTGCGGGAAGGGCGTTTCTTGCAAGACAGCGACCGCGAAGGAAGCTTGCTCGTCGTTGTGGTGAATGAGTTCTTCGCGAAACGGCACTGGCCAGGGCAAAGTGCCGTTGGAAAACGGATTCGGTTCGACGATAAGGACGAACCTTGGCGCGCGGTGGCAGGGGTAGTTCATGATATTCGCGAACGTGGTTTGTTGATGGACAGGAAGCCCGCCGTTTACGTTCCGGTGGGTCAGGTCAAACCGCATAGCTATTCGTGTTTGGTCGTCCGAACAACCATAGAACCGAAGAGCGCAATCAAGGCCGTGGAAAGCGCAGTTTGGGCCGTGGATTCGCAGCAGCCCGTAACGCAAATCCGAACGATGGATGAGTTGATCGAATCGGACGTGGCCGACCGCACGCGCCCGATGATTTTGCTTGGCGTGTTTGCGGGGTTAGCCCTGGTGCTCGCCTGCATGGGCGTTTATGGCGTGCTGGCTTATACGGTGGCGCAGCGGACGCGTGAAATTGGAGTGCGCATGGCGCTTGGAGCGAAACCGTTAAACGTCACGCGAATGATCCTTGGGCGTGGTGTCGCCCTCAGCGTCGTTGGATTGCTGGCCGGGGGAGTGCTGGCGGCCGGTCTTGGAAGACTGCTGGGGACGCTCCTGTTTGGAGTTACCCCCCTGGCGCCGGGAATCTACGCAGGAACGGCTGCGGCCCTGGTACTGGTTGCGGTGACAGCTTGTGTGATCCCTGCTCAGCGCGCCTCGCATGTGGATCCTGTTGTGGCCCTGCGAAACGAATAAGAATTTAAATTCCCGCACCTGTACGAAGTGGCAGGTTGGGGAAAGGCACATTTTTTGGCCGCCCCACTGCGGCGGAGCGGGCGCGTTTTACACTCAGAAGGAAGGGAATGCAGAGGCCGGCCCTTACGGCCTAATCTTTCCAGAGCGCTCTCGCGGGAGAGCGCCGCAGAGGCGGAAAAATGAGACGCATCGTTTTGTTTCTAGCGATTGTTTTGCCTGCGCTCGTTACGGTTCACGGCGTGGCTGCCGCTCCGCAGAAACGAGGGACAGGAACCGTGGCGGGGGTGGTGCTGGGCCCCGACGACAAGCCGGTGCCGCACGCCGCGGTGACCTACCAATCTTCGAGCGGAAACGCCCCGCATGCCGTCCATGCCGACGCGCACGGCCATTTCACGATTTCCAAGCTGCGCGCGGACAATTACGACATGCGCGCTTCGGGAAAAGGCGTTTTCTCGGAGTGGGAGAAGAACATCACCGTGCGCTCGGGGAAGACGAAAAATGTGACCTTACGACTGATTTATGCGAAAGAAGTGCCTAAGGCTTACGTGAAGAAGCCGCAGCAATAATCCTCGATTTTCACGTCTGAAATCCCTACTGGTAGATAAGCTGGGCGAGCTCGTGCAGATCCGCAACGGAGACGTCCGAGACGGCGCAGTATTCCATCCCTTGATGGCGCCAGTGCAGCCACTGATAACCCTGCCGCAGACCGGGCGGATGAATCGGCGTGTCCGGCTCTTTTGTGGGCAAGACAAATACGTTAATGTAGTGTTTGCGGCGCCCATAAACAAGCACGGCAACGTTCCGGCCGCCCAGAACGTCCAGGCGCCCGCCAACCAAGGGAAAACCATCTTCGGCAAAATCTTTGACGGGCGGAGCGAAGTCGAGCTTGCCGCTGAACCAGGGCTTGACGGCGTGTTGATCGGTGGAAGCAACGTCGGTGAGGTGACCGGGTTGGAGCGAGCGAATATGGGCGTCGATGAGCTCAGCAGCCGTGAACGGGGGCGGGGCTGCGCCGCCAATCGCATTGCGGAGAGGCCAGGCGTACCAGGAGATCGCCGCTACGACCAGAATTGCAGCGGCCGCGGCGAGCCATTGCCACACCGGGATTTTGCGCGCCGCGGGCGCGGCGGTCGCCGCGTCCAATTCGGCGCGAATCTTCTTGCGCAGGGAAAGGGGAGGGTGTTCGTAAAGCCCGCTGCGCTGAAGCCCCGCGCGCAACGCTTTCTCTGTTTCCAACTCTTTGGAGCATTCCCGGCAGCCCACGAGATGGCGTTCGAACTCGGCGGAACGCGAAGCGTCCAACTCGCCATCGAGGTAACCGTGCAAAGCGGCACGCGTGTAATCACAACTCACGAGGGGCCTCCTGCACCGGAGGTTGCGTCAGGGCGCGTTGAAGCCGCTGGCGCGCGCGGGCCAGGGCGGACATCACGGTACCGATGGGAATTGCGGTAATGGCGGCAATCTCCTTGTAGGAGCAGCCTTCCAGTTCGCGAAGCACCAGCACTTCGCGGAAGCGCGGCGGCAGCGTCTCCAAGGCCCGGCTCAGGCGTTCCCGATTGTCTCCGGCGATGGCCAGGGACTCCGGCGATAGGCTGGGCTGAGGATGCAACTCCTCGTCGAATTCGGTCATATGTTCCACAGGTCTATTCTTTTCCAACCAGGTATAGCAAGTATTTCGCACAATTTGCAAAAGCCAGGCGCGCGCGTCTCCCCCATGGAATCCGCGGAAGAAGCGGTAGGCGCGGAGCACCGCCTCCTGCGCGACATCTTCCGAATCCTCGCGGCTCCTAAGCAGCCAGCGCGCAAGGTTAAAGGCGGCGTCGAGGTGGGGCAAAACGAGCTGCTCGAAGCGCGCCCGCTCGTCGACATCCAACACGTCCGAGCTTCTCCCCTGGTCAGACCCACTCATTGGACACAAACCGCCTGTAGGAGGATTTTATTCCCCATTGACTCCATAGAGTGACGAAACTGGCAACCGATTCGTAAGCGGCCCAAACTTAAATAACTTGGGGCGGGAATAACTGGCCAATCGGGGCGGTCTGCACAAACGAAACACGTCCCATACGCGGCGCGGGCTCCCTGGACTCTCTCACCCGCGCCGCCCTCCAAGAGAATTGGCGGGGACCGGAGACGAAAAATAGCACTGGCACTTGGTGTGCCCAAAGAGCGAGGAGCACGCATGTCTCGAACGACCCTGTCCCAAAAGACACTGTCGGGGAATACGCAAGGTGAGTTATGGCACGACCACAACCATGACGGCATTGACCGACGCGGCTTCCTAAAATGCATGGCCTGGGCCGGCACCGGAGCGTTTTGCGTGATCCGCGGCGGCGTGCTCCATTCCTACGGCATGAGCCGCCTGGCGGAACTGGACCCCAAGGAAATGGCGGGTGAGCTGAGCTTCGCGCAGATTAGCGACAGTCACATGGGTTTTAACAAGCCGGCGAATCCCGATGTTGCCGGGACTTTGAAGGCGGCGGTGGACAAGATCAACGGGCTGGCGGTTGCGCCGGAATTTCTGCTGCACACCGGAGACATCAGCCACCTATCGAAACCGGGGGAGTTCGATACCGTCGAGCAGATTCTGAAAGACGCGAAACCAAAGGACATTTTCTATGTGCCGGGCGAGCACGACGTGTTGGATGACGACGGGAAACAATTCCTGGAACGCTACGGAAAAGGCAGCAAGGGCGCGGGCTGGTACAGCTTCGACAAAAAGGGCGTGCACTTCATCGGGCTGGTGAATGTCCTGAACTTGAAAGCGGGCGGGCTCGGATCACTGGGCCACGAACAACTCGAGTGGCTCGAAGACGACGTTAAGCACTTCAAGCACAGCACTCCCATCGTCGTGTTTGCCCACATCCCGTTGTGGTCCGTGTATCCGGAATGGGGTTGGGGAACGGAGGACAGCGCGCGGGCGCACTCCTACTTGAAGAAATTCAGTTCAGTCACGGTGCTGAACGGGCACATTCACCAGACCATGCAGAAGGTCGAAGGAAACGTGACGTTCCACACCGCGGCATCGACGGCGTTTCCGCAACCGCAACCGGGCAAGGCGGATTCGCCCGGGCCCATGAAAGTGCCGGCAGAGCAACTGAAAAGCGTCCTGGGAATTACGGATGTAAACTTCGTGCGGGGGAAACAAGCGCTGGGGGTCGTGGATTCAACGCTAGAGTGAACTACGGCCACGAATCCTGGAAATCCGAAGTTTTCGAAAGTAAATAAAGGAGAAAAAAAGCATGCGGAGAAGTGTGTTCGTAGCAGTTTCTATTGCACTTGCGGCTCTGGGAATCGGAACGATACGCGCTGGCGCGAAGAACCCCCGTGTGGTTGACGAGCAGAAGGCCCAGAGCGCGGAGGTCAAGATCGACAATTTCAGTTTCGGTTCACCCGAATTGACCGTTTCGGTGGGAACCACGGTGACTTGGACGAATCGCGATGATATTCCGCACACCGTGACCAGCTCGGATGATCCCAAGGTGTTCAAGTCCAAAGTGCTCGATACAGACGAAAAGTTCTCTTTTACGTTCACCAAGGCGGGCACTTATCCCTACTTCTGTTCGATTCACCCCAAGATGACCGCGAAAGTCATCGTGCAATGAGCAGGAAAGTCAAGGTGTGCCATGACCGGCAAAGACATCAGGCAGTGGGCGCAATGAGATGGTGAATCCCTTCGACCTCAAAGCCGCGCTTACGGCAAAGCACGCGCAACATGTAGTGCTGATCCATTTTCCCCTTGCGCTGTTTATCGCAGGAGCGGCGTTCGACTTCGTGGCGCATTGGACCAAACGACAAAGCTTGGCGGCAGCAGCTTACTGCAATCTTCTGGTCGCCGCGGTGGCCAGCGTTCCAGCGATGATTACCGGACTGCTTGCCTGGCAGTGGCAACTGGAAGGGCAACGGCTGAAAGGCACGCTTCTCCTTCACCTCCTACTGGGAGTTAGCTCAAGCGCGTTGATCTGCCTGGTTTGGTTCATGCACTGGAACGGGAGGCGAAGGCAGAACGAGGCTCTGAGGACGTTCTGCCTTCCTTTGGAGGCGCTCACCGCCGGGCTTCTCGCGCTTACCGGACATCTTGGCGGGTTCCTCAGCGGCGTGAATGGGGCAGGGTAGAGCAGCGGCTTGTAAGTGTAGGCGGTGCGGAGATAAACCTTGAACGACGGATTTTTGAGGACCGCGGCGCCCCTGGCAGCCGACGTGGTTCTGCTGCTGGAAATCGCAATGGGAATTGGGCTGCTCGCCGGCGGCTGGCTTGCGCGGACCAAGCGTTTCCGGCAACACGCCTGGTGTCAATCCGTCATCGTGCTGCTCAACCTGGCAGTGATCGCGGAGAATCCCAGCCAAGCTGGGAAGGCCTTACTTTGCTTTGGCGACGGCGCGCGCAACGCTTGGAGGAGTGACGGAACTTGCGGGATTGTACCTTCTTCTCGCGGCAGGCACGCGCATTTTGCCTGAGATGTTCCAGATCACCCGATACAAGCCCTGGATGCGAACAGTATTTGTTCTCTGGTGGATAGTGCTTTTCTTGGGATTCGCGACGTACGCTCGCTGGTATGTCGCAACCTTGCTTCGATAACTGCTCGACTCCCTTTGTATCTCACTGATACGAATAAAGTTAGCTGATTTGCGCCGAATTTAGGGGCTTTTCAGAATAAGAGTGTCGTACTACAACCCCCGTACCCTGTCCTCTGGCTCCGGCGACCCATTGAGGGTCGCAAAGCGCCCGCGTAACGTGCCAAGAACGGGTTGGGGGCCGCGCGGGGACAGCGGCCCCGAAAGGGACCGTGTGCGAGCTACCCAACCCGCCATTTCCTTCCTCCACTCCCAGTTGAAGTTTTCTCCCTCTCCGGACAGGCCACCCAGATAGCATCTGCCAGGAATCACCTGCCATGTATCGCGGCAAACTTGCCGTTTGCTGGTTAGGTGGCTGGCTTGCATGCTGAGGGGTTGCGGGTAGGGGTTGAAGGATGGAAACCCCACCATAGCAATGCGTTAGGAATCGGACTGCCGGTGGCAATGACAAGGATGGTGCGACACTTGAAAGCCATGCACGACAACCGCACTCGATTGCGAGCGATCTTGCTCGCCACCGCGGCGGTGTATCCGGCGGTTGCCGACTTCACGCAAGGTGCGGAGCCGGAACCGGCAAAGCTGCGGGCTAACACGCTGGAAGCTTTCGACCGTTACGTGAAACTGACGAAGGCGCGAAATGAAGAAGAGTTGAAGCGCGGAACGAGTCTGCTTTGGATCGATCAACTCCCCGCGCCAGAGCGTGCGGAAGCCTATGCCGCGTTGAAACGGGGCGAAGTAAAGATGAAGAAGCTCGAAATGCTTGATAGCGGAAAGCCCATCGCGTGTCCGGGAGGAATCATTCATCACTGGACGGGCGTGATGTTCATCGCAAAAGCGAAGCTCGACGAATTGCTGCGAATGCTCGAAGACTACAACAAGCATTCCGTGTACTACGGTCCGGACGTGGAACGATCGAAGATTGAGTCGAGGAGCGGGGACCATTTCCGGGTGTTCCTGAGATTTCGGCGGCATAAAGTCATAACGGTCGTGCTCAACACCGAGCATGAGATTGACTATTTCCACGATGGTCCGGAGCGCGCGCACAGCCGGAGCTCTGCGGTGCGGATTGCGGAAGTCGAAAACCCGGGCAAGAGTGACGAACGCGAAAAACCGCCGGGCGACGACGGCGGATTCCTGTGGCGCATGGAAACGTGGTGGAGGATGGAAGAGCGCGACGGCGGTGTTTACGTGCAGAGCGAAGTGGTCTCCTTGACGCGCGACATTCCCGTGGTACTGAGCTGGGTGATCAAACCGTTTGTCACCAGCATCCCGAAAGAGACGTTGACCGCGACGCTCGTGGCCACGCGCAAGGCGGTGCAAGGCCGCAGGTGAAGAGCGCGGTAGGAAGAAGACCCCTTCGGCAGGCCCAGGGAAAACAAGCCCCCACTCTCAGTTCCGATCGTTGGACCCGCCACCGGCTTTGGTTGGCGCGGAAGATGGGTACGCGGGTGCGGCGAAGCCGGCGTTGAGATGGTCGAAATTCAAAATGGCGTTGAACACGAGGAAGTAGCTGCCGGTGGTTTCCCCACGCCAGATCGGGTTGTTGGCGAAGAGCACGACGTGGCCTTGGCCGTGAGGAACGTCCACAATCGCGGGCTTTTCCGCGATTTCGTTGGCGCCGGTGATCATCCCGCTGAGAAGCAAATCCTTTTCTGCGGCGAAGCGAAGAACCACACGAGGCTGCTGGTCCGCGGGCGGAATGGCCCAGCGCGCAAGTTCCGCCAAATCTTCGGGGACGTAAAGCTCCTGCTCGTGCGGCATACGCTTCACCGGCTTTTCCGGCGGCATGTAGGGCCGGGCTTGAATCACGTCAGGATCGGTAGCGGTGCCACGGCCGCTGGAGCGCCCTGAGCCTCCAGGGCCTTCATCCGGACCGAACCCACCGAAGACGCCGCCGACGGTGATGACCGGTCCCTGGCGGAAATAAACAAACAGCTTGTCGTCGTAGCCGTAGATAATGGGGCTTTTCCTGTCGTCGACCGTGGAAAGTACGACACTGCCGGGAGCCTGCATGGCGCGGGCGTCCGAAACGTTGACCATCTCGGTCAGGCCACCGGCGACGGGTAACGCGGCACTGGATTGCACCGCGAGCAAAAGACCGCCTTCGCTCACGAAGCGCTCCAGATTGGCGAGGCCTTGATAGCCAAGGCCGCCACGGATGTCGGCGGTGAAGTCGAGGCCAGGCGCCACGAAGTTGGGCGTGTCGGCCGTATTTTTCCAGGGGCGAGGGTCACCGCGCATCGGCAGACCGCGCAGCTCGGAACTGAGGCCAGCAGGGCCACCGCCGCCCATGGGCGGAAGAATCAGGACGTCGAATTTTTCGCGGAGATTGGAATTTTCGCGGAGCCAGGTGTCGGCGACGTAGGTGTAGGGAATTTTTAGTTCGTCGAAAGCGATGCGGAACCAGCCATCGTTTTGCGTGTTCTGCCAGTTGTGGACGAGGCCGACGCGCGGAGCAGAGATAGCGTGCGTGGCAACCGTGAGATTGGCGTTCGTCGCGTGGACGTGGAGGCCAAGTTCGGCGGCGGCTTTCTCGAGTTGAGCGCGGTCGGCGTCGCGAAGGATGAATGTACCGGGATTAAATTTCCGGCCGTCGGCTTCGAAGGAATCTTCCGCGGCTTCCATGGGAACGGAAGCGAGGCGGAAACGCAAAGTCGCGAGCGTGTTGTCGGTATTGTGCCGGATGAGGAAGGTTTTGCCCTGGCCGTCGATGCCGCCGGGAGCATCGATTTTGCCGACTTTGCGCATGGGCGCGTCTCTTCACGTTCCGCAGCGCCCCGAGCGTCCAGCCGGTATCGTCGTAAGGACGCGGATCGCTGACGTTGTAATATTGCTTGTCGAGCACCATATCCGCCATCCGGCTGTAGGGCTGGTCCATGCGAACGACGTAGCTGCCCGCGCGTATGACGGTTTCGGCAGGCTTCTTTTCTTCTTTGGATTTCGCGTCGTCGGGAGATTTTCCCGCTGATTTCTCTGCAGACATCTCTGCAGATTTTTCCTTATGCGCATCGGGGTCGCGGCCGCTTTCGGTGGCGCGAAGACGAAGTTCCCTTTCCGTGCGGTGGACTTCGACACCCTGCAGCACAAAGAGATTCAGGAGGCTGGCTTGCTCGGCGGGGCGAGAGTCATCGGCGGGAAAGACCCAGGCAACAGGACCTTCGGTGCGGGCTTTAGCAACCGCGCGCTTGCTCTTGAGATAGAAATTGCTGAGGAATTTCTGGCCATTGGAGGCGACATTGTTCATGCCGAAAAGAATCGCGCTTTGCTGCATGTTGATATTGTCGCGCGCGGACCATTTCACTTTGGGGAGTGGCGGATTGGGACGATACCACTCACGGCTGGTCTCGGAGGGGCGAAGCGTGCGGACGCGCGTATCGGCACCACCGTTGCCGAAAGTTTCGTAGAAGCGGCCGATGGAGTTGTGATTGTTGGCGATGGAGAGTAGATAGTTGGGCGCCCAGCCATCGTAGAAGCCGTGGGTCCAGACGCCGATGACGCCGCGCTTGGTCATTTCTTCGATCTCGTGATAGGCCATTTCCTGCCATTCGCTGATGACAATGGGATCGAGCCAGGCGTTGTACGGGCCCGTGCCGGTCATGATGTAGAGATAGGGAACGGATTCGTGGAGGTCGTGCATGACCGTGGGGTGAAACTCGAGATAAGTCTTGAGCATGTTGCGGGAGAGAGCGAGGGTAACGCCGAGATTGTCGCGGTTATTGTCGTGAGAAACGTAGTGCCCCCACCAAATGAGCGGATAGGGTGGTTTATCCGGATGCTTCTTGTGCTGGAGATAGATGTCCACCATGCGGTCATGGCCGTCGACTTCAACGATGGGAGTAATAAGAATGATGGAGTCGTTGCGGATTTTTTGGATGAAGGGGGTGTCTTCGACGGCCAGTCGATAGGCGAGCTCCATCAGCATTTCCGGGGCGCCGGTTTCCGGAGAATGGATGCTCCCGTCGGCCCAGTACATGGGCTTGCCTTCGGCGATGAGCTTTTGCGCCTCGGCTTCGCTGAGGCCGCGGGGATCGGCGAGGCGGGCGGTGATTTCCTTGTAGCGGTCGAGCTTGGCGAAGTTGGCTTCATCGGAGACGGCGGCGACGAGCATCTCGCGGCCTTCTTCGGAGGTGCCGATGCTCCAGACTTTGACGCGAGGGCTCTTGCTGGCTAGGAGGCGGAAGTAGGCGTTGATGTCTTTGGTGTAGTCGAGAGTATCGGGAGCACCGATGATGTGATGGAGAAAGGCATCGGGCGGAGGAACGCAGGAGCTAAGCGGAAGATGGTCGACCAGTTCGGTGCTGAAAAATGATTCGGTGGTGAACTCTTTGATCTTATTCGTGTACTCCGGGTGATCGCTCACCGTGCAAGGTTTGGACTGAGCAAAGGCGGGAACAGGGAACAAACACAGTGAAAGCAGAAGACCGGACAGCCTGCGCATCATAAACCACCTCAGAACAAAGAATAGGGCGCGGGGATTCTATAGCGGTGCGTCTGAAAACCTCAAGCGATTCCGCGCGGGGGAAAAAGCGAGAGGTCCATTTTGTGCGGCGAGCCTTGTCGACGGGGCGAGGGGATTTGGCCTATGATTAGCGCCACCCCGGAGGCGTTGGGGCAGGCCTTAAAAGAGCTTGTGCCAGAAGGCTGGCCCTGGGCGGCTAAAGCCCTCCCGCGTTTGTGACGTCAACGGCATGGCTGGAGCCGTGCTTTGACGAAAAACCAAGGTCCCCACACAAAGACTCTGGAGGGAAAAATCGGAGAGAAGAACTCATGGAAGAACAACTCAGCCTGGATTTTTTGCGCGTAGTGGAAAACGCGGCGATTGCGGCGGCACGAACAATGGGATTCGGCGACCGCCACAAAGCCGATGAAGTGGCCGTTGAGGCCATGCGCAAAACGATGGACTCGGTAGAGATGGACGGAACAATCGTAATCGGGGAAGGCGAGCGCGACGAAGCGCCGATGCTGTATATCGGCGAAAAAGTTGGGCTGGCGACGCACGCGCCAAAGGCGCTGTTTCCGCAAGTGGACATTGCGGTGGATCCGCTGGAAGGGACGAACCTGTGCGCGACAGGGGCGCCCAACGCCATCGCGGTGCTCGCGGCGAGCGAGCGCGGCGGATTGCTGCATGCGCCGGACCTGTATATGGAAAAGATCGTAGTGGGGCCGGCGTGCAAGGGCGCGATTGACCTGGATGCGCCGGTGGCGGACAACTTGAAGTCCATCGCGAAACGGCTGGAACGCGACGTGGAGGATTTGGTGGTGGTCGTGCTCGACCGCGTGCGGCACGAAAAATTGATTGATGACATTCGCGCCGCGGGAGCGCGCATCCGGTTGATCGGCGACGGAGATTTGTCGGCGGGAATTTCGGCGGCGGTGATAGGCGCGGGAGTGCATGCGGTGATGGGCACCGGCGGCGCGCCGGAAGGCGTGTTGACCGCGGCGGCGCTGCGCTGCCTGAACGGACAGATTCTGGCGCGGCTGGTGATTAGCAAGCCAGAGGATGAGGAACGTCTGGGGAAAATGGGAGTGAAGGATTCCAAGCGCATCTACGACACCGAAGACCTGGCGCCGGGGAAGAAGATGGTGTTTGCGTGCACGGGCGTGACCGACGGCAATCTGCTGAAGGGCGTGCGTTTCTTCGGGGAGGGCGTGCGCACGAGTTCGATGATCTTGACTTACGACGATCGGCAGGTACGGTTCATCGATTCGGTGCACCTGGAGAAGAGGCCGGATATCAAGGTGAGGTTCTACTGAGAAGTTGACAGCCGACAGTTTACAGTTGAAAGAAGGAAGATTTAACTCAGAGAACGCAGAGGAAAGAAGAGAGAGGAAAAAGCAATTGCTCCTGAGACCAGACAAAGCCGCGATTCTAAAACATGTTCAAGCGCGGACAAGACCGAGCAAAGAAATCTAGCGTTGGGCGCTGGTGACGGCCAGGAAGACACCATCATCCACGGCCACGGAGCGCGTAAAGAGCGTAGAAGCCTTTGCCCCTGAGATGGCGATGTGTTTTGCCATGCTACTGAGCACCGGGCCGGCCGGATTCGCATCCCTTCCGGTTCCGTCCCCGGGTTGCAGAGAAATGCGCGTGGTCTTCGGCGTGCAACTCGTACCGCCCTCAGCTCCGTCTTGGAGCAGACCTACCGGGGGGCCGAGCAGGAACGAGCGGCGGCGGAAGCCGAGACAGGTGTCGCGGACAAATACTTGGCGGAGGCCGCTGTTGGGCGCGCTTGCAGAAGACTTTCCTTCCGCCGAAGGATGCTTCGGGGCCTGGCTAGGGGTAACCGCGAGAAACGCAACGAAGCGCCCCGAAGAACTGATCGAAGGCAAGATACTTTCAGTACCGGCGAGCGCGCCACCTGAATCCGTCGAAACAAGAATCGTTGACGCCTTGCAAGAGGAATCTGCGCGGGCGCACGCGTCGCGCAAATAAATCTGTCGGCCCGGCGGGGAATTTTCGACGAGATTGGCTGCATCCGAACTGAAAGCAACGTAGCGCCCGTCGGAACTCATAGAAGGCGTGTGGCTGTCGCCTGCGGCAGGTGCGCCCTCGCTGGTGACGGAAAGCAAAGACGTATGCGGTTGGCAGTCGGTCGCGGCGCCTTCACAGGTATCGCGCAAGAAGATTTGCGCGTGCTCATCGCGCACAGCAGTGTATGCCACGTAACGCCCGTCAAGACTGACAGCGGGCGTTTCCTCAGCGACGGTCATGGTCGAAGCGGAATTTGCCGAGGCTTTAGCGGCCACGGGGCAAGTGGACTGAATCGGGACGGTTATGGCGGGAGTGCTGGTGCCGCCGCCAGTACCGGCACTGCCAGGAACATTCGGAACCGGCAGCGAGGGGGGGTTGTAAACGGTGATCGCAGCGCTGCCGGGAACGGTACCAAGGTCCGCGGCCGGAATCGTTACCATAATCTGAGTCGAGGCGATGGTAGTTGGAGAAGTCTTGCTGATGGGCGTGAATTGGTATTGCGCTGTACCGAGAGTCCAGTTCAGCGTCGAAAAATTATTTTGGTTTGGGTCAGTGCTATTCACAGCGTTGAGGAAATTCGCGCCGGTGACTGTCAGTGCGAGGTCGCTTCCGATGGTGGCGCAAGTTGGGGAAACGGAAGTGACGGTAGGAACCGGATTGGGCGCGTTGTTCATGATGAAGGTGATGGTATTGGAGAGGCCGTTGTAGCCGGCGCCTGAGCCATAGCTTGAGCTGGGATTATTGGTATTGACCGTAGCGGTGCCGGGCTTGGCAATCAACGAAGCAGAGATGGTGGCCGTGACTGATGTCACGTTGTTGTTGACGTCCAGCGTGATGGTCGTGGTGCACGCGGCCCCGCTAGTGGCAGTTGTGGGACAGGTCTTGCCATTCCATTGCACCACGGTTCCCTTGACGAACCCGCTCCCATTCACCGTCAATGTAAATTGCCCGCTGCCAGCGCTCACTTGAGAAGGAGACAAGAAACTAAGAGACGCGCCGGTGGGGTTCTGAAAGGTGTTGCCGTAGTCGTTGCATCCGGTTACGACCAAAATCGCGAAAGGCACCACAGCCGTCGCTGTCCAAAACCGCTTCATTGCCACTCCTTTTTGTAGTCCTGCAACCCCGAACATCTCCGATGTCCCTCTTACCCGGGCAAACAGCGACAAGGCCGCAATGCCGGCGCACATTGCAGGGTGTGATGCCAAATCTCCGCAAAGCGTTGACCAAGTCCGAGCTTGGCTAGGAAGAAGGTTCGTTGGGACTCTTACACCCCTCTGCCAGGCGGCGCGCGGCCCCAAAACACAGCACCAACGCAGTCCTACATCCTTACCATCCACACGGGCAGCTGGTCAATGCGGAAACCAAAATGGCAGCTTGTAAAATCGAAATTCGCCGTGGAGCTTGCGCTGCTGGATTATGTTCTAGCGGCATTAAGCCGCTGCGTAGGAAGACCACTGGAAGTACGGATCAAGGAGCGGCAGGCTCCTGTTGTAAGCCGAGAGCGGCGATGGAGGCGCGAACTAATTGCCGGATACGCGCCTGGCATTCTGAATCGCGGACCGACAAATCCGCGGCGGCACTGTAACACTGCAAGGCCTGTGGCTTGCGGCCAAGTTTTGCGTAGAGATCGCCACGCACCAATTGAAAAAGAGGGTTGGAGGGATATTTCTCAGCCAAAGGGCTGATGATGGTCAAGGCGCGCTCGTATTGCTGATCGTAGCGATGGAGATTCATGGCGAGATAAAAGCGCGCCACGCAGGGAGTGAGTACGCCGTCTTCAATGGCATGCTCTAGCAGGCGGATGCCTTCTTGTTTCGAACCGCCGGGAATGCCCATAAAGAAGCGCAGGATTTTGGCGATGGCACTTAGCGTGTCCACATAATAGTTGTATAGGCCAAGACCAAAATCAGCATCGGCCAGGCTGAGATCAAGAGCCTTGGCGCGAAGGAAGTGCTCGCGAGCGCGGACGCCGAAGCGGGCCGTGTTGCGATTCTCTCCTCGTAAAGAGTAGAGGCGCGCGGCCGCGGCATCGGCCATGCCGGCGTAGAGCTGCATTTCCGCGGATTCCCGCTGCTTGAGCTGGGCGGAAGCCAGCGAGGACGCAGTGGTCACCAATTCCAAATAGTACTGATCCCCCCGAAGCTTCGGGCGGCGGCGGGCATCGCTCATTCCGTACCGGAACTCCGCCGCCGTGCACCAGAAGCGCCACCAGAGCGCGTCCGATTCCAGAAGGAAACCTAGTGGATCGTCGGGACGCTCCTTTTGCAGCTTTTTCGCGGCTTCCTGAGCCTCTTCGAGGTCGAGGGAATAGATTTTTTCAAGGATGGCGGGAGCTTCCGCCGGCAGAGTGAGTTGTGTAGCGCGGCACGGGGTGCATGCAAGGGTCAGCAGATACAGACATGCGATTTGAGCGCGGCGAAGAGACGCCGAGAGAAAGGTGATTCCCATTCCAAGAAGTTTCGCACAAGGTCAGGCTTTGCGCTGGACGAGTTTAAGTTGTTCCAGGAGAGTTGCAAACCGACATGCTTTCGGAATTTGGTGTGTGTTTCGAGTGGATCTTTTCATAGGGTTAGGCAGTACGGGGCGCTTTTGCTATCCTCGGCGGACTGATGACCACACCCAATAAAGCGGCAGACGCCGGGCTGGAGCGCGGTCTGGGCCTGAAAGAAGCCGTCGCGCTCAACATGATCGAGATCGTGGGCATCGGCCCGTTCGTGGTCAGCTCGCTGGTCATCCGCGCGATGGGCGGGCCGCAGGCGCTGCTTGCATGGCTTGCCGGAGCGCTGCTGGCAACGCTGGATGGTTTCGTGTGGTCGGAGCTCGGAGCGGCAATGCCCAAAGCCGGGGGCACTTACGTTTTTTTGCGAGAAGCGTACGGACCGGGGCGCTGGGGCCGGTTGATGTCGTTCCTGTTTGTGTGGCAAACGTTCGTGCAGGCGCCGCTGTCCATCGCGTCGGCTTCGATCGGATTCGCGCGTTATGTAGGATACCTGCATCCGCTCTCCACACTGGAAACAAAACTCGTCTCGGGCGGACTGGTCGTTTTTCTCGTGATTTTGCTGTACCGGCGCATCACCACCATCGGGAAGATATCCGTCTTGCTGTGGGCGGGCGTCGTGGGAACGATGCTCTGGCTGATCTGGGGTGGCGTGACGCACTTCCATGCGAAGATCGCCTTCGATTTTCCGCCAGGGGCGTTCCACTTGTCCTGGGTGTGGTTTGCGGGCCTGGGATCGGCGATGGTCAACACGATTTACAGTTATTGGGGCTACTACAACATTTGCCATCTCGGGGGAGAAATCAAAGATCCGGAGAAAAATATTCCGCGTGGAATCTTTCTCTCGATTGCAGGAATTGCGGTCTTGTACTTGGCCATGCAAACCAGCATTCTCGGTGTGGTGCCTTGGCGCGAGGCGCAGAACTCGAAATTCATCGTAAGCACATTCGTCGAGAGGCTGTATGGGCCTCATGCGGCGCAACTCGCCACTGCGATGGTGCTCTGGATTGCGCTCGCCTCAGTCTTCTCCGTTTTGCTCGGCTATTCGCGCGTGCCGTATTCGGCCGCGTTGGACGGAAATTTCTTCCCGGTGTTTGCTCGGCTGCATCCCACAAAGCATTTTCCGCACATTTCCTTGCTGGTCTTGGGAGCGCTGGCCTTTCTCTTCAGCGTGACTTTGAAGCTGGAAACGGCGATTGCGGGCATTTTGGCCATGCGCTTACTGGTACAGTTCATCGGGCAAGCGATCGGAGTCATGGTCCTGCGGAAGCGCTGGGGCGCAGAACGATTGCCATTCAAGATGTGGCTCTATCCGGTGCCCGCCGTGCTGACAATGCTTGGATGGGCCTGGCTCTTCTGGCAAACGGGGACAACGCGAAAATGGGGCCTCGCGGAGATTGCCTTGGGGGCGCTGGCATTTCTGATTCGTGCGCGAGAAGTGCGACAATGGCCTTTTGAGAGTCGACAGTTAAGTTGACAGTTGGAAATCCCAACGTGCTTTCTTTTGGGGGACGCGTGACTTCTTGGCCTAGGCGATTCGCGGTCGTTTTGCTCTCCTGCACAATCAGCGCGATCGTGGCAAACCTTACCAAGGCGCAATTCCCGCCGGCCCCGGGAACTGGCCCGGGTCTGCCGGAAACTGTGGAGGCGATAGAGCGCACGCGGATCACCACACGAATCCTCTACGTCACCGCGCACCCCGACGATGAGTCGAGCGCGGTGCTGACGTATCTGGCGCGCGGCTTGCACGCGGATGTGGCCTTGCTGTCGTTGACGCACGGTGAAGGCGGCCAAAACGATCTGGGCCCCGAACAGGCGCCCCAACTCGGACTGATTCGCACGCAGGAATTGCTGGCGGCGACGCGCGGCTATGGCGTGAGGTTGTACTTTACGCGCGCCAAGGATTTTGGCTTTTCAAAGACCCCGGAAGAAACCGAAAAAGTCTGGGGAGAACAAGTTCTCGAGGACATGGTCCGCGTGATTCGCACGTTCCGACCGCACGTGGTCCTCAATGGGTGGGGCGGAGTACACACGGGCCACGGGCACCATCAGGCGGCAGGTCTGCTCACGCCGAAAGCGGTGCAGCTGGCGGCAGATCCCTCTTTCCAATTGCACGGGCTGCCGCCGTGGGGCGTCCGAAAACCGGTCGTGGTGTTGGATGTGGACCGCAGCGAAAAACCCCAGGGTTACCTTCTTCCTCTGGATGAGACATCGCCTCTTTATGGCAAAACCTGGCGCGAAATCGGTCTCGACGCCTTTGCGAATCATCGCTCGCAGGGAATTGCCGGGTTTCTAAATTCGTCCTTCCTGCGGCGCCCTATCGCACTCAAACGCGAGGATGGAGGCGAGCTGAATCCGGCAATACTCGCCCAGCCGCTCGGTCCCCTGGACGAGGATTACGAAGAGGGGAACATGGGCGTCGATCCCCTCATGCGTGCGGTCGACTCCGCGCTTGTAGAGGCACGCGACGCAGCGTTGCGGCTCGATTGGAAAGCCGCTGCTGGCTCTTTGGCGGAAGCTGGGAAAAAGCTGAACGAAGTGCCCAAGCCAAGTGGCAGTGGGAATAACCCCGAACCGCTCCTTTCGCTGGCCCGCAGCATAGAGCGCAAGCGTGAAAAGGCAGAGAACGCGCTGACGCTCGCGGCGGGGCTGCGGCTTGAAGCCGTGGCCGACCGAAGTGAAATCGTTCCCGGAGAAACTTTCACCGTGCGAGTCGAGTATCGCCATCGTGAGGGCGTCTCCGGCGATTTCAAAAAACCGGCGCTGAAGCTTCCACCCGAATGGAGCGTGGCCAAGGAAGAGCTGGAATCTCCAAATGCGATTCGATTTACAGTTAAGACGGAACAAAAACCGCCGCGGATCAACGACGGGCCGGCGGTGGCTATTCTGCCGGAACCGCCTCCGCTGATGACCGCCAGCGAGGAAGCGGTGATTGACGGTTATGCATTCACGGTGGTTTCGCCGGTGACTAGCCTTCGCGCCACTTCCACCCGCGTGGACCGCATCAGTCCCCAGGTGGTTCCGCCTTACACGCTGGCGGTGGAACCGAAACAAGACCTCGAGAATCTGTCCAGGCTAAGAAAACCATTTGATGTTCTGCTTCGTGTCCACTCCTATGCCACCGAAGCCGGCCAAGTCCACGCCGGGCTCGTTGTTCCCAAAGGATGGAAAACCAGCGCTCCCGTAACGCTGAAATTCACCGGAACCGGTGACCGCTTTGCGCGCGTTACAGTTACGCCACCGCCGAAACTTGGCGCTGGCCGCTACAAGATCACCGCTTATGTGGAGCGGTCCGCGGATCGCGCACGAAATCTCAGAGCGGAAAGGTTCACTCTTTCGCTGGAGCCTTTGGTGACTCTGCCCACTCAGCTTTGGAGCGAGCCGGCGCAGTGCGTTGTGCATGCGTTCGCGGTGCAGGTGCCGCAAAATCTTCGCGTGGGTTACATCACCGCAGAAGGCGAGCCGATACCGGACGCGCTACGCCGCTTGGGGATCCAGGTCGACATGCTGGACGCCAAGGAATTGGTTTTTGGAGACTTGTCGCGCTTCCGCACGATCGTCGTAGGAGTGCGGGCGTATGAATTGCGCTCCGAGCTTTCCGGGGCCAACCAGCGGTTGCTGGATTACGTGGCGAACGGCGGCACGCTCGTCGTGCAATACAATCGTGATTTCATCTGGGACAAACTGGAACCTGCGCCGTATCCCGCTCTGATCTCGCCTCCGCTTCCGCCCGCGAAAGACGGCGCCGCGCCGACGCCGCGGCCGCTTCCGCGCATCACCGACGAGAATTCTCCGGTGAAGTTTCTGAAGCCTAATGATCCCCTGCTCAACACGCCGAACAAGATCACGCAGGACGATTTCAAAGGCTGGGTGCAAGAGCGCGGTCTCTACTTCTGGACGCAATTCGATCCGAAGTACACGGCGGTGCTGGCAATGCATGATCCCAGCGAGCCCGACCTCGATGGCGGACTAGTTTACGCGCACTACGGCAAGGGCACGTACATTTACACCGGCTTGGCATTCTTCCGGCAATTGCCCGATGGCGTTCCTGGCGCATTTCGGCTGTTTGTCAACCTGCTCAGCGCTACGCGAGCGAAGTAATCAACCGAACACGGAAGCGCCGCGCGCAAGTTCGTCGTCACTGAGCATGCTATCCTCTTGCTCCAGAGGATCCAAACACGCATGAACAAACAGTTCGGAATCAGCCATCCCGGGCGGAAGTTAGGGAAGGCCATAATGTTCCCGCTGGCCGCCGTCTTGCTCCTGGCAAACGTTTCCTCCGCAGCGGCGCAGAAAGAAAAGAAGAAGAAAAAAGACGAGACGAAGGCCACAGACAATTCGAAGACCGTCGTGCCTCTGACCGATGAGCAGCAGATTGATTACCAGCTCTCGGAGATGCTGGGCGCATGGCAGGTGGGCGATATCGAGAAGTTGCACTCCACGTATGCCGACGACGTTTCCATGGTGAACGGTTCTTGGGCGCCCCCAGTCATTGGCTGGGCGAATTACGCCACCATCTACCAGCAACAGCGCGCGCGGATGGAGCGCGTGCGCATGGATCGTTCGAACACCTACATAAGGGCGAATGGCAACACCGGCTGGGCCTGCTACCAGTGGGACTTTTCAGCCGAAGTAGACGGGCAGACGGTATTCTCGCGAGGACAAACAACAGTCGTACTGGAGAAGCGGGACAATCGGTGGCTCATTGTGCACAATCACACTTCCTTGTCGCCAGGACCGCAGCCGCCTTCTCCCGCAAACACCACTACACCACCGCAAGCACCCGCAAAGCCAAACGGGTTCTAGCTGGCCATCCGGCGGCCACTTACAGACAGGGGGCTTCAGAAATTCTGCTTAAGGCCTTCGTAGATCCACAGCCCGCCCGCAAGCAGCAGAAGCGCGCCTGAGAGGATGCCGGTAATCAGCAAAGGACGTGACAGCGTACTGATTTTGGCAACCAATTCGCGCTGCTCCTTGGCCATATGCTCTTCCGCCGCGTCCAGGAAGATCTGATCGTCTTCGTGGCTCGACAAAACGCCGCGCCAGATGAGCAGAAGGATGAAGACAGCGGTGACGGCACCCCAGGCAATCAACAGATAAAAGACAGGGGGCGTAAGCGTGTTATCCATGGCAACCTCCCGATCGAACCGGCCCGCAGTGCCGGCCGGACCGTAGCCGGCATGGGGGTTGTTGCGTGTTTCTAGCCGGGGAGTATAGCACCGCAAATGGAAATTTCTAGGGTTAACTATCGCGAAAACGGATTCACACCCAAAGCCCCTAGAACCCCCATTGCCATGCACACTCCCCCCATCTCGAGCCGTCTTTGGCGCGCGAAACCACATCGCGTTGACAAAGCAGAACCCCGCGGGCAAAATTGAAATGGCCTTGTAACTCTGGTTCGCTCTGTCCGAACCAATTTTTCTCACTCGTGCCCGAGTGGCGGAACTGGCAGACGCGCTAGCTTCAGGAGCTAGTGATCGCAAGGTCGTGGAGGTTCGAGTCCTCTCTCGGGCACCAAACTCTCACGTCTCAAATTCCGCAGACATCGGTATCGAACTCCACCAACCAGCTCACTGGATAACGGGCGATGATGTTTCGCAAACCTGCGAATCCGTTCGCGCGAATTTACTCCCTTCTTCCAAGGCCTTGCGGTTAGCCTCCAACAAAGCTACTTTGCTCGTCTTCGTTTGAAGAACAGCCAGTGCTGTCGCAGGCTGCAAGCAGCCAAGATTCTCCAGAAGTGCGCCAAGCAAAACCATGTTGGCAACTTTCGCCGACCCCAGTTTGTCGGCGATCGCAGACGCCGGCACGCAAAGGATCTCGGAAGGCAGAGAGCCGAGATCGGCTGGAACGGTGCTGCCGTTGTAAAGGATGAGCCCGCCCGGCCGGACCGTCCCGGCAAATTTGCGCAGGGAAATTTTGTTCATGGCGATCAGGACGTCCGGGTGCGAAATCAACGGCGAACCAATGCGCTCTCTGGAAAGGCAGACGTGGCAATGCGCGCTGCCCGAACGCATCTCCGGTCCATACGAAGGCAGCCAACTTACTTCCAGGCCTTCCCGCATGCCAGCCTCGGCCAACAATTGCCCGAGCAGCAGGACTCCCTGCCCGCCAAAACCGGCAATTTTCACCGTCAACCGATTGAAGCTGTGCTCGCGAACCGATTTTTCTCCCGGTTCCATCACTTCCGCAGTTTGGAGGCCTAAGACTTCCGCAAGAGGGCGTTGCGGAGGAACTGCTTCAGCGACAGGCTCAGGTTTGCGATCGCGGAAAACTTGCAGCGGAAAAACCGGAATCATGTGTTCGGCAACCCATTTCCGCGCCGGTACAGGGTCCATCCCCCAGATGGTCGGACAAGGCGACAAAATTTCGACAAAGGAAAAGCCAATGCCGTCGCGCTGAATTTCCAGCGCCCTGCGAATCGCCCGGCGCGCTTTCATGATGTTTTTGTTGTCGGAGAGGGCCACGCGCTCGATATAAGCGGTGCTTCCAGAATGGAAAGCAATTCGGCCATATGTACCGGACGACCTTCGTTCGAGGGGCGGCGGCTCCAGGGGGAGGTCGTGGTTTTTTGGCCGACCAGCGTAGTGGGCGCCATCTGCCCGCCAGTCATGCCATAAATGGCGTTGTTCACGAAGAAAACGGTGATTTTTTCGCCGCGATTCGCAGCATGCACGATTTCCGCCGTGCCAATCGCAGCCAAGTCGCCATCGCCTTGATACGAGATAACCATCTTGTCGGGACAAGCTCGCTTGATTCCCGTGGCTGCCGCGGGCGCGCGGCCGTGCGCTGCTTGAACATTGCCAACATCAAAATAAGAGTAAGCGAAAACCAAACAACCCACCGGACTGACCAAGATGGTTTTGTCTTGCAAACCCAAATCCTCGAGAGCTTCGGCAATCAGCTTGTGAACTACGCCGTGGCCGCAACCGGGACAGTAATGCGTTTGATGTCTTAGCTCGGACTTGCGCTCGTAGAGGTCATAAAACACCGGCGACTTGGCCTGCGCGATTTCATACTCCGCGGTCCGAGGTTCTATATCCAGAAGACTGAGTCCGTTCTCTTCTGCCATGCTGGTCCTCGTTTCAAGCAGTTAGGGCCGGGCGCGCGGCCAGCACTTTTTGCACTTCTTCCACGGAAGGCACATTGCCGCCTACGCGGCTGTAAAACTCGATGGGAACTTCGCCGTTCAACGCGAGCCGCACATCCTCCACCATTTGACCATTGCTCAACTCCACCACCATGACGCGGTCGACGTCCGCGGTGGCCTCCTGCAATGCTCGCTCAGGAAAAGGCCAGAGCGTAATTGGACGGAATACTCCCACCTTCATGCCTTCTTTGCGCGCGGCTTCCGCCACGGTCCGCGGTACTCTGGATACGATTCCAAATCCCACCAACAGCACGTCGGCGCCGTCCGCCAGATACAACTCATGCCTCGGCTCGCGCTCTTTCGCGCGCGCGTACTTGGCTTCCA
>QHYJ01000041.1 GCA_003223255.1 Acidobacteriota bacterium | reverse complement strand
AGGGAAATCCTAAGGAAATATGGTCGAAACAACAATTCGCCAGCCACAGGTTAGATTCTCGGAGCTTTGTAGAGTCCTAACAGCGCAAGGCGGACAACTTACCCAAATTATGTAACACACTATTGCCGCATCGGGGATAGACTCAGTTAGGTGCGTTTCCCCGCCTGCGTTTGAAATTCGTCAAGAATGGAGCCGCCGATGCGAAACATCGCCATCTCTTTAGTCTTGGGTGCAATCTTGTTGTCGCCGGGCGTCGGAGGCGCAAATGACAAAAAGAAAGATGTGCCCGTGGCACCTCTGCCTGCCGTAATCGTGAATGCCAAGAAGATTTTCCTCTCAAATGGCGGCGGTAGTAATTTTGCCTATGACGCCTTCTATTCCAAGATGAAGGAGTGGGGCAAATATGAAATCGTGGGTTCACCGGAAGAAGCAGACCTAATCGTTGAACTATCTTATCGTGTTGAGGACAAGGGCACCCGCGTCTGGAGTTCGACAAACACTTACAACAACACCACTCAGGTACACAGCGCACAGATTATTGACCCTCAACTAATACTCACGATCTACGACGCCAGAACAAAGAACTCTCTCTGGTCTGAAACAGACCACAGGCGATTGGCACGAAGAGAAAAGAACAGAGAGAAAGAGACAGTGAATTCGGCCCAGAGACCAGTGGATGACTTGACAACAAGAGTCAGCGTCCCACAATAACTGCTCATTCCGATGTCGGAACTGGCCCACCCCGCCACTGTTGTCCCAACTTCTTCATCGTTTTCGTGAAGTTGGTCGGCTCACCCTCGTTTTCTTTCTCTAATCCGAAATAGATAGAAACGACTCCCTCCGGCAGTTCAGGATTACTGCCTGATTCCGGTTCTATTCCGATGTTCGCGAATGCTTGCCGCGTGTCAATCAAACTTGC
Source organism: Acidobacteriota bacterium (assembly GCA_003223255.1). Lineage (GTDB taxonomy): Bacteria > Acidobacteriota > Terriglobia > Acidiferrales > UBA7541 > Acidiferrum. The sequence goes on along the minus strand of QHYJ01000041.1, from coordinate 25,432 downwards.
TGTCAAGGCGGTCCAAACCCCCGAGCGCCAGTTGTCAGTATCGGGTTTTCCTCGTCCGTGCCTAAACAAAACTATTCCCGCAGTAGGATTGTTCATCCGAACGGGCTCTACGTGGTTGTCCCGAACCTTCCACCCCGCTTCTCTAAATATATTCACGAACTGAGCGGCGTAAACGCACGCCGCTTCGTCACCTTGAGCGCAGACGATCTGTATTTCCTCACGCGGTTCCTTTTGTTCGGACAGTGGTTTCTCAAATAAAGCACGCTCTTTTTCGCTCAGGGTATGGCGACGTATCGGCGGCCAGACCTGATGACCTAATGCGGAGGCCATCGCGGCCGACAAAAAGATTGCGCTCGGAGTCTGAATCCACTTTAGTCTGGTTTGTAGCAACGCCCGGATGAGATGAAGCGCGGGATACACGAGTGCAACGAACATGATTGCCAACCAGAACGTTGTCTCCGTCGGCGTTCTGGGTGGAGCAATAACAAGAATTATTCCGATGGCTAGACCAATGAAAGCAAGAGTGTAATCCCACCGGAACGCCTGCCTCGATCTGCTGGTCTCCAAAAGAAGTTTGGCTGCTTCTCTCGCTTCCGCTCTGCGTTGCTGGCGCGTCATGGCTTCAAGTGGGAGAGATAATAGAGGAGTGCCGCGTAGGCGGCAGTGCCGATCAAGCTACCAGTCGCGTTTTCGAGTACCGCTTTTACGGACTCAAGGCTTGCCCGAATGATGCCGGTCTTGGGCTTCGGCGACTTCATCTGCGCATCAATCGTGGCAAAATCCGCAACGGCTTCTGACCGCTGCGCCTCCGATAAGTTTGCCCCCGTCACTAGCTCACGAAGGTTCGTCACAAAGTTCTTGAACTCTTGGCTGTTGATGTCGAACGTCAGGTTAATCGACGCCCCCGGACTGCCTTGCACGAACGCCGAGTTTTCCATGTGTTCGATGTGAATGTTAGTCGAAGACGCGGGAGCAAATGCTGGTCCCGAATTTGTCACTGCTATTGGGATTAGTTCGAGGCTACATCCAAGTTCACGCCGCTCCCCGTGCTCCGTTCTAACTGTGTGCATGTATTCACCCAAGGAACTTGGCTCATCATCAAGCTGAGTCACAACACCGGTAATGCCCGGAATTGTAATCAAAACCTTTGCATCCACAGCAAAACGATTTTTGGTTCTGGTCGCCGAGGTTTTTGGTCGTGGCATAACCATAGATATACGCGGCCTGATGCGGTGCGTCAACGACGCGGATTGTAGAAATATCTCCTGAACACTCTCTGACCGAGTGGTATGGTCAAAAACCTTCAGTCTCCAGACCGCCGAAATCCCATAAAAATTGGAAAAATCAGGTTCAGTAAACTCCACAATACCAACAGATTCCGGAGGCCTCCGACGCCCCCGGAAACACCCTTTCTAACCAGAACGAACTTTCAATAACTTAGCCAAAATGCCGTTGGGCCGGGAGAGTGGGGCAGGAGGCTACTTCTTTGGATGGGCGGCAGCCGACGCCCGCAAAAAGTGCACCGGGATCGAGGGGGTGGGAGCGGTGTTCGGATAGAGATTTTGTGCGTCTGTGAACGCGCCACCCGGCTGCGGGCGGTAAGTATTCTTCCGCAGCCAAAAGCCTCCCCGGAGACGCGCACACACTGCCTCGGCGGGCCAAGTGTGGAGTTTCAAAGTCGCCCTGACGCGAATCCATTCGCCGGGTCTCAGTTCGATCATCGTCCCATCGTGTTCATGCGAACCATATAGCTCGACAAAGCCGAGAGCAGGGACATAGGAGCCTTGTGATTCAGGCTCGCTCTCTCCTTGGACGACCAGCGCAAAGCTGAAATAACTGAACGCAACCGACTCATCGGCGGGTTGCAGGTCGGACAGGTGCGGGTGGATGGGCAGTTCGATGGGAACACGCCCAGTATTCAAAATTTTGAACTCGGGGTCGAACGGCTCATCCGGTCGGATTTCAGTTGGAATGACTTGCAACAAGTAAACGCCAAGCGCGTGCGGATCGCGCTGGTCGGGCGCACCGTCTGCGACGCTCCCACCGCCCATGCCACCACCAATGCACCCGCCCCCGTTGCACTCCGAGGGCGGCGACGGGGGATGGCGGAGTTCCGTGCGCTGCTGCGTGGAACTGAGGTCGAGGTATTTGACCTCTTGCGCGTGCAACAGGGCTGGGAAGAAGAAGAGCGATATCCAAGCGATGCGCCAGATGAACGCCATTTCGGTGCCTTGGGTGATGCCCATTCTACTCAGAAAGAACGCGGGTGGCACCTTGCTGCGCACTGTTTGAACATCCGACGCGCAAGCTCGTCGCTGTAATTCAAACGAGTTTGACGGCATTGTTAGAGATGTCCGGTAACCCCGGCCAGCGTTAATCGGGCACTGACTTGGACTTGGGTCTCAACAATCTGTTTGCGTTGAATGCAGCATATGACGTAATCCTCAGATGGTGGTCAGATGGTCAGATGGGCTTCGAGTTGGGTTTCATAGGAAACGGTGGTAGACTCAAGCCATGTGGCACGGCTTTCTTGTCTTCGTCTTCGTCGTGGGTTTGATTACCTTGCGCCTGCTGCTGTGGCCGAGTCCTCTCACCGACAAACACATGATTCGGTACCTTCCAAAGAGGTTGCAACGCTGGCCGCGCTGGCTTTGGGACCAGCAGAACTCATCAAAGAGAGTCCACTAGACTTCCAACACTTGGACCCGCGTAACTTCCTTTCGCAACTCCCAGTTGACTGCTCTCAGCGACGGTGGCGGGACCCACTTCTCCGGTAACCGCTATCGTTTTCAGGCCCTGACCAATCAGTAGTAGCATTGGAGCATGGATTTGGCTTTCCCCTCGCTTGTTCTCACCATCGGACTTCTTGCTTTGGTCTTTGACCGCAAGGTTGCCATCGCAATGAATTGCTTCTCGATTGCCGCAGGCAACCTCTGGCCGCAATGGAGATGGCCAACGGCTTTGCCGGCGTGGTCACGCGAGCGATTTCGGAATTACCTGTGGTTTATGCGCCTCTGGGCGGTCTTCATGATTCTGAATGGGGCTGATTGTGTTGTCCGCTTTGTAGTCACGCTGGTACTGCGTGCCACTTTTCTGCTCCGCCCGGATTGGCCTATACTCCGTTCTTAGAATTCTTCGGACTGGAGCCGTGGATGGGAGGAACCAGTGCATGCGGTCTTCGAAAACCACGCAAGTTCCACAGAGCTTTTCGTTCATTACGCATATGGATACTCGCCACCTTCGGTGGGCCACGCTTGTCGCCTTCTGCAAAAGGCGCGATGAATTGGTTCCCTCAGATTTGCTGGCTGGCATCTATATTGCCAATCTAGAAAGAGTGTCCAAATTCTGGCCCAGTCCAGACTTATTTGAAGATTTTGTTGCGGAACATTGCGATTGGAGCGAGCCACGCTGGTTGACGTGGCAAAGATGGCAGCAAGAAACGGAAAATGCTTCGAGACGCTGGCGGCTACCCTTTGGAATACACGTTACGAGAGTTGGCAAATTATCGAAGCATTTTTACGATGCGAGGTTTAAATGGTCCCCTGATTGGAAACTATTGTTTGAGACAGGTGAGAAATTAACGCCTCACAAGGTTTCTTGGCGGGGTAAGATTCTTCCTTTGCTGACCCCAGAAGTGATGCTTCTTGCATTCGTCCGAACCGAGAGTATCCCGTTAGGGAAACATCTCGAAGAAACGGGTCTGTTGATGGGCAAGTTGGAAGAAGCTGCCAATCGCCACACCGAGAATCCAGAAAGACTAATGTTTTGACTCTGGCGATACACGTTTCAAGCACCTCAATCAGTCTCAGTGGTAACTTCGGATAACCGGAAATCAAGTCCCGTCGTCCCAGTACTTCACTTGCTGGATGACCCATGAACTCCTCACTGGGTTTGGGCAGGCATGGTGAAAACTACGGTCGTTTAGCACGCTATCATGCGTGCGTCTTCGGAGTCTGGCAACCATTAGTCACAGCTTAACACGAGGTCTTGGACGTGAGACGATACCGGGCGGGGAGGATTCATGGACATCTTAGCAGCCTTGAAGCGGGAAGAAGCGAAGTTACAAAAACAGGCGGACACGGTGCGTGCAGCGATAAAGATTCTAGGCGGTAGAGTAACCAGCAGCGGCAAACGGATTGGCCGGAAGAAACGTAAAATGTCTGCGGCTACGAGAGCGAAGATTTCAAAAGCGACGAAAGCGCGGTGGGCAAAGTTTAGAGCAGAGAAGGCGAAGGGAAAACACTAAACATTGAAACGTCCGGGGGAATAGATTTAGTAGAGGAGGGACTCTTAGCCTAGCGCCGTTCGTTCCGCAGTTCCAAGAGATGATTCATAGCTGCCCGCTGAGCACCTGTCTTGCCTCCGTCTCCTTTGTCGTCTTCATCGGGCAGCGTGAATTCAATCCTCGTCTGGTTCATGATGTGCATGAGTTCCTCGATTTCTTTTGGGTTCATCGGACTGCCAAACGACGCTCCTGCCATCATCAACAACATCAGCACCTTTAGCCATTTGCGCTTCATGGAGGGCCCTCCAGCCGGGAAACTGAAATCACGGATCGACTCTGCGGGTGAGCACAACTCGGCCCGCAAGCGTCACAGAGTTGTATGCGTTGAAGTAGATGAGGCTTACTGCGCGGGAGGAGGACGCGGCGAGAAAGCAGGTAGCTTGAAAGCTTGCTGCGGCTGAGTTTGCTCGTCAACGTGTGGCAGGAAAACAAATGTCGCGACCGGAACGAAGAAGCACAATGTCACGAGGACAGCGAGCGGGAGGCTACTACCACTTGGTGTCAATGCCGCGAGCAACACCAGTACCACACAGAAGAAAACAGCCGCACGCCGAATAGGAGATGCCGCTTGCATACTCATCAAATCATACGCTCAACGCTCTCCGGTGCAAACCGGAGTCGTCCTGCTACGAACCTAGAAGGTAAGAACGGCGTGTGCTATCGGTATTTGTGCGTTGCGTTGTTTCGTTCGCGTGACGTTTGTGCGGACCCCAATAAGCTTATGTCTGCTTTCATGCCAATCCATTAGTTGGGCAACGAAACCGGTGGGGATACAATCCCACCGAATGGAAGTACGGGAGGAATGCATGCTAGCCACCTGCGAGAAGCAACCATTGAGCGCAACGTCGGACATAGTTTACTGCAAGTGCCTTACCATTATCCTCGCCCTGCTTTGCGTACTTCCAGTCGGGACCCTAGCGCAAAAGGCGGATACGGCTCAGAACCCGCCCGCACCTCTTGGCAAGTTGTTCGATGTTGGTGGCTATCGAGTCCATCTATATTGCACAGGAACGGGGAGTCCTACGGTTGTCATTCTAGGCGCGGATTATTCGTTCGATTGGGGCCTTGTTCAGCCGGAGATTGCAGCAATCACTCAAATCTGCGCTTACGATCATTCAGGATCAGCTTGGAGCGACAAAGGCCCGAAAGATTCCTGCGCGCTTCGAGTCCAAGAAGTACACACGGCATTGAAAAACGCTGGAATCGCGGGGCCATATGTTCTAGTGGGCCACTCACTCGGCGCAGTGATCACACGTCTCTACGCGGCTCAATACCCCGACGAGGTGGCAGGCGCCGTTTTTATCGACCACGCATTTGCGATGATAAATCGTCGGCCTGCCTCAGGAGCACCTGCAACGACGGCAACAACAACAACACCTCCGATGCCACCGCCGCCAGCCTCCGCCCCCGCCGGCAGGATTGCCTTGGGAATGACAGATGACCCGAACTTCAGCAAACTGCCGGCTCGTGACATTGACCTTCATCGTTGGTGGGGCGCACAAGCACAAGGCAATCCGCTTTCGATGGCTGACATGTTGGATTGCATCGCGCAGGCCGACGCAAGCATTAAAGGCCAGATTTATTCGTTCGGGGACAAGCCACTTGTCGATGTTAGTGCAGCAGGGGCTCTTCGGCCAGCGCCTCCGGCGGTGGCAGAGGAGCGGGCCTCCAAATACGCGGAGTTGCAAACAAAAACAGACCCGACGTAGTCATTGACGCGATCAAACAGGTGGTGTGGTCGGTCCGCAAAAAAACGAAGTTGTAGCACGTTGATAACTCTAACAAAAGTTGTTGCCCGCAAGCTCCCCATTCCTTAGCGCCGCTCCCACGGTTCATCTGCGCCGCTTGGGAGCGTACGAAGCATGGAAGCTGCCGGTGCCCCGCTGGGTGATGTAGCGTTAATCCTCGACGAGGGAGGCCGTGCCAGCGCGTCCAGAGGAAATCTCTTCAAATTCGACACTCCTGTTCCCAATTCTCAGGATGCGGTAGCGATTCAACACGACTTCGCCTTCTGCCACGACGTAGACTGCGTCGCCGTTGGTGTCCTGAAGGAAGGCTCTCCGGGACGCGCCGTTGGGCACAGCGCCGGAGCCGATCCGCCTCAGTCCAATCCAAAAACTCTATTTGCGCAACGGCCTCCGCTCGAAGCCACTATGTCGAGTTCCGGACTATGCCGAGTCAGCTGTGCCGCAGATGCTCTTAATCCTTAAAAAACGCCGTCCCTGCGTAGCTTGTTGGACCTGTGGCTGGCGAATTGTTATTTCGCCCTGCCGCAAGGCATGTAACGTTGTTGCATTGTATTCTCGTTAGCTCGGATTTGAGCTGGTGGTCGCTGATTCTAAAGGCATTGGCGCCGGATAGCATTTTGGCTAGGGACAGGTCATTTTGCGTACTCCGACGGGAATATATACGAAAGTGGCGGACCAAAGGAGTACAGCTAGACTGATAGCTCAAACCGCACAAACTGGAGAACCGATGGAGAGGAGCGAACATGGTGAATCTCACACCCTTCCTGCTTTTTGATGGCAACTGCGCCGAAGCTATGGCGTTTTACCAGTCTTGCCTCGGCGGCGAGCTGACCATCACCAGAGTCGGTGACACGCCCATGAAGGGCCAAATGCCGCCCGAGCAGCATCACAAAGTGGCTCACGCCAACCTGAAGAGCAGCGCCATTGAGTTTTCTGCCACAGATTGGCTCCACCCCACACGAACACCGAGACAGGGCAACACGGTTGCGATGTATATGAGCGGCGCGAGGTACAACGAGCTGAGAGCAATCTTCGACAAGTTGGCAGTAGGAGCAAACAAAGAGCTGCTCGATGATTTGCGGGATATGCCGTTTGGGAGCTACGGACACCTTGCCGACAAATATGGCGTCCATTGGTTCTTCCAAGGCGACAAAGCAACTTCATAACTTTAATCACCGCGCAGGAAACGACTTTCGCGGTAACTCATCGGCGGCAAGCGTGACGGCTAAGCTCGGCTGTGGCGCGCTGGAGCGCTGTGCGGAATCGCGGCAGCCTTACCCTGGTTGACCTCGTTCCGCAAGAACACCCACTTGTTATACAGATCTGTATACCCCGTTTCGGAAGGGGGGCGGGTATGCTAGACTAAGGCAGTTCCGCAGGGGTTTGCGGTTCACCGAAAGATTCCGCACTGGTGTCGTTTCCTTTGCGCGACCGTGAATGGGCGGCTTTGTGCGACGACCATTGCGGCGCGAAATTACATTCATCGATGGCCCAGGCCAGCGCCGGGTCACGCGAAAAAATGGGGATTCAATATGTCCGGGCATTCCAAATGGGCCACCATTAAGCATAAGAAAGCGGCCACCGACGCCAAGCGCGGCCGCGCGTTCACGAGAATCGTTCGAGAAATCACTATTGCCGCGCGCATCGGCGGAGGCGATCCGAACTCCAACCCACGCCTGCGCACAGCCATTGCTGCAGCGAAAAACGAGAACATGCCGAACGACAACATCGAGCGCGCGATTTTGCGCGGCACGGGGCAGCTCGAAGGCGAGCAGTACGAGGAAGTGACCTTCGAAGGCTACGGGCCGGGCGGCGTGGGCATGTTGATTCAGGCGGTGACCACGAATCGCAACCGGTTGGTGGGCGAGTTCCGCCACGTGATGAGCAAGAACGGCGGGAACCTGGCCGAAGCGGGCGCGGTGGGATGGATGTTCCACCGCAAGGGCGAAATTACGGTTCCTAAGGAAGCGGCCAGCGAAGACAAGCTGCTGGACCTGGTGCTGGATGCAGGCGGAGAGGATTTGAAGGACGACGGCTCGTCGTGGTACATCGTGACACCGCCGGAAGCGCTAGAGAAGGTGAAGGATGCGCTGACGAAGGCAGGAATCAAGCCGGCTTCGGCGGAAATTGCCATGGTGCCGCAGAATTACATCAAGCTGACCGGCCCGCAGGCGGTGCAAATGGTGCGGCTGGTGGAAGCGCTGGAAGAACACGACGACGTGCAGCACGTTTACGCGAACTTCGACATCGACGAATCGGAGATTCAGGCGGCGGTGGGCGCGCACTAGAGGCCTTCGCATTTTGGACTTTTTCGGATTTTTGGTGCGGCCATTGCGAAAAGGCAGTGGCCATTTTTATTTATAGGCGACTTCGCCGCTAAAGCCCGAGGCATGAGGCAGAGAGGTTACAAAGAAGTGGCGAGAGCGAGGCGTTCGCCGTAAAATTGTGGCCATGAATGCGCCAACAACTTCGAGGGAAAATGGGACATCGGAAGGTTGGATGCGCGTTTTGGGAGTTGACCCCGCCGCAGCCGGACCCACGGGCTACGGAATCGTGGAGGGCGACGGGCGGCACTGCCGGATGCTGCATTATGGAGCGCTGAAAGTTGCGGCCAACACGCGCAAGAACGGGGAAGGCGCGGCGCTGCAAGAAGTGCACTCGCGGCTCTGCGGGTTAATTGAGGAATTTGCGCCGGACGTCCTGGCGGTGGAAAGCATCTTTTCTGCGTTGAACGTGAAAACGGCGCTGCGGTTGGCCGAAGTGCGCGGCGTGGTGCTCTTGGCCGCGGCGCAGCATGGTGTGGAAGTTCATAGTTATGCGCCTCGGGAAATAAAAGCCAGAATCGCGGGTCATGGGCACGCGGACAAGCGGCAAATCCAAATTATGGTGCGCGCCATCCTAGCGATGAGCACAACGCCGGAGCCTCCGGACGCGGCGGACGCGCTGGCCGTGGCATTGTGCCATCTGCAAATAGAGCAGGCGCGGCGGCGCTTCGGCTTACCGACGGACAAAGCATTTGCAAAACCGCGGTCCCTGGCGGCAACAACGGGCTCGGGAAGCGCGGCAACCCCCATTCGAATGGACCGCGCAACGCGTGGCCGGGCGCCGCGCATCCTATCTGCGTGTTGAGTGATTGCAGGCAAATGTAATGACGAGAACGTTCTTCTTGCGGTTCTTCTTGTTGGCGGGAGCGGCTTGCTTGCTGGCAGGTTCCGCGCTTTCCACACCAGCGGCTTGCGAGGCAAAACTGAAGTTTCGGCGGGTTTTCAAGGGCAGTTCCCCCGAATTCATCGAAATCAACGTGCGCGAGGATTCGGATCTGGCTTCGTACGAAATCCGCCAACTCGACGAGGAGGCCGGCGCGTCGCCCTTCCAGGTCGGCGCTCTGTTGCGCAGCAAAATGTTTTTGCTGGCAGCGGAGTTGAAGCATTTTCAGGGGCAGGACCTCGACGTACACCGCAAGATTGCCTACCTGGGAGAAAAGACATTTCAGTGGGACTGCGGCGCGGAAGTCCACGAAGCGAAATTCAATTACACGATGAACCCGGGGGCGTCGCAGCTGCTGCAGATTTTCGAGGGTCTGGCGCGACAGCAGGAAAACGCCGACTTGATTACCCGGCGGATGAAGTATGACCGGCTGGGTGTCAATGATGCGCTGCTGCAATTCGAATCGGATTTGAACCGCAGCCTGCTCCCGGAACCGAAACGCCTACTTCCTATGCTGGAGCAGATTGCGGGCGACCCAAAGTTTGTGGATATCGCACGGCAACGCGCACGCTCACTCGCCGAACGCATCCGCCACCAGGGCTAGCAGCGAACTTCCCCGCATCTCTTCGGAACGAAACTGCGTAATTCCGATGTTCCGCCACGCGTATGTTAGGATGAGGGATATTTTTGTCCCCTCTCCAGACCCATGCCAGATCCAACAACGCCGGCCTCGGCTCAGCCTAATCCACAGGCGTCGCCGCCCGCTTTGCGGTCGCGCAGGACGATGAACTTTTCCGAGGCGGTGGTTATCTCCACCTCCAGCCTGTGGGCGCATAAGCTGCGGAGTGTCCTCACACTGATTGGGGTGGTCATCGGCGTGTCCGCGGTCATAGCTGTGGTGAGTTTGATTAACGGCGCGAATCAATACGTGGCTACGCGGGTGTTCCGGCTGGGAGCGGACGTCTTTGGTTTGTCCAAGCAGCCCTCCATCATCACCAACGTCGACGACTGGCTGGAATTCCAGAAGCGCAAGCGCCTCACCTACGATGATTTTCTGGCGGTGCGCGAACAGTGCAAAAGCTGCAAAGAGATCGGCGCTTCGCTCGGCGGCCGCGTGGAGGTGAAAAGCGGGCTGAACTCGCTGAAGGACACCAATCTTCGCGCATGGACGCCGCAAATGGCCGAATTGTACGACGTGGATCTTGTCGCCGGACGGCACATGACAGAAACAGACCTCAGCAGCGCCGCGCCGGTCTGCGTGATTGGAACAGACGTTGTGGAAAACTTATTGCCGACCGTCGACCCGCTGGGAAAGGAGGTTCGCTGGAACAACATTCCCTGCCAGGCGATCGGCGTCGGAAAAAAGGAAGGCTCCGCGCTGGGAAATTCTTTGGACAACTGGATCATCCTGCCGCTGAGCACCTACAACAAGGAGTATGGCAACCAGCAGACTTCGCTGCGCATCACCGCGCGCGCGGGTTCGGCCACCACCATTCAGGCCAGTGTAGATGAGGTTCGCCAAATCATGCGCGGGCGTCACCACCTCGGGTACCACGCCAAAGACGATTTCGCGATTGAGACGAGCGACTCCTTCTTGTCGCTTTGGAAAGACATCAGCAGCTCGTTTTTCGCCGTCACCATTGCAATCGCCTCGATCTCGCTGGTAGTCGGGGGCATCGTGATCATGAACATCATGCTGGTAAGCGTCACGGAACGCACGCGCGAGATCGGTATGCGCAAAGCGGTAGGCGCGCGACGGGCCGACATTCTGCTGCAGTTTCTGATCGAATCTGCAACCATTGCCGTGATTGGCGGCGCACTGGGCGTGCTTCTCGGCGTGCTGGTCGCAGCGGTGGTTTCCTGGGTGACGCCTCTGCCAAGCGCCGTTCGGCTTTGGTCGGTGCTGAGCGGCCTTGCCGTAGCGCTGAGCGTGGGGCTTTTCTTCGGCACCTATCCTGCTTCCAAGGCGGCAAGGCTCGACCCCGTCGAAGCGCTTCGATCGGAATAGACACCGACACCTATGGCCACACTCGGCAAAATTCTTCCGCAAACCACGGCGCTGCCGCTGCGCTTGCGGATTCGCAAAGAAAGCGCGCTGAAGTTTCGCGAAGAGGTGCTGCTGGCCTTCGATACGCTTCGCAAGAATGCTCTGCGTTCGGCTTTGACTATCCTCGGAATCGTCATTGGCATCACCACGGTGATCACCGTGAGCTCGGTCATCAACGGGCTCAACGAAAATGTTCTCGGCGGCATCCGCGAGCTCGGTTCGGACACAATTATTGCGTACCGCTTTCCCTGGGCCTCGCTGTCGCGGCCTCCGAGCGAATGGTTCACACGCAAAGAGCTGCAGCCGGAATGGGCCGACGATATGGCGCGGCTTCCGCACGTAGCGGCGGCTTCGCCATCGATGCGGATCTTCCAGCCGCAGTTCGGGTCCGGCACGGCCAACGTGCGGCGGGGCGCTTACCGCGCGACGAACGTCATTCTCCAGGGCAATTCGCCATCGATCACACAAATCTTTGACATGAAAGTGATTCACGGCCGAGAGTTTAACGATACGGATACGGAGCACCGCGCGCCCGTCGTGCTGCTTGGGTTTGACACGGCCAACCTGCTGTTTCCGGGGGGAGCTGGGAAGGCCCCCGGCCAGGAAGTGGTCATCGATGGGCAGCTTTTCACCGTCATTGGCACGATGGACAAGCGGCGTCAGGGCATTTCCGGCGGCTCCAATCCCGAAGACAACATTGCGGTCATGCCGGTTACTTCCTTGCGGAAACTCTATCCCAATCAAAAGGACTACGTGATTTTTGCCAAAGCCAGCGACCCCGCGCAGGTCAGCCAGGCGGTCGAGGAAATTCGCGATCTCCTCCGCCGCAAGCGGCGGCTCGCCAACAACAAGCCGGACGATTTTGCCTTGTTTACCTCCGACTATTTTCTCGATCTCTGGAACAAAATCAGCGGGCTGATCTTCCTGCTGATGTTCGCGGTGGCTTCGGTCGGGCTGATCGTCGGTGGCATCGGGGTGATGAACATCATGCTGGTTTCGGTAACGGAACGAACGCGGGAAATCGGCGTCCGGAAGGCCATCGGTGCGAAGCGGAGCAATATTCTCGCGCAATTTCTGATCGAAGCGGTGACGTTAAGCGCCGTCGGCGGGGTCATTGGCGTGCTGTTCGGGTCCGGACTCAGCGTGCTCCTTCGTTACGGAGTGCATTTTCCAGCGGTGTTGTCCTTGTTCTGGGTGGTCACGGCGCTGACACTTTGCGCGCTGATTGGCGTGGTGTTCGGAGTCTATCCTGCGTGGAAAGCTGCCCGGCTCGATCCGGTCGACGCCCTCCGGTACGAGTGACTTCCAATCATTCACGAAGGTACAATTCCATCGGTCTACCGGGACGGAACGCGAACAGGTCCTAGCTGGACGCTCGAGAGAGAAGAGGACTCTAATGTATGGGTGCGGGCTGAACAGGGCGCGTATCGTTTTCTTCAGAGCGCTAGCGGTGCTGGCAATTGCCCTGCTCTGTTATGAACAGCCCATCCACGGCCAGAAAAAACAGAAACTCGAGAAAAGTTATCGTGAATGGCTGGAGCATGACGTAGCTTATATCATCACAAAAGACGAAAAAGACGCGTTCTTGCGGCTGACCACAAACGAAGCTCGTGACAAGTTCATCGAAGACTTTTGGGAAATTCGCAACCCCAATCCCGGCTCACCATCCAACTCCTACAAAGAGGAAATCTACCAGCGCATCGCCTTTGCGAACGCGCGATTTGGTATCGGATCCGGTGAAGAGGGCTGGCGCACCGACCGCGGACGCACCTACATCACACTGGGACCGCCCCAACAAAAGGAGGTTTTCCGAAATTCCGCTAATTTATACCCGATTGAGATCTGGTTCTACAGCAGCCCGACTCCGGCTCTGCCACCGTTCTTTTATGTGATGTTTTATCAGCGCGCGGGAAGCGGGGACTATCGCTTCTATAGTCCTTATATGGATGGCCCCGACAAATTGGCCACTGGTGTCGAGGCCGTGAATTCGCGTGCCGCGGCACTCAAGATGATCCAGGAGTCCGCTGGCCCTGAAGTGGCGCGCGTTTCGCTAAGTCTCTTGCCCGATGAGCCCGTGGATGAATCTACGGGAACCGTCAGCCTGGAATCCGACATCCTGCTGAACAGCATCAAGAACCTAGCCAATCTGCCGGCCAATCGGGAGGACATTCTTCGGAGGAGAACGCTGAAGGAAAGTGTCAGCTCTCGGCTCCTCCTGGAAGGCCGCAATTTGGACATCGTGACCTTCCCGGCCCGGGATTCCCGCGGGCTGACTAGGCTCGACTATGCTCTCCGCCTTCACAGTCCGAAGGATTTGAGCATGAACGCGGAATCGGATGGACGATACTCCTATGCCGTCGAAGTGCGCGTCGCAGTGCTTGGCAAAGACCATCGGCCCATCTTTACGCAAGAAAAAAAACTCACGCATTCCATCACCAAAGCTCGCTTCGACACAGTGAAAGACAAAGTGTTTGGTTACGAAGGGACTCTCCCGCTTCCTCCCGGAAAATATTACCTAGATTTCCAGTTTACCGAATGGACTCAAAGGACTTCCTACCACACCACCTGCGAAGTCGAAATTCCTGCGCCGCCAAAACAGGGGATGGTGGTGTCGAGCTTGCTGCCTTTCCGAACCGCGGAGGAAGCCGACCCTGGCTTGGCCGACGGGATGCCTTTTACCGTTGGCGGAGTGCAATTTACACCCCTTGCGGAAACGAACCCTACTTTTGGACCAGGAACGAATCTTCAAGTGATGTATCAAATCTGGGCACCTGCCAAAGACCCGCGCCAAAATCTGGGAAAGAAACTGGCGGTGCAATATGCTTTTGGCAGGCCCGCCGCTCCGGGCAGCGCCAAAGAGATTAGGGAAGAAGTCGGCATGGAGGAATTCGACTCGGCTGGCTCTCTGGTAACCGGAAAGAAGCTCTCTCTCGATCAACAGAACGGCGGAAACTACATCCTCACGGTTTCCGTAACCGACCCGGAAACCAAACAAAGCAGTTTTGGCACATTAAACTTCAAGATTCTCGATACGCCGCCTGCTCCAGAATCTTGGGACGTAGTTGAGCCTGGAATTGCGCAAGATGCCGGAAGCGGTGTGCTGGATCAGCAGAGGGGCCTCTGTTATTGGGTGCTCGGTCAATTTGATGAGGCCCGCGCTTGGTTTCGGCGCGCACTGCAACTAGGCCACGCCAACGAAATTGCCCGGGCTCGGCTCGTCGACGCTTACTATGCAAAGCGGGATTACGCGGCGGTTGTGAGCCTGTATTCGGATGTGGGGGTTAGCGATCGTACCGATTCCGAAACCCTTCTGCGCATCGCAACCAGCCTGGAGAAGAACGGAAAAACACCGCAAGCAATCTCTGTCCTTGAAAAGGCGCTGGCGTCACGTCCCGGGGAAAGTCCTCTCTATCTGGCTTTGGCCCAATATTACAGCGAAATGGGGAGGAGCCAGAAAGCGGCGGAACTGACCCAGAAAGCGAAGGATTTATCGGCAGCCGATCCCTTGAGAGATTGATCGCGGAGTTTTTACTGACAAGTGGGAGGTCAAGGAGGTTCTAGAACTAGCCTTTGTCCTTAAGAATCCATATTTCCACATACAATACGAGAAAACGGATAAGCTTTCTGCCGGAGCCCTTTCCGACTTTTGCAGCAGTTTGGCATAGATAATTGAATCTAATAGATTTACCGTTGCTCAATTCATCTCAATCTTTGGTAAATTTTGTGCATTGCTTACGGAGGGGTTTTGCGTGCGGGCAATGGACGTAGCTGGCTCTTGCTTTCGGGTTTCGATCGCAGGCTCAACTCAAATCCTCATGGCTCGAACAACAGCGGAAAGGAGTACCGGCTTCATGAGAAATCGATGCCTTTGTTTTGTTCTCGTGTTGGTGCTAGGAGGAACCTTCTATCCATCGGCATTTGCGCAGGACCAAAGTTCAGCACGCGGCAATCTCAGCGGCTTGGTTTATGACTCTACAAAGACGCTGGTCCCCGGCGCCCAGGTGACCATTACCGGGCCCATCGGCAGCCTGACTCAGACGACCACCGAGGAAGGCTCTTTTTTATTCTCAACCCTAATTCCCGGTATCTATTTCTCATCAACAAGACCACCAGCGTCGAAGTCATCTTGGAAGCCGGCCAGATTTCGGAGACCGTGGAAGTCAGTGCGGCGTCGGTCACCGTGGACACTTCCACTTCCGCGGTCACAACCGCAATTGCCGATACGATGTTCCAGAACATACCGGTTCAGCGCGGCGTAGCCAACCTGTTTTACCTCAGTCCAGGAGCCGTAGACGGTATCCAGACGGGCGGTAACAATCCTTCGATTTCCGGTTCGAGTGGGCTTGAGAACTCTTACGTGGCGGACGGTGTTTCGATTAATGACCCCGCTTTTGGAGGCTTGGGTGTATGGGCGCGGTCGTATGGAGCTTTGGGATCCGGCATCAATCAGTCCTTCGTCAAGGAAGTGCAGGTGAAGACCGGAGGCTTCGAGCCGCAATATGGACATGCAAGCGGCGGGATTGTGCAGATTGTGACGAAGTCCGGCGGCACAGCGACTCACGGGGAGATTGCCGGTTACTTTCATCCTCTCGCAATGCAGACGACGCCTCTCAACGCCGATGATCCCCAATTTGGTACGGTCAACAAGTTTGGGCGGTACCTCGGCACAGCGTCCTACGAAGGCAATGCAGAGATGGGCGGCTATGTGCCCCTCGGCGCGTTAAGGAGGCACCTTTTTTATTTCGGAAACTTTAACCCAAGCTTTAACAATCAATATGCGGCGCCTGCAATAGGCTCAGGGCTTTTTACCCTGTACAACGGTGAGTTGCAGCGCAAGAAGACATCCTATGACTATGCCGGGAAGTTGACCTTCAAGCTGAATGACCGCCACACCATGGAATCATCTGTATTTGGCGACCCATCACACACCAACAACGTGCCGTGGGCCACGCTGAATGCCACGGATAAAACCGTAAACTCAAAGTGGGACTATGGAACGCGCAACTGGGCGCTGCGGTACGACGGCACGCTTAGCTCAACCTGGCTGATTGACGGAGCGTTCACCTGGAGTTGGAACCATTTCACGGAAACGCCTTTGGCCGATGTGACTCAGATCGTAGACGAATCTGGTCTGTTCCAGGCGGGTACTTTTAATGCGCAAGGGTTTGGTTTCCTTGAGCCCTACGACTCCAACACACGAAGCATCGCGTTCGATACTTCCAAGACGTATCATTTTATCGGTCAACATACATTTAGCATCGGGTATAACTGGCAGTTTCCTGTTTATAACGACATCACCTCGTTCTCCGGCGGAAAGTTCGCCATCCCAGCCACGAATGCTTCCGGTGGCGACCCTGGATACGGCACTGCCACCAATCCCACGGTTGCAGGCAAAATGACTGATGCATCCCTGGTGCTCGAGCCAATCACTTCCGTGACCAACAGCTCAGGCTGCACGCTCTGCCCGTACATGGCACATCAAGCGGGCGGAGGTAGTCCGGTGCAAGTTGTGCTTGTGCAGTCCCGTGGACGTTTTGACGGAGGGGTTACCAAGAGCAGTGGAAAGTATCACGCGGGATATGTAAACGACTCGTGGGCCCTTGGCAAACGCGTAACCGTGAATCTCGGACTGCGCTGGGAACAGCAGCGATTGGTTGGTAACCAGACAAATAAAGTCTTCAACGACATGTGGTCTCCGCGCTTGGGGTTTGTCTTGGATCCTAAGGGCGACAGGAAAACAAAGTTCTATGCGAACTATGGCCGGTATGCTTTTGTCCTCCCGCTGGATGCGGCCATTCGGGCCCTTAGCGCTGAAGATGATGTCTTAGGTGCGTATTGGGCGCCCGCTTCCACCACGACCGGTTGTCCCGCGGGCACGCCCTCAGGTGCTCCATGCATCGCAACCAATTCCGACGGCACGCCTAACTACACTGCAATGTTTTCACCCGATTCTGCTCACCTGCTCAATAAGGCTGCAGGCGGGATCGGCAATGCCGTTACGGTCGGCCTCAGCGGTGGCGAACCCTTCCAGCCCGGGATTCGTATGGAGTACACCGACGAATATGTCGCCGGATTCGAGCACCAATTCGGGAATGGCATCGTCGTTGGCGCTCGTTATATTGACCGGCGCCTGAAAAGAGTCATCGAAGACGAGGGCGGCATTTCCGTGGAGCAGTTCAACGCGCTGGCCAATAATGGCGGCGGCTTGAACTACTTTATTGGAAATCCCAACTCGCGCTCCGACATTTTTGTGAATCCGAACGAACAGAAGTTCGCTGCCGTGGATGAAACACAAGTCAATTGCACGGCCCCCACACTTACCGGACCGGCAGGCAGGTTCGATTGCACTCTGGCAAATGCCATAGATAATCCATCGGCCAGCAATGCGTCCGCACTAATGGCTCTAGGTTTCCCGGCCGCCTGCATAGACACTCACAACTCGCCGACTCCTTACGTAGCACCAAACGTTGCCAATACGTTCGGAACTGTCCTTGGCAGCTCATGCTTTCCCGCTGTCAACACCAGCACTTGGACGGACTCCTCGGGTGCCCTTCTTCCCACTTGCGCCACAGTCAAGGACACCGGATGCACCCTATTTGGCGGTGAATTTACTCCCGACGGCAAACCGGACACTTACAAAGATCCGAGGCGGGTCTATCAGGCCGTGGAGATCGAATTCAACAAGGGCCTC
This sequence comes from Acidobacteriota bacterium, assembly GCA_003223255.1. Classification (GTDB taxonomy): domain Bacteria; phylum Acidobacteriota; class Terriglobia; order Acidiferrales; family UBA7541; genus Acidiferrum. Next base: position 7,454 of record QHYJ01000041.1, on the reverse strand, counting down.
AGCCATAACTTTGCTCTGGTTGCCAACTGGCGCATCGCGCGTCTCAACGGGAACTACGAAGGAGCATTTCGCAATGACAATAACCAGGCTGATCCTGGGATCAGCTCCCTCTTTGATCTCACGGAAGGCGGATTCGGCCTGCTGGGCCAGCAGCAAGGCATCGGCCCCTTGAACACGGATCGCCGGCACGTCGTCAATGTTTATCCGATCTACGAACTCGATCATAGCCGGCTTAAGGGGATGGTGCTGGGTGGTGGGCTCCGGATTCAAACAGGTTTGCCACTGACGACTTTGGTTGCCCAGCAGGCATATCAGAACGCCGGCGAGGTCCCACTGTTCGGACGCGGCGATCTCGGCCGGGCGGCAACCACCTTTGGACTGGATGCTCATGTTGAATATCCATGGAAGTTCAGCGAAAAGGTCAACCTGAGGTTTGGTTTCGACGCTTTCAATATTGCCAACCGGAAGACCAAGACTTTGATCGACCAGAATGCCGACCAGGGCTTCGGCGTTGCAAACCAGGATTTCAAGCTGCCATTCGCGACCACCGGGATGAACGGTTATTTCTTCCAGCAGCCATTCAGTGCCCGCGCGAGTGTGCGTCTCGTTTTCTAGCTCAGGCTTCTTTTTCGGGAGGGTGTTGTGAATCGCCCTCTTTTGTTCTTGGCAACGCGAGCAGATGTCGCGTGTTCTGACCCTATCCGCGTTCTCGCCTTAATGTCTGTGACTCGTGTACGATGGCGTGCATCGAAAGGCTGTTGCGCGGCGGCCATGCGGCAATTGGGCAACGATCGGGGACGACGGGAGCCATGCGAATGGGATTCGCTTCATTTGCCCGGCAGAAGTATCTAAACCTCGAAACGTTCAAGAAAAATGGCCAGGGTGTGAAGACGCCGGTGTGGTTTGCCGCGGAACCTTCCCTACAGCTCGATTCGAATGACGCCAAGCTGTACGTTTATACCCTCGGCGTTTCCGGAAAAGTGAAACGCATTCGCAACAATCCTCGCGTGAAGGTCGCGCCTTGCGATATGCGCGGCGGACTTAAAGGTGATTGGGTCAGAGCGCGGGCGGAAATCCTTACCGGCGCGGAGGCGCAACACGGAATGCAGCTGCTGAACAAGAAATATGCTCCTTGGAAACAGTTGCTGGATTTCTTCGCCATGTTCCGGAAGCGCGAACGAACTGTTTTTGTGCTCCGCCCCACTTGATTCCGGCCTGCTCGCGTTAAGCAATTTGCCATGCGGCGAAACGTTTCACTGTCCAGACCGTCAAAATAAGAGAGCGCGAACTTCTCGAGCGTGCTCGCCAAGCGCTGCACATCCGGCCTGAGGCGCTTCTGTGCTGGCTTACAGAACTCGGGAAGGCCCTCGGCTCGCAATGGTCCTGGGATGAAAAGTTCGCCACGCTCGCCGCCTGACTTTCCCTACGCGGTCTTTGAAAGTAGCCCTTAAGCACGTGATCGAACATCCGCTAGGTTCCGGGCCAGGCTTGGTTTTCCTGCGCTCTCGCAGTTTTCGGTATCGGGCAGGGCATGGCGACTGGCAAGAATACGCAGCGTTCAGGCTGCACGACGGACCTATAAGTCCGGCTACGGCAACATGTTATGGTGTGACTTAACAACGCTAAGAAATCTGCTATGAGGCAACTCAGGTTGCTTGGAGCGCATCCCACAGGATGTCGATTCGCCCGAAGGCGTGGATGCCGACAAGCCGAAAGCGGAATATCACCATGGCGTTCTGGAGCTGAGGGCACCGGTCGGGGCGGCGCTCGCCGCATGGAAGTCGAGACGGCGCCGATGTCCAAGCAAATCGCTGTCTAAAGATTTGGCTCGCCAAGCGACGAATCGTCCCTGGAGGCCACGGCCTCCGGGGCGGTTCCCTCCGCCACGGCCGGCAGCAGAAAAATCCCCGACATGCTCCGCTCAGTTCTGCCGGAGGACGGGCTTCGCCTTGCCGATGGAAAAAACTGGGCGGGTCAACGGGCTGGAGGTAGGTAGTTATGAAATTTGATAGGGAAGGATTCAGAACTTTGATCAAAGACCATCGTCTGCGGTTGGGACTTTTGGTGTTCGTCACCCTGGTGTGTGGATTGCTGATTGGAACGGTGTTGCCCGGACGCGGCGCCGTCTCGCGGGCCATAGGCAGAGATTCCGCGACACCTCTGGCCATACCGAACCCGGTGCACCTGTCGAGTGAATTCGCTTCGATTGTAGAAAACGTAGAGCCCGCCGTCGTGAACATTTCGACCACGCAGGTGCATCGCGCTCCGAAGCGGCCGCGGCTCCCGCGCGGATTCGACGAAGGCCCGCTTGGAGACTTCTGGAACCGTTTCTTCGAATTCCCCGACATGGGGCCGATGACCGAACATAGCCTCGGCTCCGGAGTGATCGTCGATAAGAAGGGTTACATCCTGACGAACGACCACGTGGTGAATGGGGCAACGAAAATCCAGGTGCAGCTCAGTGGGCAATCAACGAAATATACCGCCAAGGTCGTGGGCACCGATGATGAGACAGACCTTGCGGTGCTCAAAATTAGCGCCGACCGCGAACTGCCGGTGGCCAAGTTGGGCAATTCGGATGGAGTTCGAGTTGGCGATTGGGTCCTGGCCATCGGGAGCCCGTTTGGGCTGAGGGCTACGGTAACTGCGGGAATCATCAGCGCAAAGGACCGCGGCCAAGCACAGGGGGTCGGTGGGCAATTCCAACACTTCCTGCAGACAGACGCGGCGATTAATCCCGGCAATTCAGGCGGACCGCTGGTGGACATGGCCGGGCAAGTGATCGGCGTTAATACAGCGATCGAGACGCAAAGCGGTGGATATCAAGGCGTAGGATTTGCGCTGCCTTCCAATACCGCGATCAAGGTATATAACGACCTCATCGAGCACGGCAAAGTCACGCGCGGCTCGATTGGCGTGAGTTTTCAGGAAGAGCAGAGCACGAACCCGACGGTGCTGAAGGAACTTGGCGCGCCGTACGGAGTCGCCATTCAAGGCGTGGAACCCGGCAGCCCAGCTTCGCGAGCGGGACTGAAGGGCGGCGATGTGATTACCGCAGTGAACGGAAAACCCGTAAAGACAGGCAACGATCTGGTTGACTCGATCACCCGTGCGCCGGTGGGAAGCAAGGTGGAAATCAGTTACATCCGGGATGGCAAGGAGAGGAAAGCGGGCGTGACGGTGGAGTCGCGCGATGAAGTGTTCTCCGGCAATTCCAGCCCGTCCGGTAATTCTCCTTCTGAAGAAAGCTCGCCCGTGAAGTTTGGGTTGCGCGTCGAGACATTGAGTCCCGAGCGCGCGCGGCATCTTGGGATGGAGGGGCAGCGCGGCGTGGTTGTCTCAGGAATCGACGCGGGCAGCTTCGCGGAGGACGTCGGCTTCCAGGAAGGCGACGTGATTGTGGAAGTCAACCGCAAGGGCGTGGAGTCCTACGCGGAGTTGCGCGAGGAGCTTGGACGTCTCCGGGCGGGCGATGAAGTAGTCTTCAAGGTGTTGCGCCAAGACCAAGACCGCGGGTTGCTGACATTGTTCCTGGCGGGCACAGTTCCTTCGTGATGCTGGAGGAGGAGGCACGAATCGTCGAAGAGCGAGGTGGAAGCAGGTATGGAGCGCGTCGTTGGAAATGCACGACACGCTGCGGAGAAGCAGTTCGAGCCGCATCCTCTGCTGCGCAATCCCCATGTCGCCACGGCGGTGGCAGCTTGCTGGCTGAGAACGGTCCCCGGTTCGCCTGTTACGGAACGCCTTTTCGAGGTGGAACCGGGAACCCGGCTTCTCGCGAAATGTCACTGGCAAAGGCCCCGGCGAAAGCACCCGACACTCGTGCTGGTTCATGGTCTGGAAGGCTCCAGCGAGTCGCCCTACATGCGGGGAATCGCGGAGAAGGCCTTCGAAGCAGGCTTCAACGTCCTGCGCATGAACCAGCGCAACTGTGGCGGGACCGAACAACTGACGCCAACGCTCCAGGATTGCGGTCTTTCGAAAGACTACCGCTCCATTCTTGAGGAACTGATTGGCCGCGATGCGCTGCCCGAAATTTTCTTTACCGGCTATTCAGCCGGCGGCAATCTTGTTTTGAAAATGGCCGGGGAGCTTGGAGCAAACGCGCCGCACCAGTTGCGCGCCGTGTGCGCGGTCAGTCCAAGTGTCGATCTGGCGTCGTGTTTGAATGGCAGCGGCCAAGCGCGGAATTTTCTCTACGAATGGTACTTCCTTCGCTGCCTGAGAGGCACGCTGGAGAAAAAAGCCAAGCAATTCCCGGAACGCTACCGCGTCGATGCGTTGCCAAGAATGTGGACCTTGCGGGAATGGCACGAAGCCGTTACGGCGCCGGTGTGCGGCTACAAAGATGCCGCCGACTATTACCAAGAAGCGAGCGCGCTTCGCGTCATAGGCCAGATGCGCGTGCCTGCGCTCATTGTGACGGCGCAGGATGACCCGTTCATTCCGTTCGAGTCGTTCCGGCACCCCGCGATTTCAGGGAACGACTTCATCACCTTGGTAGCGCCGGAACGCGGCGGGCACTGCGCGTTCATCTCGCGAAGTGCCGGAGGCGAACGCTTCTGGGCGGAGTCGCGCGTGGTGGAGTTTTGTCGGCAGCACTCGGAGATCGTAAAGCAGACCTCGACACGCGGAGAATCGCGTGAACATTCATAACAGCCTGTAGAATGAGTGGGTTACATGGGTCGTGAGGGTTCCCTCCCTCTTGACATCGAAAAGGGACGGAGTAAAATTAGCACTCGCTAAGGGAGAGTGCCAAGCGGGTCCTTAGCGCCCTTCCTTAGTCACTCTAACCACTCGATTCTGCGACGATCGCATCCTGGTGAAGCGCATCGAGGAGCAGGAAATCTTTCCAAGGGAGGTCGGGCAGTCATGGCAGCAAAGCAAATCGTAACGGGCGAGGATTCACGGCAAGCGATCTTGCGCGGCGTGAACATCCTGGCGGATTCGGTCAAGATCACGCTGGGTCCCAAGGGGCGCAACGCGGTGATCGAGAAGAAGTTTGGCGCGCCGGTCATTACCAAGGACGGCGTGACGGTGGCCAAAGAGATTGAACTGAAAGATTCGCTTGAGAACATGGGCGCGCAGATGGTGCGCGAAGTCGCGTCGAAGACCTCCGACGTTGCGGGAGACGGAACGACCACGGCGACCGTGCTCGCCCAAGCGATTTTCCGCGAGGGCGTGAAGACGGTAGCGGCTGGCGCGAATCCGATGGCGCTTAAGCGCGGCATCGAGAAAGCCGTGGAAGTCGCAGTCGAGGAAATCAAGAAGCAGCACAAGGACGTGAAAGGCGACATGATCGCGCAGGTAGGAACCATCAGCGCCAACAACGACAAGCCAATCGGTAACATCATCGCCGAAGCAATGAAGAAAGTTGGCAAGGATGGCGTCATCACCGTCGAAGAATCCAAGACCATGGAGACGACCCTGGAGGTCGTGGAAGGGATGCAGTTCGACCGGGGGTACCTGTCGCCATACTTCGTAACCGATCCGGAACGGATGGAATGCGTGCTGGAAGATGCGCGCATCCTGATCCACGAGAAAAAGATCAGCTCGATGAAAGATTTGCTGCCCTTGCTGGAACAGAGCGCCAAAGTTGGCAAGCCGCTGCTGGTTATCGCCGAGGAAGTAGAGGGCGAGGCGCTGGCCACACTGGTGGTCAACAAGCTGCGCGGCACGCTCGAGTGCGCTGCGGTGAAGGCGCCGGGATTCGGTGATCGCCGCAAAGCCATGCTCGAAGATATCGCCATCCTGACCGGGGGCAAGGCCATCACCGAGGATCTGGGCATCAAGCTCGAAAACGTGAAAATGGAGGATCTTGGTTCAGCCAAGAAGATCACCATCGACAAGGACAACACCACGATTGTCGAGGGCGCAGGCAAAGCCAGCGCCATCGAGGGCCGCGTGAAGCAGATCCGCACGCAGATCGAGGAAACCACGTCGGACTACGACAAGGAGAAGCTGCAGGAACGGCTGGCCAAATTGGTTGGCGGCGTCGCCGTCATTAAGGTTGGCGCTGCGACCGAGACTGAGCTCAAAGAAAAGAAAGCTCGCGTGGAAGACGCCATGCACGCTACGCGCGCGGCGGTCGAGGAAGGCATTGTTCCCGGCGGCGGCGTGGCTCTGATGCGGTGCATCCCGGCAATCGAAAAAATCAAGGTGGAGGAAGATGAGGCCATCGGCGTGAATATCGTAAAACGCGCGCTTGACGAGCCACTTCGCCAGATTGCCCAGAATGCGGGCTTCGAGGGCGCCGTTGTCGTCGGACGGCTCCGCGAGTCGGAGGAGGAGAACTTCGGCTTTAACGCGGATACGGGCGAGTACGGGGATATGGTGAAGATGGGGGTCATCGACCCGGCAAAGGTCACGCGCCTGGCGCTTCAAAATGCAACTTCGGTCTCCGCGTTGATGCTCACGACCGAAGCGCTGGTGGCGGAGATCAAAGAAGAAGAGAAGAAAGCAGCCGCCGGCGCCCCGGGTGCAGGCGGGATGTACTAAGCGCTTGGTGGGCTGGCAAAGGCCGGCGTCTGGCCTGCTCGCTTGGTGTGCCCGGGGGAAGAGCGCGAAATTCTCAAGCTACGTTATAAGTGGCGGAAGAACGATTGGTGATGCATGAGGAGCGAGACATGAAGCGGCGCTAAAACACACTTCGGCGGGTGCCGTCGACTATTCTGAAACGTCACCCAGAGCTTGTTTGAGCCGCTGGTAGGAGTCTCGCTGAAACTCTGCCAAGTCCCGCTTGACCAGATTGAGCCCGACGACACAGAATTCAAAGTTATCTGAGAGCCTGCGGAAAAGAGGCGCTTCGTCCTTGTATTCGAACTGGTCGAACGACGACACGATCGCGTAGGATTCCTTGCCCGCTTGCACGAAATCGACGAAAGCGTCGAGTCGCGGACTCCGAACAGGCCGGTCATAAACAAAGTGTAGTCACCTACGTGCTTGCGAACCTCGCGCTCGCGGTCAAACGAAGAAGCATCCATCAAGGGGTTCGACTCGATGAGCATTTCCCCAACGTCCTCCAATCTTTTTCCCTGGGCGCTTCGAATGCGGTACAGGTTGTCAACGTGGACGAAGTCCGCGAGCATGTCGGAGACGTAAGTGGCGACGGCCGGTTCCTCCAGGCGTACATCCGCGAAGAAGTGCCGCCAGACCAGTTTGCCGAGGAATTCCCTCAAGCATCGTTTGCCACCCGTGCTCAGTGGAGTGGCCATCATAATGGAACCTCCGAAAGAAGCCTCATCAAAAATTCTATGGGCGGGCCCTCGCATGGTCAATCGGGCGTTTGGTGGTCCCCGGATACAGGAAAGCCGGGCGCTGACCTGGCTTTTGCAACATCTTGCAATTTTCTGACTTTGGATTAAAAGTGGAATTTCAATCCTGTGGAAACCCGCAGGTTGTTTTGTACCTGACGGCCGACGCCCGGGACCTCACGGAAGTTGGTCATCAGATAG
>QHYJ01000228.1:2147-51097 GCA_003223255.1 Acidobacteriota bacterium | reverse complement strand
GGAGCTCGATCCGAAGCTCGCGGAAGCTCACCTGCAATTGGGCAATCTCTACTCCGACCAGAATAAATATGCAGAAGCGATTCCGGAGTATAAGCGCGCGCTGGAACTCAATTCCGATCTGGCCGACGCTTACTACCGGCTGGGGCAGGCGTATGTTCGCACCGGCGAAAAAGGCCGCGCCCAGGAGCAGTTCCAGGTCTACCAGAAAATTCGCGAGCAACATCTGGCCGACCTCGAGAAGCAGCGCGCGGAGATTCGGCAGTTTGTTTATTCGGCAAAGGATGCCCCCCTCCGCTAAACCGTGATTTAACTGGAACTTTGCGACAGGGGCAGAGAGAACGAGATGCAGCGCGGCTGGCGAAAGTCTTGACACGGATACTGCCGCGCCGTAGTTTTTGCGGAAAGCGTTGAATGCTGAAATGAGTTCCCAATTCTTGTCGCCTAGCGCAAAGGACCGAGTTCGGCTGGCCCCTTACGAATTGGCCCGGCAACTCGCCTGGACACGCCGTGAGTTCCTACGCTGCACGGCAGGCATCGCCCTGGGCAGTTCCTTGCTCCCTTCCAGCTTGGCCGCTCGAACCGGCATCGCTGCCGGCAAGCGAAAAGCAATCGTAATCACGTTCGGCGGCGGGGCGAGAGATCAGGAAACGTTCGCTCCGGAAGGGCAGGAAAACATCCCGCACCTCATCCGCGATCTCATTCCTCAGTCGACCTTCTTCACCCAAGTGGCGAATCGTGGAATCCTCGGCCACTACGTGGCCACTGCCAGTTTGGCAACGGGCGTCTACGAGACAATCAACAACTTTGCGTCCCTCCCCCCCGAACACCCCACGGTTTTCGAGTATTTCCGCAAGGACTTGAAGCGCCCTGCCTCTGATGCTTGGGTCGTTGCTCCCAGCAACGGGTTCAATCGCATCGGAGAGAGCAGCCACCGTTCCTACGGTCCTGGGTTGGGCGCACGCGTAATTCTGCCGAAGCATCTTTTGACGGCAGCCACCTCCGGCGGCACCGACTATGACCATTTGCTCCGCGATAACTACGAAACGCCTTACTACACCCCAGAACTCGGCGGCAACGCGTTTGAACTCCAGCAATTGGGAACCATGCTGAAGCTCTCGGTCGACGATTTCAAAGCCCACGCACGCACCTTGTCAAGCCCCGACGAACTCTCCGTCTATATCGTCCGCCAATTGATGCGCCAGCTGGCGCCCAGCCTGCTGTGGATTACCATGCACGATATCGACATCGCCCATGCAGGAACCTACTCTCTCTATATCGAGGGTATCCGGCGGACCGATCGTCTCTGCGCCGACGTCTGGAAGACCATCCAGAGCGAACCGGAGTACGCCGGCAAGACCACTCTGTTCATCTTGCCGGACTTTGGCCGCGACTCCGACGACGATGCTGGCGGCAACGGGTTCCAGCACCACCGTACCGGCGATGCACTCTCTCGCACGACCTGGATGATGGCCTTGGGCGCCGGCGTTCGCGAGGGCGTGGTTTTCGACCGGCCCATAGAGTCGCTCGATCTTGTTCCGACTCTCGGCTCCGTACTCGGCTTTTCGGCGTCGCTGGCGCAGGGCAAGCTGGTACCGGAGCTTTTGTAAACTCTATGCTTCCATCCGACCTCAAGCCGGAGCAATTCAGCGGCTATCCGCCAGAGGCGCGGAAGCTCGTCTCTGCCTACGTTAGCGTTCTGCGGGGTTTGCCCTTGAGCTTTTTGCCCAGCCTGTTGCGCGAGGCCATTGAATACGACTTCAAGTTCCCTGCCGAGCGCCGCGCGCTCGAGAAAGAACTCGCGAATCTGGACTCGCTCTCCGCCGAACAGCTAAGGGATTGGCTGCAGGGATTCGCTCAAATCCATCTTTCGGCGCAGCTTGAACATTCGGATTGGATCAACGCTCCTGCACAGTTTGTGGAGCAACTTTCTTCTTATCTCTGGACCACGCATCAACTGGATGCCTTCCGCAACGCGGCGCTCGCCTACGGGGACCGCTTGCGCCAAGCTGTCCCGCCGGAAAAACCGCGCGCGCCCCGCGTCGGAATCACCATCATCGGCCAAGGTGTTACTACCAATGGCGTGCCCCTCTTCCGCAAGCTCCGGCCTCACGGCGCCTATTTCCGCGCAGTCAAGCCGGAGAACGGCCTGCAGTTGCTCTTGAATGTAGTCGCTGAACGCGCGAAAGGCCATCCCGTTCCCTACGGCCACTGGTACATTGATGGAGGACGAGCAGCCCCTTGCGATCCCGCCTTGACATGCGTCAGCGGCCCGGCATGGGGCCTGAAAATCTGCGCACCGTTCTTGCGCAATTGCGCCCCGCGGATCTTGGCTTGCCGAAAGCCGGCGATGCAGTGCTGGATCGTTTCCAGGTCAAGATGCTTACGGAAGGTTCTGGCACGCAAATTTTCAGCACGACCTTCGCTCAATGGACCGCTCGTGAGGCCCTGCGCCGCGCCCAGCCGCTCACGCTGCTGGTCCGCTTCGCCCCGCGCCAACGGCAGAAGCCAATGAACGAAATGCTATCGGCAAGCCACGAGGTTGCCGAACTCGATCCACTTGGGTCGCTCATCGACGCCGACATGGGTGCCTATTACAACTGGCTGAACCTGCAGCGCCTTCCGGGAGCCGAGCAGTCATCTTTCCTGGTGTGGTTTGAAGATCACAGCGAAGCTGTCGCCATCGGACCTTCCCTACCGCGGGGCACGGAGTCCACGTGAAAAACCTCTTTTGGTCGAAAGGACAATCATGGACGATAAACTTGTGGCGGAAGTCGGCCCCAACATAGCGGAGTTTGCTCACCTTCGCCATGCCCCGTTTGTCGCTGATCTGGGAAGGGCCGTCAGCAACTGGGGAGATCTGCGCATCGAAGGCTATATCCAAGGCAAGCTGGTCATTTCGAAGACTCTTTCCGGCCGCGGCATCGATCAGAAATTCACGCTTCTTCCTGACGACACCACTTTGAACGCCGATGGCGCCGACACTACGCGAGTGGTCTTGCGCGTCACCGACGAGTTCGGCGCCATTCGGCCCTTTGCCAACGACAGCATCACTTTTCAGCTCAGCGGCCCCGCCGTGATCATAGGCGACAATCCCTTCGCCTTGATCGGCGGCACGGGCGCCATCTGGATTCGCGCCATGGAACAACCCGGCACGGTGAAGCTCACCGCCACGCACGCGTATCTTGGTTCGCAGCAACTCCAATTTGAAATCGCGCCTGCTGCCCCGGAAATCGCGTAGGGCCGTCTATCGAGAGTTGATGAAAGGGGATAAATAATCGGCATGAGATCTTCACGGATTGTGTCCGTCTTCCTGTTTATGGCTATGTCCCTTCCATCCGGCTTTGCGGCCGAAGCCCCGAGGTTTGTTCAGAAGGACGGCCGGTGGGCGTTGCTGGTTGATGGTCAACCGTTTCTCATGCTCGGAGGCCAAGTCCACAACTCAAGCGCATGGCCCTCCGAATTTCCCGCCATATGGAAGGCATTTGCGGCGCTGCATGCGAACACCATCGAGGCACCGGTTTATTGGGAACAAATTGAGCCACAGCCCGGTCGATTCGATTGGAGCAACGTCGACCTCTTTGTGAAAGGTGCTCGAGAGCACAACCTCCACGTCGTACTACTGTGGTTCGGCACGTGGAAGAACGGGAACATGCACTACGTGCCGGAGTGGGTAAAGACGGACACGAAGCGCTTCCCTCGGGTGGTGCGCGCCGACGGCGAATTGACGGACGTTCTCTCAGCAAATTCGCGCGCGAACCTTGAGGCGGATAAAGCGGCATTCGTCGCATTGATGCGCCATCTCAAAGAGCTCGATGGAACAGACCATACCATCCTTCTGGTTCAGGTGGAGAACGAGTCCGGGAACATCGGCAGCGTGCGTGATTTCTCTTCCGAAGCGAACACAAAATTCGCGGGCCAAGTTCCGCCGGACATGCTGGCAGCGGCGCAAAGGCAGAGGGGCACGTGGAGCGACGTATTTCGGGGCGATGCCGACGAACTTTTCCAACTTTACTACCAGGCACGTTACATTAACGAGATTGCCGCCGCCGGCAAAGCGGAATTCAACATCCCCGTCTACATAAATGTGTGGCTTAGTTCGCTGACGGCAGAGCTTCCGCAGCGTCAGGTTTACCTGCCGGGCATCCAATATCCGAGCGGCGGAGCGGTACAGCAATGGGTTGGATTGTGGCGTGCATTGGCGCCGGCGCTCGACGCATTCGCTCCCGACATCTACAACAGCGATCCGGAGTTTGTTCGGAGCGTCCTGCGCGCTTATCACCGCCCTGACAATCCTTTGTTCGTTCCCGAGATCGCCAAGACCGACGGATTCGCTAAGTATTTGTTTGCGGCCTTAGGAGAGGGTGCGTTGGGTTTCGCGCCGTTCGGTGTCGATCCTCATGGCTGGAATATATTGGGCGGCTCACCCCCTACGGCTCATGCCCGAAACTTCGCCCACCTCGGGCCCATGAGCAAGGAGATAGCGCGGCTAAACTTTGAAGGGAAGTTGAAAACGGCGGTTGAAGAAACCGGCCAGCCGCAACAGGAGCTCGACTTTGGTACTTGGCAGGTCACGATCGCATACGGATATCCGCAACGTGATGGCCGCCGCGCCCCGGGAACAAGTGACGCACACGGAGCCGCTCTGATCGCGCAGCTCGGGCCCGACGAGTTCCTGGTTACCGGTGTAGACGCCATCGTCAACTTTCATCTTCCCGGCCGATTGCCAGGAATACGCATGCAGATTCTCTCGGCCCAAGAAGGTGCATTTGAGAACGGGGCCTGGAAAGCGGTGCGCCTTTGGAACGGGGATGAAACCGATCGAGGGCTGCAATTCCATGAAGACGACCCAACCGTCGTGCGAGTGCGGCTTGGAAAGTTCTGATCGGGATACGGCAACCGCACAAACGTTAGAGGAATGCAGGTTAAGCGCTTTACAAAATTCCTTCCAAAACGTACAGTGGCCCTTCGCGAGCAAGCTTAATCCGACTTCTCATCTCTCTTACGCGAGGATTGCATTTCCATGAGCGCTCTACAAAGAATGTCTCACCTGTTGTTTACCGTGCTTGCCGCATTCCTGTCCCTGGCTCTGGTTTCTACTGCCTTCGCCCAGGCCAGCTACGACCTCCGCTCCCCGGATAACCGCATCGAAGTCCGAATCCGCACCGCCCCCACTCTGCGATATGACGTTCTCCTAAAGGGCCGCCCCCTGCTTCAGGATTCCACTCTTTCTCTCGCTGTCGATCACAAGACCCTTGGCACTAGCCCCAAAGTCCTCTCCGCCAAGAAACGCACATGCGACCAGACCATCGAGCCTCCGGTCCGCCAAAAATTTGCCAAGATTCGCGAGCACTATAATGAATTGCGCCTTGAAATGGACGGCAACTACGCCGTTACCTTCCGCGCCTTCAATGAAGGCGCGGCCTATCGCTTCGAAACTACCCTTCCACAGCCCCAGGTGAAAATCTACGGCGAAGAAGTGAACCTCCATTTCACCAGCGATACCACTGTCTTCTATCCGCAGGAAGACAGTATGTTCTCCCACAATGAACGCAGATATGTTCCGCAACATCTCAGCCAGATTGCACCCGAGTTCATCGCTACCATGCCCGCGGTCCTCGACGCCGGCGAAGGCGCCAAACTCGCCGTCGCAGAATCCGATGTCGAGGACTATCCCGGAATGTGGCTGCACGGCACCGCCGGGCCTGGCCTCGTCGGCTTTTTCCCCGGTTATCCGCTGAAAGAAAAGTTGGAGAGAGACAGAGATTTCCGGGTCGTGGAAGCCGCTGACTTCATCGCCGTAACATCCGGCACACGCACGTTTCCCTGGCGCCTGTTTGGCATCGTCGATCGCGATGCCGACCTCTTAACAAACCAACTCGTCTGGCTTTTGGCCAAGCCTTCGCAATTGCAGGACACTTCCTGGATCAAACCCGGCAAGGTCGCTTGGGATTGGTGGAATTTCAACAATGTCTACGACGTCGACTTCAAAGCAGGAGTGAACACGCAAACTTACAAGTACTACATCGATTTTGCCGCCAAGTACGGCCTCCAGTACGTCATTCTCGACGAAGGCTGGTACAAGCTTGGAAATGTTCTGGAAGTCGTTCCCGAAATCAACCTGGAGGAGCTCACCGCCTACGCCAAGGAGAAAAACGTCGGGATCATTCTCTGGGTCATCTGGAAGTCGCTCGACGATCAGCTCATTCCCGCGCTCGACCTCTATGCCAAATGGGGCGTCAAGGGCATCAAGGTGGATTTCATGCAGCGCGACGATCAGAAGCTCATCAATTTCTATTACAAAGTCTGCAGCGAAGCCGCCAAGCGCAAAATGCTCGTCGATTTCCATGGCGGCCAGAAGCAGGTCACAATGACTCGCACGTGGCCCAACATGATTAGCGGCGAAGGCGTTCGTGGCATGGAATGGAGCAAGTGGAGCGCCGAATCCGAACCCAAGCACAACGTTACTTTGCCCTTCACACGGATGTTCCTGGGCCCCATGGACTACACGCCCGGTGCCATGCGCAATGCCACACGGACCACATTTGCCCCCATCTTCCAGCAGCCCATGGCTTTGGGGACGCGCTGCCACCAATTGGCCATGTACGTGGTCTACGAGTCACCGCTGCAGATGCTCTCGGACAGTCCCTCGAACTATTTGCGCGAGCCGGAAACCATGGAGTTTCTTGGCCCAGTTCCCTCCGTGTGGGATGACACCAGGGCGCTCGATGGCCGCATCTCCGAATACGTTTTGGTCGCGAGAAGGAGCGGGAACGACTGGTATGTAGGCGCGATGAGTGATTGGATGGCACGCGAGTTGGAAGTCGATTTTTCCTTCCTGCCGGAAGGCAATTTCACGATGGATGCTTACCAGGATGGCGTAAACGCCGGCCGCATGGCTGGTGACTACAAAAAGATAGAAATGCAGGTCAACAGGAACACCAAGCTGAAGATAAAATTGGCTCCCGGTGGCGGCTGGGCAGCGCACCTCCACCCATAAGAATTCGCGGATCGGTCTCATAAGAACCTGGCATGATTGGTCCGTGGGGCAAGTGGCGCAATTCAAGAACCCTTCAAAAAACCTAAGTGATTGTGGCGCCGCGCCTTAGCTTAGATTTTTCCTCGTTCGCAACGAGGAGGCCGGGGTTCGAATCCCTTCTCGTCCACCCGATTCCAAACGACTTAGGTTGCCAATCCAGACATAGGAACACGCGTACCCGTGGGCAGGTCGTGATCGTGACTTACACATGACGGTGACTCGCGGCACGGCATTGTATATAATCGCGCGAAAAACAAGGCGACAACCAAGGCCACAACTCTAGATGGGGCCGCGGCGAGGGCACGGGCGGCTGGCACAACCTCTGGTGAACCGAGGCATTGGAGATGACCTTCGAATTCAGCGAAAAGACCAAAGAATGGCAACGCCGGCTACTCGCGTTCATGGACCAACACATCTATCCGAATGAGCCTCGTTATTACGCGGAGATCGAGCGTAACCACTGGCAGCCGTCACGGATCATCGAGGAACTGAAACCGAAGGCGCGCGCGGCGGGATTGTGGAATTTATTCTTGCCCAACCACGAACATGGGGCAGGGTTGACGAATCTGGAGTACGCGCCGTTGTGCGAGATCATGGGCCGCAGCGCGATGGCGCCGGAAGTTTTCAATTGCGCGGCACCCGATACCGGGAATATGGAGGTGCTGGCGCGATACGGAACACCGGAACAAAAAGAACGATGGCTGAAGCCCCTGCTGGCAGGAGAAATTCGTTCGTGCTTTGCGATGACCGAGCCCAGCGTGGCGTCGTCCGATGCGACCAATATCAGCGCGAGAATCGTGCGCGAAGAGAACGAGTACCTTATTAAAGGCCGGAAGTGGTGGGCTTCCGGCGCTGGCGACCCGCGCTGCAAGTTTGCCATCTTCATGGGAAAGACCGACCCGAGCGCTCCCGTGCACAAGCAGCAATCGATGATTCTGGTGCCCATGGATTCACCCGGCGTGAAGATTGTTCGCATGCTGACGGTGTTCGGATACGACCATGCGCCGCACGGGCACGGAGAAATCGCATTCGAAAATGTTCGCGTGCCGGCATCCAACCTACTGCTTGGAGAAGGGTGCGGATTCGAAATCGCTCAGGGGCGATTGGGGCCGGGTCGGATTCATCACTGCATGCGTTGCATCGGCGTTGCGGAACGCGCGCTAGAATTGATGTGCAAACGCGTGCAGTCGCGCGTGGCCTTTGGCAAGACACTGGCAGAGCAAGGAACGATTCGCGCAGACATCGCGAAGTCGCGGATGGAGATCGACCAAGCGCGGCTGCTGACGCTGAAGGCCGCACACATGATGGATACGGTGGGAAACAAAGCGGCGCGCACGGAAATTGCCATGATCAAAGTGGTGGCGCCAAATGTCACGCTGCGGGTGCTGGACCGGGCGATCCAGGCGCACGGCGGCGCGGGTGTCTCAGAGGATACCTTTCTCGCTAGCGCGTGGGCCAACGTGCGCACGCTGCGGCTGGCGGATGGCCCGGATGAAGTCCACACCGAATCCATTGCGAAATGGGAGCTTGGCAAATGGAGCAAACCCAAGGCGCAATCCACTACGCGTTAGTCACTCTTATGTTTCACACCTAAAGGAATTTCTGCAACGGGAGGCGGCATGTCCGTTCTCACGCTTGAAACGCCGGAAGTGCTGAAAAAGTTTGTTGGAAAAGAAATTGGCGTGAGCGATTGGCTGGCGGTTACGCAAGAGAGAATCAACAAATTTGCGGAGGCTACCGAGGACCGCCAATGGATTCACGTCGATCGCGAACGCGCCAAGCGAGAATCCCCGTTTAAGACAACGATTGCTCACGGATTCCTCACGCTTTCGCTCATCAGCCACCTTATCAAAGACGTAGTTCGAATCAGCGGCGGCATGCGGCTGGCCGTCAACTATGGTTTGAACCGTGTGCGCTTCCCTGCCCCGGTCCGCGAGGCCTCAAAAATTCGCGGGCGCTTCAATTTGCTGAGCTTCCAGGATCGCGGCGAGGCTCTAGAAGCCCTATTTGCGTGCATGGTGGAAAGCGAAGGAAACAGCAAGCCCTGCTGCGTGGCGGAGTGGATTGTGCGCTATTACAAATGACGGCGGACGCAGCGCTGTTTGAGTTACGAGCGACAAGAAGAACCGGATTTGACCGCTAGATCTTTCCCGTTTGCGCGCTCTGCCAGGAGTGACGCAAGAGAGTCCTCACCACTTCTGGCATGAAGGCAAAGCGCGGATCCTTCGTCAATCCAACGTGGTAGCGGTAATAAATCTGCTGCACGATGACTGCGACCTTGAAGCGCGCAAAAACCACATAAAAGAGCATATTCGAAACATCGCAACCACTCGTTTGCGCGTAACGCAGCACAAGCTCATCCCGCGTCATACTGCCTGGATAATTGGTCGGCCCCCAGCGCAATTTTTGTAGATCTTCCGAATCACCAACCTCCACCCAATAGGCGAGAGCGGTCCCCAGATCGCTGAGAGGATCGCCGAGCGTGCACATTTCCCAATCGAGAACGCCAATGATTCTCGCGAGGTCGTCGGCATCAAGAATGACATTGTCAAATTTGTAGTCGTTGTGAATGAGCGTGGCATCGGCGGAAGGCGGCAGGTTCTCCTGCATCCAAGACGAGATTTGCTCGATCTCGGGGATATCGTGAGTTTTTGAGCCGTGATAGCGTTCAACCCAGCCGCGCACTTGACGCTCGAGATAGCCTTGAGGCTTGCCAAGATCGGCCAGGCCGATCCCTGCGTAATCAATGCTGTGAAGACGAGCGAGATTATCGATGAAGGATTCGCAGAGTTTGTGGGCCGTCTCCGCAGTGAACGGAAGACCCGCAGGTGGATCTCTGCGAAGGATGATCCCCCTGATCGGTTCCATCAGATAAAACGGGGCGCCAAGGATGGAAGCATCGTCGCAATAGAGGAGAACTTTGGGCGCGGGCTGATAGGCATGGTGAAGTTTGGAAAGCACATGGAACTCGCGCCCCATGTCATGGGCCGACTTAACCTTGCTGCCGAAGGGAGGCCGGCGCAAGACCATTTGCCGATTGCCTAGCTGCACGCAATAGGTGAGATTCGAATGGCCGCTCGGAAATTGCGTGACGTTGAAGCGCTCTAGCTCCCCCGGAAAATGCTCCCGGTGGAAGGGCTGGAGTTTGGCCAGGTCAAGCTCCTCGCCGGGGCGGATGGAAGCTGGTTTATCGCAAAAGTCGGTCATTTTCGGGGCCTGCTGCATGGCTATCGATAGGTCAGCAAACTTTCGTCGTCCAAGTGCGGAAACGAGTTGAAACAACTGAGCATAAAACGGTCGCCCGAAAACAGGAATTCGCTGAACGAAGAGTTTCGTAGCATCCAGGCAACGCGCAACGTATCTTGCGCAGAAAGATGCAGCGCGCGCTGCACAGCTACGCTGAGCGGGCCGCCGGAGGTAAAAATGACGGCCGCTTCTCCTTTGACAGATTTTGCAAGGAACGCCGATAGGCCGCGGTTGACCCGTTCGCAGAACTCCTGCCAGGACTCCCCATTGGATAGCGCGATTTCTCCGCTGACCCATAGAGAGATAACTGCTTCGAACAGCCGCTGAAAATTAGCGCGTTTTGTCGCATCTTCTTTGGAGTTGTGGACGGCGTTGTGCAATTCGCGGACTCTATCGTTCTTTGCGAGCAGTTGCGGAAGGCTTTGGGCAAGCACTGCTTCTCCCTGAAATTCTTCGAACTCTTCGGCGACGACTGGCGAGGGATAATTGCGGCCTGTTTTTCGATAAGCTTCGCCGACTAGTTGCGCGGTCTGTCGATGGCGCAGGGCCGGTCCAGTGCAGACGCGATCAAAAAAGACATTGCGCTGGGACCAGTATTCTCCGAGCAAACGAGCCTGCGTTTGGCCCAAGGCGGACAGTTGATCGTAGTTTTGCGATAGAAACGAAGCCTGCGCGTGGCGAACCAGAAATAGGCGACCCATCTCCCACCCGAAGAAAGAATGTGCTTGAAGCGGAAAACAGCATCACTGCCTCTCAAAAACATTTCTGTGATTCGAAAGGCCCGAGGCATTAAGCAGTTGCGCGCTGCTCTTTGTTGTACTCTGCGAAAGTCTTCCCCTGTTCGGCCATTTGCTTCAGCAACGGCGCTGGCTCCCAAAGCTCGCCATGCTGTTTGTGAAATTCCAGAACGCGGCTGTAGACATTCTTTAAGCCGACGGTATCCGCGTACCACATCGGCCCGCCGCGATGCGCCGGAAAGCCGTATCCGTTAATGTAGATGATGTCGATGTCCCCGGCACGCAGCGCGTAGCCTTCTTGCAGGATGCGCGCGCCTTCGTTCACCAAAGCGTAGAGGCAGCGATCCACGATTTCTTCGCGCCCCATTTGCCGCTGCGGGATTTTTGCTTCTGCCGCCCATTTTCTTATGAGAGCGGTTACTTCCGGATCGGGGATGGCGCGCCGGTTTTCGCCGTATTTGTACCAACCGGCACCCGTCTTTTGACCGAAGCGTCCCATTTCGCAAAGGCGGTCGCCTGCAAAAGGCTGGCGGATACCGGGTTTTTCGAGATGACGGTATTCTTTGCGGATGCGCCAGCCAACGTCGAGACCGGCGAGGTCTCCGACTGCAAGGGGCCCCATGGCCATGCCGAAATCGTAGAGCGCGCTGTCGACGTCCTGCACGGTCGCTCCTTCTTCGAGAAGAAACACGGACTCGCGCACGTAGGGATGAAACATGCGGTTGCCGACAAAGCCGCGGCAATTGCCGACCAGCACGCCGACTTTGCCGAGCTTTTTCGAAAGCTGCATGCACGTGGCGATGACTTCTTTGCTCGTGGCTTTGCCGCGGACGATTTCGAGCAGCCGCATCACGTTGGCAGGACTGAAGAAGTGCGTCCCGATGACAAACTGCGGCCGATGCGTGGCGGAAGCAATCTCGTCGATGCTCAGCGTGGACGTATTGCTGGCGAGAACGGCTCCCGGCTTGCAGGTTTTCTCGAGCTGCCCGAAGACTTCTTTTTTCAGCGCCATTCCTTCGAAAACCGCTTCGATGACCAGATCCACTCCTGCAAAACCATCGAGGCTAAGAGTTGGCTGAATTAGCTTGAGGCGTTCGTCCACAAATTGCTGCGTGAAGCGGCCGCGTTTCACAGAGTTTGCGTAATTCTTCTGGATATTGGCCATGCCGCGATCGAGTGCGGCTTGGTCGGCCTCCTTGACCAGCACCGGAATGCCGGCGTTGGCAAGCACCATGGAAATGCCGCCGCCCATTGTGCCGGCGCCAACCACACCGGCTGTTTTGATTGGAATCACCGGCGTGTCCTTCGGTACATCGGGAAGCTTCGCCACTTCGCGCTCGGCGAAAAAGACGTGCATGAGCGCCTTGGCCTGGGATGAGCTGAGGCACTCGGCGAACAGCCTCTGCTCTGCCTGACAACCTTCTTCGAATGGCAATTTCGTTGCGGCTTCCACCGCATCAATGGCGGCAAGCGGCGCCATGAGGCCTCGCTGCTTCTTGCGAGCATTTTCGCGAGCAGCAGTGAAGCTGGGAGCATTCTGCTCGGGCGTGCCAAGATTGTTGTTGCGTTCGCGCGTTTTCGGAATGGGCTTTGTCGCCATCTCTTGCGCGAAGGCGATTGCGCCAGTCAACAAATCACCGTCGATGAGTTTGTCGATGATCTCCAATTCGAATGCTTCTTGGGCAGCGATGGGATTGCCTTCGCTGCACATCTCGACAGCCTTTGCGACGCCCGCGAGCCGCGGCAGCCGCTGCGTTCCTGCAGCGCCAGGGATAATGCCAAGCTTGACTTCGGGTTGGCCGACTTTTGCGCTTCGCGTGGCAACGCGGTAATGGCAAGCCATGGCCGTTTCCATGCCGCCGCCCAAAGCTGTTCCATGGATGGCGGCAACGACGGGCTTGCGGCAATCTTCGATTTTCAAAAGCAGCGGAAGCAGGCCGGCTCCGCGCGGCTTTCCCGCAGCCATCTTTTCAAGTTCCTTGATGTCCGCGCCAGCAATGAAAGTGCTGCCTCCTCCGATCAGCACAGCTGCTTTCAACTCTTTGTCCGTTAGGAGTTTTTCAATGGATTCGAAAATGCCTTCCGGCACGCCGGGACTCAGCGCGTTTACTGGCGGATTGTTGATGGTGATGACGCCGATGTTTCCGGACTTCGTAAATTGAACAAGATCACCCATGATGGTTGCCTTTCGATAACACCAATAAAACTAAGTCACGCACCGCGTTCGGAGACTACTTCCGCATCGATGGTCAAGCGCGCGAGCCGCTCCCGATGAAAAGTGGCGTCGCCAAAGGTGGTCTCCGAAGCTTTCGCGCGCCGGTAATACAGGTGAAGATCGTTTTCCCAGGTGAAGCCCATCCCGCCGTGGACTTGAATGCCGCGATTGCCCACCGTGCGGCTCGCGTCGCTCGCGTACAGCTTGGCGATGGACACCGCCGCAGCGGCATCGGGGGCGTGATGCTGGAGAGCCCATGCGGCGTAGTAGACGGCGGAACGAGCGCTTTCCGTTTCGAGGTACATGTCGGCGCACTGGTGCTGCACCGCTTGAAAAATGCCGATGGGCTTTCCGAACTGTTTTCGGGTCTTCGCATACTCGACGGCGAGGTCGAGGGTGCGCTGCATTCCGCCGACCATTTCGGCAGCGAGAGCGGCGGTGGCAATGGCGCGAGGCCTCGCCAAACCGGCTGTTTCGCCGATTTTCTCGCCGGGCACATCGTCAAACCGGACGGAATAGAGTTTGCGCGTGAGATCCATGCCGAGCATCGGTTGAACGCGGACTCCCGAGGCTTTCGAATCGACGAGGAAGACGCCGTTCTGCGCAACGACGATAATCCAATCAGCGATTGCAGCGTCCGGAACGAACAGCTTTTCCCCTTTCAGCTCGCCGTTAGCCGCCGTCAAGCGCACATCGGCAAGATCCCAGCTCCCTTCGGCCTCAAAGAATGCAACCGTGGCGCGCGCCTCTCCTCGACAGATTGGTGCCAAGTATTTCCTCTTTTGTGCCGTCGTGGCGAGAGCATCCAAGAGAGTCCCCGCCATTACTACCGTGGAGAAAAAAGGGCCGGGAAGCAGCGCGCGGCCAGCTTCCTCCATAAGCAAAATCAGCTCGAAGATTCCGAGGGCAACGCCGCCGAATTCTTCGGGAAAGATAATGCCGGTGTAACCCTGCTCCGCAAGTTTGGACCACAAGTTCGCGCCGAAGGCGGTATCGGTCTCCATGAGACGCCGGACCTCGGCCATGGGGCACTCGCCGGCAAAGAACTTGCGGGCGCTGTCACGAAGAAATTCCTGGCTTTCGTTCAATCCAAATTGCATCGCATCTTTCCTTAATAGCTTCTTGGCAGCCCCAGAACAAAGTGGCCAATAATATTGCGCTGCACTTCCGAAGTGCCCGCTTCGATGGTATTTCCGCGCGAACGCAGGTAACCGTACGACCAGATGCCCTTGTCAATAGCGTGGCCGTCGCTCGCGAGAAGTTGGCCATACGGGCCAAGCAGTTCTTGCGCGAGCTGTTGGAGCCGTTGATTGAGTTCGCTCCAAAAGAGTTTCTGAATGGAGCCTTCGGGACCGGGAGCGCCTGTCGAGGTGATGCGGCTGAAAGCGCGCAACTGGTTCAGGCGCATGATTTCCACTTCGGCGTAACATTGTGCGAGCTTTTGCCGCAGGATGGGATCCTGAGCCGCAGGCCGGCCGTTGCGCTGAACCTTTCGAGTGAGTTCGATCAGGCGGTTGATATTGCGCTTGAAGATGAGGATCAGACGCGCGCCGTAAGCGCCGCGTTCATGCATGAGCGTGCTGACGGCTACGTTCCAACCGTCGTTGACCTTGCCAAGGACGTTCTCCACGGGAACACGCACGTCGCGCAAGAACACTTCATTGAATTCGCTCTCGCCGGTCATCTGGCGCAAGGGACGAACTTCGACACCCGGCGATTTCATATCGACCAGCAGAACTGTGAGGCCTTTATGCTTGGGGACCGCAGGGTCCGTTCGAACAACGAGCTCGCACCAATCCCCCACCCAGCCATAACTCATCCATATTTTTTGACCATTGACCAGGTAATGGGCGTCTGCAAGCCGAGCTTCCGTTTGCAGCGCGGCGAGATCGGAACCCGCGTTGGGCTCAGAAAAGCCCTGGCACCAAATTTCCTCTGCGCTGAGAATCCCGGGAATGAATCGCTTCTTTTGCGCGTTTGTACCGTAAGCGATGATCGTCGGCCCGATCAGACCCAAGCCCAAGGCGTTCGCCATGGGGGGCGCCTCCAGGCGCGCCATCTCTTCCCAAAAAATGGCTTGTTGCATCAAGGTGGCGCTGCGGCCGCCATAATCCTTTGGCCATGAAACGGCCGCCCAACCGCCTTCCTGAAGTTTCCGCTGCCAAGCTCTCAGGTACGGAAAAGATTCTTCCAGCGGCTTCTCGCGCCATTCGGCCCAATCTTTCGGAACATTCGCTTGCAGCCAGACGCGGAACTCGTCGCGAAAAGCAACTTCTTCCGGCGTGAGATTCAGATCCATTTCTTCTCCTGCTCGTTCGTCGCCCCAGACGGCTTATCAATCGTTTGGCGTCGCCCGCTTCGCGCCTGTGCCGGAAGTGCTCTTGGACCCACGCGTCTTATCGTTGCTTCCGCGCTTTGCAAATTCGGGGCGAATCGTGCCCTGGCCTCGCCAGTATTTCTTGCGCAGATCTCGCTTCAGCACTTTACCCGTCCCCGTTCTGGGTAAGCTCTCGAGAAATTCAACCGAGCGCGGGCATTTGTAATGGGCAAGACGCGAACGGCAATGTTCGATGAGTTCGATTTCACCGGCCGGCGCGTTGGGCTTTAACACCACGAGCGCCTTCGGCACTTCTCCCCACTGAGGATCCGGTACAGGCAAAACGGCGACTTCCAGAACAGCCGGATGCGAAAGAAGAACCTTTTCCACTTCGAGTGAAGACACGTTCTCGCCGCCGCTCACGATGATGTCCTTCTTGCGATCGACGATCAGGATGTAGCCGTCTTCGTTCCAGGTGGCCATGTCTCCGGTATGAAACCACCCGCCGCGCAGCGCCTCTGCGGTAGCTTGAGGTTGTTGCCAGTAGCCTTCCATGACGCCGTCGGTACGGGTGATAATTTCCCCCATCGAAAGTCCATCGCGCGGCACGTCTTGGTCCTTTTCGTCGACAACGCGCAGTTCGACGCCCGGAATGGCATAACCAGTCATCGCTTGCCCGGCAAACCGCTGCTCTCCTTCCCAACTGAGTCCCGGTTTCATGGGAGAAATGGATAGCACGGGAGCAGTTTCCGTCAGACCGTATCCCGAGAAACAGGTGCAGCCCAGATTCTCTTCCACTTCGCGAACCAAAGTAGGGGATGAGGCGGAGCCGCCGATGGTAACTCGCTTGAGGCTGCTCAAGTCATACTTCGGACGCTCCGGACAATTTACCAAGGCGGTGGCCATGGCGGGCACGAGACTGCAATAGTGGACGCGCTCCGCTTCGATGAGCCGAAAGACTTCGGGCGGGTCGAATTTCTGAATCATGACGTGCTTGCCGCCGAGCAGGGTCAGAAAGTGGGCAACGCCCCAGCCGTTCGCATGGAATAGCGGAATGGTGTGCAGTTCCGCCGCCTCGTTGTCGGTGTTGAGAGCCAGACCGGCGTTGAGCGCATGCAAGTAGATGTTCCGGTGGGTCAGCATCACGCCTTTGGGCTCGGCGCTGGTGCCACTAGTATAGAAAAGCTCGGCCGGAGAGTTTTCATTGACCTGCATGATGTCTGTACGAAATGCTGGCGCGGCAGCGAGGAGCGATTCGTAGTCTTGTTCAGACATCCATTCCACTCCGGTCAAATGATCGAGAGAGTGGAACGATTTGACAGTGGTAAGATGGGTGCGAAAAGATTCGAGCAATTTGAGGAAATGGCTCTGCAAGAACAAAACGCGCGCCCCCGAATCATTCAGGATGTAAGCGAGCTCTTGCGGAGCGAGGCGGATGTTGAGCGGCAACAAGACAGCGCCGGCTTCGATGACCCCGAAGTAGGCTTCCAACAAGCGGTGACAGTTGGTGCTCAGAAAGGCCACGCGGTCCCCGGTTTGAACGCCTGCCTTTCGCAGAGCGCCGGCAAGCCGGCTCACTCGCTCCGCAAACTGCGCATAGGTGAACCGTTCTTTCCCGCACACGACGGCGGTCCGCTTCTGGAACTGCTGCTCCGCGTAGCGAAGAAACCGAATCGGGGTGAGGGGAATATTCATCGGGTACCGAGTCCCAAGTTAGGCCGTTTGCCCTCCATCAACCACTAATACATGTCCGGTCACAAAATCGGAAGCGCCCGATGCCAGGAATACCGCGGCACCCTTCAAGTCATGGTCGCTGCCAAAGCGGCCGAGAGGAATCTTCTTCAAAAAAGCCTCCCGATTTCTTTCGATCGCCACTTCGGACATGTGCGTCGGAAACCATCCGGGGGCGATGGCATTCACCTGGATGTTGTAAATCCCCCATTTGCAGGCCAGATCTTTGGTGAAGGCGATGACGCCACCTTTGCTGGCGTGATAGCCGATGGCCTGGAATTCCGGCGGTGCACCTCGCATCCCGGCCACCGAAGCGATGTTGATAATCTTGCCCCGGCGCTGCGGCACCATGACCTTTCCAACGGCCTGCGAAAAGAGAAATGTCCCGGTCAGATTCGTGTCCATGACTTTGTTCCAATGCTGCAACTTCATTTCCTCGACCGGAGCGCCCCAGGCGGTGCCCGCGTTGTTGATGAGAATGTCGATTCGACCGAACTGTGAAGCCGTCTGCTGCGCAACGTCACGAACTTGGTCGGGGTTCTTGACATCGCAGGACAGTGCCAGCGTTTTGACACCAAGTTGTTTTAATTCTTCGGCAGCTTGCTGGCAGCGGTCCTCCTTGCGCGCGCAGAGCACCAGGTTCGCTCCCATTTCCGCCAAGCCTTCCGCCATCTGGCGGCCGAGACCGATGGAGCCTCCGGTAATGATGGCCACGCGTCCAGACAGATCGAAAAGCTTCTTGGTATTCACCGGGGTACCATAAACTCAAGCGGTTTTGTCTAAAGCGCACAATTTTCATTTTCAGCGACGGTCCCGGGCAACACAGGATTCTCGTCTGCGGTACCTGCTCCGCCGCGCAAATGTTAGATGTTCTTCAGAAACTCAGCCGCAGACCCAGTTGGATTTCACGCTTTGGAAATGCCGAAGTGAAGCCAAGCGGCTGGCTTGGCGACAGGGCGGCGCTTCCATGAACGTTAAAGGTCGGGTTCAGGAATCCGAACAGCGGACCTACTTCATTATTGACGCTGGCAAAATTCGTGTGGTTCGCGATGTTGAAGCCTTCGGCCGTGAGTAGCAGAGTAGCCTTCTCGCGCACCTTGTGCTTCCAGCTCACGCGCATGTCGAAGTTAGTGTAAGTCGGCCCCAAGCCCGTGTCGCGTCCGGCGCCAATCGGACGCTCGTTGGTCGTGTGGTTGTCTCCGTTGACTTCTCCGCCGGCAAGCAGGTTAAACGGATGGCCGCTGTGGTAGGTGAAAATCGGCGCCAGCTGGAAGCCTCCTAAGATGCTTCCCTTCCAGGGACTGTCGAATACGCCTGCGACTACCAGCTTGTGGCGCTCGTCAAATTCCGAGAGACCGCGGTCGAGGCTTAGGTTGGTGGGGTCCTGGGGCCCATAGTCGCTGTTGAAGTCCGTGGAGGTGTCGAAGCCCTTGCTGAAAGTGTAGTTTCCGAAAAGTGAGAAACTGCTGCTGAAGCGCTTCTTCACCTCGAAGATCCCACCTTCATACAACGCCGATGCTGCAGAGGTGTACTGATTATTCTGGACAATCAAAGGATTCACGAAGCAGACAAAAGGGTTGGCCGCACAAGGCGCAGCCGCGGTGGGATCGACTAACGCGATGGGGTCCGTGGCCACGCTGGAGTTCCAGTTCCGGTAGGAAACGGTCTTGCCGCCGGCCAACGGAACCTTCGGTGTGACCATTGGCGCCTTCAGCAGGTTCGTATCGATGGCTACCGGCAGCCGCAGCGTGTGCGAATAAATGCCACTTAACGAAACAGAGAACCCCGGCGCGATTTCGCGTTCGATGGCAACGGATGCCTGCTGGGAATAGGGCGGCTTAAAGTCCGGCGGATTGCTGAAGAGCACGGTTAACGGCGAGAGCTGGCCGCTGTTGGCAACAAAGACGCCGAACTGCGTCACATCCGCCGGCGTGATGCAGGCAGAGCTGCCCGCCGCCGGGGTGGTGCACTGGATTTTTCCTTGCGCAAACAGTGTCTGGAAAACCGCCCCAGCTCCCTGCAAACCCAGGGCGGGCACGCCAGGGAGGGGGTCCACGTAGATAGCAATGAAGCGCGTGCAGGGACTGGTTCCGCTTCCAGGAAAAATGGGGACGCCGGGCAGTCCAATGCCGCACGTGGCCACGACATTGTTGACCTGGTCGGGCACCTGCGACTTGTTGTTCTGGTTTTCCACCGTACTGTAGTTCTTATTCAGGACTCCCAGGCTCAAATCCACTTGGGGAATCTGTGTGTCAATGGGCCCAAAGAACATTCCGTACCCGCCGCGAATCACGGTCTTGTGATTGTTGAAAGGATCCCACGCGAAGGAAACGCGTGGCCCGATGTCCTTGTAGTAGGTATTGAGAGGCAGATACTCCGAATCGATCTCGTACCTTGCGCCGTAGTTCAGCGTGAAATTGCGCGCCATTTTCCAGGAATCCTGGAAATACAGTGAGGTGTACGGCCGCGTATAGGCCGGATAGGCCGGATTACCAAAGCCTTGCTGATAGACCTGTGGTAGTCCTAGAGATGCGGCCTGCAGCGAATTCATAAAGGCTCCGCCGGTAGCCAATCCACAGGGATTCGGATTTCCCGCCAGCAGGCAGGGGCTTAAAATCGCACCCGGCAGGCTCCCGAATACGAAGCGTCCCGGGAAGAAAGTGTGAGACTCCGAGTCGCCGATTTCGGTGCGGCGGAGAATGGTCAGATTGGGCAAGAAGATGTTAGTACCCAGATTGTTCGCAAACCCGAAGATTTGCAGGCCGACTTCAGCCGGCTCATTGGGAATCACATTAAAGTGCTCGTAGTTCCATTGCACGCGAAACTCATTTTGCGTCGCGGCGCTGAATTGGTGATACCACGCGCCCATAATCGTATCGTCATACAAATGAATCGAGCTGCCTGCGGAAAAGCCCGTCAGCGATTGCACGTCGGGATTCTCTTCCAAATCGTGTCCGTATCTGTACGTGAGAACCAACTGGTTCGACCCGCTGACATGATGATCCAGGCGGCCGGACACCAAATACTCACGCGTGTTGTAGTTGAACAATCCGCCGTTCGCTTCGAACTGATTGACGAGGAAGTTGTTGATTGCGTTTTGGCCGGGCGTTAAACCTGTTGCGGGGCTGACCGTCAGGCCTAACTGCAGGGCGCCCGCGCAAGTCTGCGCCGGAAGACTGGTAATCGTGCCGTTCGGGTTGTTCAAACAGGGTACCGTGGGGTTCCCCGGATCATTGACCAAGGCGGCGACCACGGCCTGCTGCGCGGCTCTCGAGTCGGCTGAGGGAAAGTTCGTCGGTACTGCCGCTGTAGGTCCAGCAAAGATCGAACTGTTTGTCAGAAGAGAGACGGCATTTTGCGCATCCTGGTGGAGTCCTTCAAAGGCCAAGAACCAAAAGGTCCTATCCTTGTTGACCGGAGCTCCGACGGAGCCGCCAAACTGATAACGGCTTAAGGAATTCTTGACCGGTTTCCCCTGCGCAGCAAACGAAAAGGGGCTCCCCGGCAGCAGCGCCTGGCTGCGGGCAAAAGGGTCGGCGCCATCCATGGCGTCGTTTCGGAAATAGCCGAACAGGCCTCCATGCACATCGTTGCTGCCGGACTTCGTCACGATGTTGATAGCCCCTCCGAAGGCCCCGCCCTGGTCGGCGCCGTAGTTGCTGCGATTGACCTGGAATTCTTGCACGGCATCCTGGCTAACGGTCAAACGAACGCCTCCCGCATCGTCTTCGGCCTCTCCTCCATCCACAGTCACGCTGTTGCCTCGGCCATTGCTACCGTAGAAGGAAAGCCCACTCTGGGGGGTCTGCTTGACGCGAAAATCCTGATCGTCGGCCAAGCGCGTGGAATTCGACACACCCGGCATCAGCAGGGTAAACGTAAGGTAATCGCGGCGGTCGATCGGCAGGTCCATGATGTAGTCTTGGGTCAGGGTATCCGATTGGCTTCCCCTCTCCGTCTCGACGATGGGCAGTTCAGAGCTAACTTCCACTTGCGACGAAATGCCCGACAATTTGAGCTGAAAATCAAAGACCAAGGTTTGCCCGACGGTCAAAACGACACCCGTGGCCACTTCTGTCTGAAAACCTGAGTGCCCGACACTGACCTTGTAGCTTGTCGGTGCCAGGCCGGACACACGGTAGAAACCATGTTCGTCGGTCGTGACGCTGCGCTCCACGCCCTTCTCAGGATCCATCACCGTGACCTTCGCGTTCGGCACTCCCGCCCCGGTCGGATCGGTGACCGTCCCAGTCAGGTCCGCCGAGGCTCCTACACCCTGCGCCGCAGTCGCATGGCTACCGGGGAATAAACACACCGTTGAAAGGATCGCAACAGTCAACAAAGTCGATTTCATGGCTCCTCCTGGTTCCTCAGAGGTGTCGAGAACCCGGTCGTCGATCCCCGGGATTCGAGTCCTCACGACGATGGCCCAGCACCACGACAGCTTCGATCACGGCCGCGGTCGCCCCGACTTGCTTAATACAGCACCATGAACGGATGGGATTGGAGAGTCTGATTTGGCCTTAAAACCGCCCTCCTCCGGTGGAAAGCATCCAAGATTGTGATAGTCGGTATCACATTTTATGAACTAACGTCAATACGAAATTTTCAGGAATCCAAAGCTTGAGATTTGGTAAGAGGAACTGCAGGAAAGTCTTTAGGGCCACGAGAGCACGATGCGCCCGGAGACCTGGCCATGGCGCAATTCATCCATGACCTGATTGGCATCGGAAAGCGCTCGAGTCTCCACCCGGCAACGGACTTTTCCCTTGCTCGCCATCGCCAGGACTTCACGAAGATCTTGCCTGGTTCCGACCGCGCTTGCTTGGATGCGCACTTCCTTGGCGGCCATCAGGATGGGTGGAAAGCCGATGTTCTCCGCTGGCAGGCCGACCGCAAGCAGCGTTCCTGTGGGGCGCACGCAAGCAAAGGCCGTGTCATAAGCCGCTTTGGCGGCGGAAGTAACCAGCGCGACATGGACTCCGCCCTTCGCTCGGAACTCTTTTACGACATTCGCTGACTTCGCATTGAAGCTGTTCGCCGCCCCAAGCGATTCGGCAAGCTGGAGTTTCTCGTCGGCCGTATCGATCGCAGTGATTTCTGCCCCCAATTCTCTCGCGAGTTGCACCGCGAGGTGGCCCAGTCCGCCAATTCCAAAAATCGCCAGCCGTTGACCTGGCGAGATTCTGGCCTGCTTCAAAGCGCGATAAACCGTTACACCGGCACAAAACAGAGGCGCCGCTTCCACTGCCGAGAGCCCATCGGGGATTCTCACAGCGTGGCTCGCGGGTGCTTTCATGAACTCCGCGAACCCACCGTCGACCATTACTCCTGTAATCTTCTGCCGCGCGCAGAGATTTTCGTTACCTTCCCGACAGAACTCGCACTCGCCGCAAGTCCAATGAATCCACGGCACACCTACTCGATCACCGATTTGGAGTTCTTGAACGGCGAAGCCTTTCTCCACGACGCGACCCGCGATTTCATGCCCGAGGATCAGCGGTATTTTCGTAATCCCGCTGAACGGCGGCCAATCTCCGTCGGCGATGTGCAAATCCGAATGGCAAACGCCGCAAACCTCCACTCGAATGAGCACCTCGCTCGCGTCGATCGACGGGCGGGGAACATCCTCAAGCGCCAGAGGTTTCTTGAATTCATGCAGGACTGCAGCCTTCATACGTGCTGCCTCATGAAAATGCTCCGCACCGCGAAGCATTGGGAAATCACTCGATCCTTTCGTTTGTGAGGGGTCAAGTGGGAAATGGAAGGAAGCAAGCCTCGCTCCCGCTCACGGGCTTACGGCTGCACACCCTTCAGGAAAAACTCAACGACGCTGTGGACCCGTTCGCTCAAATTGTGTGGCCCCGAAAGGTCGACGGCCCAGCGCCGAACAACAGTTGTATATAGCCCTTCCATAAACTCCGCGAGATGCGCCACGGGAAAAGCCCTCGTAATTTCTCCGCGCCTCTGACCTTCCGCCAGGATTCCTATCAGGAGGCTGACCGCAACTTCCTCCGGTCGCCGCATTTCCGGTGAGCGCACCGGATCCATCGCCCCCGAAAGCACCACCGCTCTCCATAGGGGCCGATCGGATTCCACTTCGCGGGCCATGCCGCGATACATCCGGCGCAAACGTTCCGCCGTCGTGGCCTCGCTCGACAGTTCGGTCTCTAGATGTTCCTTAATGCATTGGAAGCCTCGCCGGCCGACTTCACGCAAAACCGCATCCTTGCTGGGAAAATACCGGAAAAAGGTAGGCTGGCTGATCTCGAGAATCTGGACTATGTCCTCCACCCTGGTGTTTTCATACCCGTGCTTGCGAAAGAGCCGAATCGACGTGTCGATAATCTGCTGGCGCAGCCGTGCTTTCTTGCGCTCGCGAAGACCAGGCACTTCCCTGCTGCTGGCGCTGTCGATTCGCGAAACGCTCACTCGTTTCCCTGAGCCTGCGTGAATTCGTGCCGCCGTGCTCCCTAGCGTAAGCGGCTCCCCTTGCGCGACTCTCATTGGCCGCATCTGGAGATTGTTCTCCTCGACTGCCTGAAGCGTGGGAATTAACCACCACGGAAAATTGCAAGAGTTACTCTAACATGATAGAGGCCCACATGAAAGTCGGCCTCTTGCTCCGATATCACGCTCAATGAGCGCGCGTGCTTGAATAAGAAAACCGTCAGTTCAGCTATACCTTAGACATTCTGACAGGGTGAATCATGGTGACCACCAAGAGCGCACCGGTAAATCAATGCAGCAAGCCAACAGGTTGGCTGGGCCGATTCACTCTATGGAGGATGAATTCGAGCCACTCCAAGCTGACGGACTGGGGCCTGTCGCACATCCCAATCGAAAGCCACTACACGATCCTCGATGTTGGTTGTGGTGGTGGCACGACCATCAGTAAGTTGGCCGCGATCGCCACACAGGGAAAAGTCTACGGCGTCGATTATTCCGAGGAGAGCGTCGCCGCCACGATGAAAACGAACACACAATGGATCAATCGCGGCCGCGCGGAAGTCCATCCCGGCTCCGTATCCGAGCTTTCCTTTCCGGACAACACGTTTGATCTCGTCACAGCGGTAGAAACCCACTTCTGGTGGCCCAACTTGCCCGGTGACATGCGCGAAGTCCTACGAGTCATGAAGCCCGGCGGCGCCCTCATCCTCATCGCCGAAGTCTACAAAGGGGCGATCAGCGCGGTCTCAAAGCTTGCGGAAAAACATGCTGCACAAACGGGCATGACGCTCCTCACCGTAAATGAGCATCGCGAACTCCTGACCAACGCCGGTTACTCAAACGCTCAGGTCATCGAGGAGCGCAGCAAGGGCTGGATTTGCTCCCTCGGTGGAAAACAATACAATAGCCAACCCTGATTCTTTTAAGGCCGAAAAGCGCGGCAACCCCGCGGCGAGCGCTTGTCCTATTGCGCATCAGCGTCACATCGCCGCCACATCCTCTCGCCGCTGAACATTTATAATCACGGAACGGGGAACATCATGACTCTGGGAACAGCTGTATTCGCTTCCGTACTCTCTTCCGTCGTTCTGGTTCTCGCGGTCTACCATAAACAATTCCGTAGAGTCTTCTTCTGGATCGCGGGGACGTCTGCGATTGCCGTGGGAATATTCTTCCTCAGCGTGCACCTGTACCACAAACATCAGGCAAAGCGGCGCGCGGAAGCCGAACTGAAAATCAACGCATGCATCGCGCGTTTCCCGGTTCCCTATATCCTGGAAGGTGAGCGCATGTCTGCGTTTGCGATCGCTTCCGCATGTGCGCGGAATCCTGATTTTGCTCCCGTCGCGAATTCCTCCTATCTTGCAAACATTGTGGAAGTCCGCGGCGGTGGCACTTTGCAGATCACTCCGCCACAGCATTTTTCTCCGGAGGGCGACCCTGACGTCATTCCGATTATCTATCTCGGCCGTCACCAAACTTTCTTGCTCACCTGCGGCAATTATGGTGATCCGCAAACGAGCGTTTCGGTCAATAACGGCCTGGTTTCCTGCCCGGAATCGCCTGCGGCTCCTGAGTGCGCACAATGGGACGAGAAAGCCGACAAATGGGCGCAGTACATCGGACTTTCTTTGGGCGATTGCACCAAGAACGGCTGCGTCGTTTATCACGGCAAGAGAATCATGGGCGGCATCTCCCGCAACGAAATTACCAACGCGCAATGGAATACCTGCGAAAATAAGACTGCACAATCGCTGAACCAAACGTCTAGGTGAATCGCATTGCGGTGCCGCTTGCGGTACTTGTCCGGGCCTCTGTCACTGGAAGTCTTTGTCCCTGTAAGTGTCTTTTCCGCCCATCACCGTAAGAAGCACCTTGGTTTTCAAGATTTCCGCCGGCGGAATCGCAAGAATATCCTTTGACAGCACCACAAGGTCTGCATATTTTCCCGCCGTCAGCGTTCCTCGTACGTTTTCATCAAAGCTCGCGTAAGCGCCGTCTTTCGTGAAGTGCCGCAAGGCGGCCTCCGCGGAAATGCGTCCGGCCGGGTACCAGCCGCCTGCGGGCGTGCCTTCCGGCGTGGTGCGCGTGACAACAGAAAAGATTGCCGGCAGCACCGCGAAATCAAAAACGCCCCAGTCGCTACCGAACGCTTGCACCGCGCCCGCGTCGTCATAAATCTTGAACGAGTCGGCATGGGAGGCCCGCTCCGGCCCCAGCAGAACGGCGAAATTTTCAAGCACCGTCGCGTCGGGATTGGCGAACATCGCCTGCGTCGACGTAATCACGCCGAGTCGCTTGAACCGATTTGTTTTCGCTGCGTATTCGAAGGCATTCAAGGCCATGTTGACCGCTCTGTCGCCGATGGCGTGTAACATCACCTGAAAACCCTCTTTGTCGTATAGCGCCACCGTCTTGTTCAGATCGTCCTGCTCCCAGAACGGAATTCCCGTGCCTCCGCCCACGTACGGCTCAAACATGGCCGCGGTTCGCGCGTCCACCGTTCCGTCGAGAAAACCTTTGATGGCTCCAAATTTCATCAGTGGTCCCTTATATTGTTTGCGCAGCTCCTCGTACCGTGTGATGTCCGCTTCTGTCAGCGGCTTCTCGAGCGTGTGATTTTTCGGAGCCCCACCCTCTTTGGGCAGGATAAGAGGCGCAAAGTGAAGCTTCAGGGCGCCCACGCCGGCCGCTCGCTGATAAACCGGAAAAGCCTCGAGATTCGTTGCCGCGTCCTGCACCGAAGTAATTCCAACCGCGGCAGCTTCGTCCATGTGCTCAAGGAGTGCTTGATACTCGTCTTCCTGGGATTGCGGAGGAATGTAGCGATGAATGAGCCCCTGCGCCGCTTCCTTGAATTCTCCCGTTGGCTCGCCATTGGCATCTTTCATAATGTGGCCGTCGCGCTCGTTGACGTACACGGGGCGGTCGGAAATCACCGCATCGATGTATTTCTTGTCAACCGTCTGGTTCGGAAAGGCCGAATAGTCCCAGCCGCCCCCCCCGTGATCCAAGTCAGCTTAGGATGGGATTTCGCGAACTCGGCAAGCCGCTTCTGGAATGCCTCCAACGTTTCCAACCCATCGAGCTTGACCGTATTCACCGGCGTGCCTGAATGAAAATCCGCTCCGCTCGAACAGCCGCCTTTTGTGCTGCGAGTCCCAAGGGCAAACTACACGCAGTGCAAAGACGGAGACGCCGAGCCGAGGGCATCTGTTCGACAGAACCCGGCCAGACATGGTTAGCTCCTCCATCGCGATCCCCTTTTTGGGACCGAGGCGCCTACTATACAAGCCTGATGCAAACAACGCATCTCGGCACCGTTGTCTTGCCCCCGCCATGTCAGGTGTTCAAGTTCTTGTTTCGCGTCATTGGAAAAAATTCGGGGAGAAATCCTCGAGCTTGGCCGAGTCTGTGTGCATCAGGACTATGATTTTCTGACGATGGTGGACCTGCACCGCATTCCCGAGCGCGTCCAAACACATTTTTTCTAATAGGCACTAAAAAAATATGAGAGTGTCATTCCAAGCCGAGCGGGGAACCCTGCTTTTGAAATCTTGGATCCGCTTGCTGGCCAGTGAAATCACTTGCGTCAAACGATCGCTGGGCGCCGCCTGCCAATATTTGTGCCTTGTTCAAATGCGTAACCCATCTGCAGCACGCCCCAATCGTCATTGTGCCGGCCCACAATTTGAATCCCGATGGGGAGTCCGCTTGCCGAAAACGCGCATGGCACGCTCATCGCGGGATTCCCGACCGTCGAGATGTAGTAAGCCGACTTCATCCACGCGATGTAGTTTTCCATCTTCACGCCGGCAATTTCCGTGGGGTAGTGCGTGTTCACATCAAAGGGCAGAACCTGATTCACCGGCAGCACGAAAAACTCATATTTCTCCATGAACTGTCGCATTCGCTGATACAACTCCGTGCGCTTCGCTTCGGCACGCGAAAGCTGCGGCCCGGTGAGTTCAGCTTGCCGGCATTCGCTTCCAAAATGTCGCCAAACGCGAGTTCCACCGACCAGTGTCGCCACATCAAAAAGCATTCGTTGGCGTCTTTGAAATCCGGCTCCGCTTCTTCCACGATGCAGCCCAGCGATTCGAAAACTTTGCGCTGCGCCTTGACCGCATCGCGGACGGCTGGCTCCCAGGGCAGTCCCAAATCCTTGAACATCGCAACGCGAACGCCTTCAAAATCGCGCCCCAGCGAATTCGCAAAGGGGTTCCCGGGTTGGTCAATGGCAATCGGCGAACGGCGATCGAATCCCGCCAACACGCTCAAGAAAAACGCGCAGTCAGTCACATTGCGCGCCACGGGACCATCCACGCTCAACGTGAACCATCCGAGATTCGTCGGAGGATTTGGCACGCGCCCGGGGGACGGCCGCAAGCCAACAACGTTGCAAAAATTCGGTGGATTGCGCAGCGACCCCCCCATGTCGCTGCCGTCGGCAAGCGGAATCATGCCACACGACAGCGCCACCGCGCCACCGCCCGTGCTGCCGCCGCAAGTTTTCGTCAAATCGTACGGATTGAGCGTCGGCCCGAAAACCGGATTGAACGTCTGCGAGCCCAGCCCCCATTCCGGCACATTCGTCTTTCCGATGACGATGGCCCCCGCTTTCTTTTCCCTTTCCACTACCAGGCAATCCAGCTGCGGAATGTGGTCCTTGTAAAGCGGCGAGCCGTGCGTCGTTCGAATCCCTTTCGTCTCGTGCAGATCTTTCACACCCACCGGAAGCCCGTGCAGCGGCCCCAGCCAATGCCCTTTCGCAATCGCTTCATCGGCCGCCGACGCTTGCGCCAACAGCTGCTCTTCCGGAACCAGCGTCACAATCGCATTCACTTTGGGATTCACGCGTGCAATTTGCTTCAGATGCGCTTGCATCACTTCGCGCGATGACATCTTTTTCTCGTGAATCAGCCCCGCAAGTTCCTTCGCGGACTGGAAGCACAGTTCATTTTCTGCCGAAGGTGGCGTCATGGTTTTGTTTGCATCAGGCAATTCCTTGGTTTCCGCAGAAGACCATAGCGGCGACACGCTCGCTGTCACTGCGGCGCTCGTGCCCAATTTCAAAGCCTCGCGCCGCGTGATTTTCTCACTCATCGAACCACCTCATCTAATACTTTGTTTAGAAATCTTAATCGTGTGTCATTCCGAGGAGCCTGCCTGCCGCAGGCAGGCGAAGCGCGCTTGCGGTGCTCTCCAGTCCGTTCTACGGAGCAACGAGGAAGTTGCTTTTTTCTTCGGATTCTCCGAAATCATAGCCCTTGCTCCGCCTGCCCAAGCGAGCAGGCGCAGACAGCTTATAGCGCAGCTCTACACCCCGGACAACTTTTCTCTCGCCAGCGCCAATGCGTTTTCCATTTGAGAAGAATCCGCAAGCTTCCCGCGCGCAAAGTCGCGCGCTCCGCCACCCTTGCCCGCAAATTTCTCGAACACCTGCTTGAGGAGAGCATTCATATCCTTTCCTGCCATGGGGTGTTGCGCAAAGAGTAGGTCACCCGCACCGGCTAGTCCGAGAAGCGCAACGGTCTTCTCCGTCATTGCGATCGCCGTGCCAAAGAAACCCAGATACTCGGCAGGAACGTCCTCGAAAGCGCGTGAGATGATGCGCAGGCTGTTTGCTTGAGCCCCAGGCGATTCCAGCGCAAGTGTGGCTTCTGCCCCCGCCAATCGCTCCAGCAGCGCACGAATTTTCTTGAAATTCGCGTCGCGCTCCGCCACCGCCCGCGCGGAGGAAGAAACCACATCCTCAGGAGCAGATTTCAATTTTTCCGCGACCTCGCGCAACAACCGAAAATCGCGCCGCGCCGCTTCTTCCGTCCGCGTACCGCACACAAATTCCACACGCCAATCTTGCCGGATTTTCGCGCAACCCCGCACCAGAATGATGCCAATCTGCCCCGTGCTTCTCACGTGCGTTCCGCCACAGGGCTGCAGCTCAACACCTTCAATCTCGATCGCGCGCAGTACTCCCTCGCGGTCCACTTCCTTCCGAACGCCAAGCCGCGACAATTCCTCTGCTGTTCCATAACGAACGCTCACGCAGCGGTCTTCAAAAATCATTTGATTTGCCGCGCGCTCCGCGCCTTCCAGAATTTCTTCCGACGGCTCTTGCCCGCGCACGTCGATCGTGCAAACTTCCACCCCCAAATGAAACGAAACCGTGGGCAAATTAAAATGCTTTTGAAACATGGCAGACAGCAAGTGCTGGCCCGTGTGCTGCTGCATGTGGTCGAAGCGCCGCGGCCAATTGATGGATCCTCTTACTTCGCCGAATTCCAGACGCCGGTCAACAAGGTGAACGATTTCGTCCTTTCGATCGGTCACCTTCAAAACTTGCGCATCGCCCAGCTTCCCGATGTCATGCGGTTGCCCGCCCGACGTGGGATAAAACGCCGTTTGAGCGAGGATTACTTCCCAGGCGGGAACTTTGGCCTGCGACGCCGTCGCAGCCGTGGCGGGCTCGCAACTCAAAACCTTCGCTGCAAATTCTTTTTGGAAGGAATCGTCGTAGTACAGCCTACGGGTTGCCATGATCTTGCTGGAAGTGCCGCTTCGTAGCACAGGCACTCCTGCCGGTGCGTTTTCTTGTCACTCTAGCCCTCACACTTGCAACGCCTTCTGCCACGCCTCCGAGTATTTGTACCCCGTACCGGTGTTGAACAAAACCACCGTCTCTTGCGGCTTGATCCAGCCGGAAGTCGCAAGTTTGCGCGCCGCGATCACGGTAGCGGCTCCCTCTGGCGCGGCAAATACCCCTTCTAGCGACGCCAGCTCCCTTCCCGCGTGAAGCATCTCGTTATCGGTCGCGGTGATCGCGGTTCCTTTAGTCCGTCGCAGCATGCTCAGGATTAACTGATCGCCTAGCGGTCCCGGCACACGCAATCCCGATGCAATCGTCGCAGCGTTCGGAAAAAATTGCGCCGAACTCTGGTGCGCTTCCCACGCCTTCACGATCGGCGCGCATCCTTCCGCCTGCACCGCCACCATGCGCGGCCGCTCCACGCCAATCCACCCCATGTCCTGCATCTCGTCGAACGCTTTGCACATTCCGATCAACCCGACTCCGCCGCCTGTGGGATAGAAAATCACCTGCGGCAGTTTCCCGCCAAACTGCTCCCACAGTTCGTAGCCCATGGACTTCTTGCCTTCCACGCGATACGGCTCTTTCAGCGTCGAGACGTCGTACCATCCTTCGCGGTCTTTGTTCTCGGCTACGTATTTTCCGCAATCCGAAATCAGACCGTTCAGCTTTACCACCTTCGCGCCAAACGCCTGGCACTCCATCACGTTCGCAAAAGGAGTATCCGCGGGCATCACGATCACCGCGGGAATCCCCGCCGCCGCCGCGTACGCCGCCAAAGCGCCTCCTGCGTTCCCCGCGGTGGGCGCCGCCAACGCTTTCACACCCAGCCGCTTGGCTCGCGTAACCGCCGCCGTCATCCCGCGCGCCTTGAACGAGCCCGTAGGATTCAGCCCTTCGTCCTTCACATACAGGCTTTGCAATCCCATCGAGGCACCCAGCCGCTTCGCATGGACCAGTGGCGTCATTCCTTCGCCTAGCGACACCGGCGGATCATTCGGCAGCACTTCCGTATAGCGCCACATCGTTCGCGGCCGGCTCTTCAGGGCTTCGAGATTCAGCGTAGCCGCCGCCCGCCGCAGGTCATACCGCACCAGCAGCGGCTTCCCGCACGTGCACAAGTGCTGCTCTTTCGACGCGTCGTACTTCTTCCCGCATGCCGAGCATTCCAGCTCCACGAGATTCGAACTCATCGACACCATTGCCTGTTGACTCATAACTGTGCCAGTCTATCACCTTCGTCGCGCTGCATTGTAATCCCAGTGGCACAGACTTCAGCCGGCGCTCTGTTCCTCTAAACTTTTCAACCTACAAACGCCTTCCTCCCGTTACAATAGAGGGATGCCTATTCGCCTCATTGCCCTGGACATTGACGGCACGCTTCTGGACAGCCGCTGGCAAGTTTCCGAAGCCAACCGCCAAGCGATCGCCCAAGCCGCTCGGCGCGGCATCGAAGTCGCCTTGGTCACCGGCCGCCGCTATGACTTCGCCATGCCTGTGGCGCGCCAACTCCAGGCGCCTCTCACCATGATCGTCAACAATGGCGCGCTCGTTCGCTCGAACGACGGCCACACCCATCTGCGCCACCTGCTTCCGCGCCATGTCGCGAAGCAGGTTCTTCCCCTCACGAAGCCCTGGCGTGAAGGCACCGCAGTCATTTTCGATCGCCCCCTTGAAAACCAGTTGATGCTCGAGCGCCTTGATCCCGACGATTCCCTTCGCTACGCCTATTACTCTCGAAACAAAGAATTTATCGGCTTGTCGAATCCCTTGGAAAGCTGCTTGACCGAAGACCCCATTCAGGTGATGCTTTCCGGGAAGGTCGCGTCCATGCGCGACGCCGAGCGCGCCCTCCGCGCCGCGCCGTTTGCCCCGGAATGCGCGCTGGCCGTGACCATGTACGAACGCCGGGACTTCGCCATGATCGATGTCCTCAATCCCGTCTGCTCCAAAGGCGCATCGCTTGCCGAATGGGCCACACTCCGCGGCTACGCCCGTGAAGAAGTCATGGCCATCGGCGACAATCACAACGACCTCGAAATGCTCATCTTTGCTGGCATCCCTGTCGTAATGGGCAACAGCGTGCGCGAACTGAAGACATTTGGCTGGCATGAGACGGCCTCGAACGACGAAAACGGCGTGGCCCACGCCATCGAGCAATTCGCCCTGGGCGAGGCCACCCCATGCGCCTAGCGCTCGCGAGCCTCCCTAAGCCCGTCATTCCGAGCGGAGCGAGGAATCCTGGCTTGATTCTAGCCTTACTCAGCTCGAGGAAACTGTTGCAAACGGCCCCGCGTGTTCTCTCAGCACTTCTCCTCCTCCTGCTTTCCGCCTGCTCGGTTCGCGCCGAATACATCGTCCTACGCAGCGGAGAACGCCTGCACGTCACCGGCTACCAACTCATGGGCGACAAATATCGCCTGCAACTGCAAGGCGGTTGGGTCGATGTCCAGGCCTCGGATGTCGAGAAGGTCGAGCCGGAAGAAGTGTTTACGCCGGTTCCCGAGCCGCCGGCCGCAGAGCCAGCTCCCGCCAATCAGCCTCCCTTTCACGACTTGGTGGTCTCGGCCGCTTCGCGCTATGGCGTGGACGCCGAACTCATTTCCAGCGTGATGGAGGTCGAGTCCCATTTCGACTCGAAAGCCATTTCCCGTAAGAACGCCTGCGGCTTGATGCAGTTGCTCCCGGAAACCGCGGCACGCTTGGGCGTGAAAGATATTTTCGATCCGCAACAGAACATCGACGCTGGCACGCGCTACCTGAAAGAGCTGCTGCAGCTCTACAACAACAATCTCACGCTCACGCTTGCCGCCTATAACGCCGGCCCGGATAAAGTGCAGAAATACGGCGACGTTCCGCCCTACCGAGAGACGGTTTCCTACGTCAATCAGGTCAAGCGCAAGTATCAGAAATCCAAGGCCGCCGCTCCCGGCAAACCCGCCGCTAACCCGGCCACCACCGCCCCCAAAGCTACGACCACTGACGCTCCGGCCCCCAACGTCTCGCCAACACAGCCGCCGACTCCTCCCACAGTCCAAAACCAATAAGCCTAGTGGTGGATCTTCAGACCGTTCTTTTCCTGCTCGCTGTCCCTCTATTTCCCCGCCTGATGATGATCGCAAACACAGCAGCAACTGCAGTCTCCGGGACACAGAAAGCTTCTTCGTCAAGGACTCCCTTCTGGATTTGAACAACACACCGAAGAGATACGCCCCCAAAGCGTGCATGTTCCCTTGGGGAAATTTTTGGTGAAAGCCTTCCGTACGTTTCAAGCTCAGCCGCGGAGTGCTCAGAGAACTGCCTTTATCGCACGCGGGGGCTTTCCGCCGGAGAATCCAAACAAGGTAACGGCCATGGCAAAGAACAGCCTTTGGCCGAGGATGATGCCGAGGGGACCGCGGAAGCGCGCGGTAATCACGCGCTAGCCCCAGGATCAAACTTGCGCGCCCGTGGCGCCCCAAATCTTGGGCGGCCCTCCTGGCAACGGCGGCTCTTTCTCGTTCGGTTCTTTGGGCGCTCGCGGCGGCGGCAAGAACACGGTTTCGCGAATCTTTCTGCCCTTGCCCTGAAGCTTTTGCGCGAGAGCATTCCAGCATTCGGCGCAGATGTCGTATTCCCTGCCCTCAATTTCTTTCTCTAGACAATGCTTGGCTTCTCCGCAGAGGTCGCAAATGATCATGGGCACCTCCCGACTCGTTGTGGCGCCTTGCCCGCGGCCCGCCATCAACAGGACGTTCGAGGACCATTCTACGCCTCGCGAGCGGATGAAGAGCGCGCGGCGCAGAAAGGAAAAGGAGCGCCGAGGAGAAAGCAGAGTTTACGGACTGGGCGATGGAAATTCGGGGCGGCGATAGAGCGAGAGCGACCAGAGAAGCGATTCGCGATGTGCGGCGCGGACGAAGCCCGCAGCATCCAGGACAGAAGCCATCTGCTGCGGCGAGTGCACGAAGATGCGAAACTGGTTCCGTCCGATCCGGAAGAAGAAGTTCATTACCGCGAATCCCGCCCTCAGGTACCAGCGGTTGGGCGGATGCGTGAAGGCCAGCAAACGTCGCGATCGCGCAGCGGCGGCGCTGAGCAAGGCGTCTGCGTCGGGATAACAGCACACGACGCGGTCAAGCGTGACGACATCGGCTTCCGGCAGCGTGGCGGAGGTAGCGGCGAAATCGCCGAGCATGAATTGGGTGGGGCGCCCAGCATAACGAGAGCCCACGTTGCGCCGCGCAAGGTCGAGATAAGCGGGAGAGGCATCGGCAAGCGTGGCGCCCGCCAGGCCGGCGGCCGCAAGTTCGGTAGCAAGTACGCCTATGCCGGAGCCGACGTCGAGAAGGTACAGTCCCCGGAGCGGCCAACGGCGGATTTCGGCAAGGAGCATACGTGTGCTGGCGTCCGGACCGCGGCGTTGGTAACGCCGCTGGTCGCGCGCCGCCACGCGGGAATCGAAGAAGCTCGCGGCAGCGCAATAGCCGGCGCAACACGTCATACGGTGCACCTCGAGGCGGCCATAGGCCGCCGGCTGGAAGTGTACAGCAAGGCAGCGCGAGGTTAGTTCATTAGAACAGACGGCCGGGCGCGAAGAGGTCTTGCGGGTCGAACGCGGCCTTGAGCCGGCGCATCAGGGCAAAGTCGGCGCGAGGCGAACCCCAGACGTTGACCTGGCGCTTGAGTTGAGTTGGACACCAAGGAAGAGCGGCGGAGGCGTTTTCCGAAGTGCAAAGAGAAAAAACGGCGGCGGCGGCTTCGGACAGGCGATAGAGCAAAGGCTGCTCGCCAGACGGTGGCAGGAGAGCAAGATAAACGACACCGCAGGCACGAGCGAGGACAGTCTGCGGAAGAGAAGCCTGCTCAGCGAGGCCGCTTAACTGCTGAAGAAGCGTGCCAAGGCGGCTGGGAAGAATGTTGATTTTGAAAATACCGGCAGTTGGAGAGGCTTGGAGAAGAAGTGGAATGGATTGGCCCAAGTAGTGCCAAAGGTCGGCGCCTTCGGCTTCATTGAGCGTGACGAGTTGCGTGTGTTTTGCTTCGGGAAGAGATATGAGGCGAGCGAATTCGCGCGAAGCCCGTTCGCAGACTTCGGAAGTGCCTTCGATGCTGACGCAGAGATGCCAGGAATCAGCAGGAAATTTTCCTTGAAGAGGCGAGGCGGGTGGCTCTGGAGAGTTTTTCTCGGCTTGGAGGAAGAGTTGCAGCAGTTGAGAGCTCACGAGGTCGATCGAAGCGGGGCGCAGGGGAGAGCGCTCGACAAGGTTGCTGAAAGCAAGAGCATCTTCGGAAGTTCGACAAGAAATGACGAAGCCGCGGCTCACAGGCGCAGCAGGAAACGTGCGGAAGTTGAGGCGGTTGATGACAGCGAGGGTGCCGAGCGAACCGATGAGCAGTTTGTGGAGATCGTAGCCAGTGACGTTTTTCACGACACGGCCGCCGCTCTTGCAGAGGTGACCGGTGCCATCGATGAATTCTGCGCCGATCAGGAAGTCGCGGGCGGTGCCGTACGAATGGCGAAGCGCGGAGTCGACACCGGAAGCGATGATGCCGCCGATCGTGGATTCGAAATAGAAAGGAACCGGGAGCGGAAGGAATTGTTTTTGCTTGTAGAGGGGAGCGGCAAGGTC
This sequence comes from Acidobacteriota bacterium, assembly GCA_003223255.1. Classification (GTDB taxonomy): domain Bacteria; phylum Acidobacteriota; class Terriglobia; order Acidiferrales; family UBA7541; genus Acidiferrum. Next base: position 15,164 of record QHYJ01000228.1, on the reverse strand, counting down.
GTTAAAACCGGCGCCCGCATCGACGCTGACGGTGAGATCGCCGGGATCGTAATGAGCAATTTTGTTTAGCCCGGTCATGTCAAGGGCAACGTCGTAGCGCGAAGGAGGCATGCCGATTTCAAGTTTGGTGCGATTGCCGCAGGGGATGAGACCAAGTTTTTCCAGGGCGGCGAAGCGGACAATTTCGGCGGCTTGTTCGGCGCAAGCGGGCTTTGCAACGATGGACGGACTAATTTCGTCGACGACATACTCGGCACAAACCGAAGGATCACCGGAAATGTAAGAAGCGCCGATGGCGGATTCGAGGCGGGCGACGAAATTTGCCGAGGCGTTAAACATGCAAGCCAGCAGAAAAGCCAAGAATTGACACAGAGAGCGCAGAGGACACAGAGATCACAGAGTGGAGAAGGCGTAAAGCACGCAGAAAGATCATGCGACGCTCACGTGAGCAGACGACTTAGCGCGGAGGCGGATTTCGCCGCAGCCCTTGCTGAGGGGGAAGATTTTGCCGGGATTCAACAAACAGGCGGGATTGAAAGCGTCGTGGACGCGCCGCATGAGATCGAAATCGGCGTCGGAAAAAAGAAGCGGCATGAGTTCGGCTTTTTCCATGCCAATGCCGTGTTCGCCGGTAAGCGCGCCGCCCGCTTCCACGCAATAACGAATGATTTCGGCGGAAGCCTGCATGGCGCGTTCGAATTGCCCTTTGTCACGGGGATCATAGAGAACGATGGGATGAAGATTTCCGTCGCCGGCGTGAAAAATGTTGGCGATGTCGAAGCCGTAGCGGTGGCCGATTTCGCGGATGCGGCGAAGCGCTTGCGGAAGCTTGGTGCGAGGAATGACGCCGTCGAGAACGTAGTTGCTGGGAGCGAGGCGGCCAAGGGCGCCAAACGCGTTTTTGCGGCCTTTCCAGAGAAGCTCGCGTTCGGCATTATCGCGCGCGACGCGAACCTTGCGGGCGCGATGCGCGTTGCAAGCTTCGGTGATGGCGGCGGCCTGCCCGGCAACGGCTTCGGCGAGGCCTTCGACTTCGAGCAAAAGAACGGCGGCGCTGTCACGCGGGAAACCGGCGTGGACAAAATCTTCGACGACGCGAAGCGTCCAGCCATCGAGCATTTCGCAGGCGGCGGGAATAATGGCGCGCGCGGTGACGTCGACGACAGTTTCTGCGGCGTCATCGACAGAATCGAAAATGGCGAGGAGCGTCTTTACGGCTTCGGGCTTGGGGGAGAGCCTTACGGTAATTTCGGTGACGAGGGCGAGAGTGCCTTCGGAACCGACGAAAAGCCCGGTGAGGTCGTAGCCGGGAGCATCGCCCTGCGTGCTGCCAACACGAACGATTTCCCCGTCGGGGAGGACGAGTTCGAGAGCCGTGACGTGATTTGTTGTAACCCCATAAGCGAGCGTGTGCGGACCGCCGGCATTTTCGGCGACGTTGCCGCCGATAGTGCAGGATTTTTGGCTGGAAGGATCGGGCGCAAAGTACAGGCCGTGCGGTTCGGCGGCCAGCGTGAGATCAAAATTGACGACACCGGGCTGGACAACGGCGCGCTGATTTTCCGGATCGATGGAGAGAATGCGGTTCATGCGCGCAAAAACGATCATCAGGCCGCCAGTACGGGCGAGCGCGCCACCAGAGAGGCCGGTCCCGGCGCCGCTTGGCGGCAAGTTTGACGATTTTGGCGACCTCTTCTGTGGTGGTGGGAAAAACAACCATATCGGGGCGGCCTTTTTCGACCGAGCCGTCGTATTCATAGAGGAGAACGTCCTCCGGCTGGAAGAGAACGGAGGAAGAGCCCAGCAGTTTTTCGAGATCGCGAAGAAGGCCAGCTTGCATAGCGAGTGCCCTTCGGGGCGCATCTGGCACTATAGTGACATTGCCGGGACACGCGCAACGTGAAGTTGCGCGCGGGGTAAGCGAGTATGTTAGTGTGAATTCGCCAGTTTCCAATTGAGGGCCAATGGCGAAACCGAAGGTTCTTGCGACGCACCGATTGTTTGAACCCGCAAGAAGAATCCTGCAGAAACACTGCGAGGTGGAATATTGGGAAAAGCCCGAACGGCCGCCGCGCGAAGAAGTCTTGCGGCGCGTGAAGGACAAAGAGGGCTTAGTCTGCTTGCTAACAGAAAAAGTGAACGACGATTTGTTGGAGGCGGCGCCGAAATTGCGGATTGCCGCAAACGTAGCGGTGGGATTCGACAACATTGACGTAGCGGCGTGCACCAAGCGCGGAGTGGTGGCCACGAATACGCCAGGCGTGTTGGACGATACGACGGCGGACTTTGCCTGGACGCTGTTGATGGCCGTGGCGCGCCGCCTAGTGGAGGGCGACGCTCTAGCCCGCTCAGGAAACTGGAAAGGCTGGGATTTGGACCAGCTTGTGGGGACGGACGTTTGGGGGAAAACGCTTGGAATCGTGGGCTTCGGGCGCATTGGAAGAGCAATGGCCAGGCGCGCGAGCGGCTTTCAAATGAAGGTGATTTACACGGATGCCGTGCGAGCGTCTGCCGAAGTGGAAAAGGAGCTCAGGGCAGAATATCGGGACATGAATGCGTTGCTGGCGGAGGCGGACTTCATCAGCGTGCACACGCCGCTTTTGCCGGAAACGCGCGGGCTGTTTAATGCGGCGAACTTCGAAAAAATGAAACGAACGGCATTTTTGATCAACACTTCGCGCGGCCCGGTCGTCGATGAGGCCGCCCTGGTGGCGGCGCTGGAAAAGAGAAAAATTTCGGGTGCAGCACTGGACGTGTTTGAAAAGGAGCCGATCGTTCATCCGGGCCTCAGACGTCCGAATGTGGTGCTGGCGCCGCACATCGCCTCGGCTTCGCTGGAGACGCGCACAAAGATGGCGTGCATGGCGGCGGAAAACGTGATCACACTTTTTGAAGGGCGGCAGCCCGCGAACATTCTGAATCCAGAAGCAAGGAAAGGATAGAGCACCGGGGCCACCCTTCCCATGGCGGACCTAAAACAACTCGCCCGCCAAATCTTCCACGAGACTCTGGCCGCAATCGATATCCCTGCGACGATGCAGAGGAAGCTGCGGCGTCAAGGCACGCGAGTGGTGTGTGGGGAGAAGACGTTTGACTTAAAGGATTTCGGAAAGATACGCGTCGTTGCGGTGGGAAAAGCGGCTCATGCGCTGGTGGATGGGCTCGTTCAGGCCCTTGCACCATTCGTAGGATTCGAAGGAGTAGTTTCGGCTCCGTTGCCACCGCGGAAGGCCGTACCGGGCTTGAAATACTTCGCTGCGGGCCACCCCATGCCCAACGAAGCAAGCTGGAGGTCGGCAGAAGCCATCCTGGCGCTGCTGAAGAAATGCGACGAAAAAACATTGGTGTTTTTTCTGCTGTCGGGAGGCGCGTCGGCGCTGATGGAGCTGCCTCTGGATGCGAAGCAAACCCTGGAGGATGTGCAGCAATTGCACAAGGCGCTAGTGACGTGCGGGGCGAGCATCGATGAAATCAATACGGTGCGGAAGCATTTGTCGGCGGTGAAAGGGGGGCGGCTGGCGACGGCGGCTCCGGGAGCGACGAGAATCACGCTGGCAGTGAGCGACGTGCCCACGGGGAAGGAATCCGCGCTGGCCTCCGGGCCAACGCTGCCGGATCCGACGACGATTGGCGACGCGAAGCGCGTTATTAAGGAGTATGGGCTGCGGGAGAAATTTTCGCCGGCTCTGCAAAAATGGCTCGACGAAGAAAAAATGCCCGAGACGCCAAAAGCAAACGATGGAGCGTTCCGGAAATCTTACTTTTCCCTGACTCTGGGAATGGATGATTTGTTTCATCCGGCGCACCGGGCGGCGGAGGCGCTGGGCTTCGTGACGTGCTGCGACAATTCGACCGATGATTGGCCGGTGGACAAAGCGGCGGAATCGCTGCTGAGTCAGCTTGAAGAGTTGCGCGCGACGCATCGAGGGCACCGTGTGGCGCTGATTGCCGACGGAGAAGTCAGTTCGCCGGTGACAGGAAACGGAATCGGAGGAAGGAATTCGGCTTTTGTGCTGGCGTGCGTGGAAAAAATCGCGGGAAAGAAGATGGCAGTGCTGAGCGCGGGAACCGACGGGGTTGACGGCAACAGTACTGGCGCGGGCGCAGTGACGGACGGAGAAACGCGGAGGCGCGCGCGGGAGGCGGGACTCGATCCGGCAGATTTTTTCCGGCGAAGCGACTCGTTCACTTTTTTTTCAAAGCTGGGGGATGCCATTTTGACTGGACCGACAGGAAATAATTTGCGGGATTTGCGGATTTTACTGGCGGACTGGTAAGAAGAAAGAATGAACACCCCGGGCGCGGAGAATACAGAGGGCAGGAGAGACAGAAACGGAGAATCTGAATCTCGTCGGGCCGGAAATACGGAGATACGGCATGGGTTGAGATCCTTGCCTGTGGCAGGCAGGCGCTAGGGTGACATGCTCATGGCATCTTGCCGAATACCGGCTCGCTCTTTGAGAACTGCGAGCTAGTTTGTTTCGCCGCAATGAATTAATCCATTGCTCAGGGCTTAGGCGAAGGGAGGCGCGATTCGAAGGATTTGAGGCGCTCGTTCATTTCCTCTACCAGATGCTCCAATTTATCCAGGCGCTGTAGAACTGCCGCAGAGTCATCCGTCTTTTCGGAGGAAGAGCCAGAGCCAATTGTGGACTCTTCTCCATTACCCCCGGCAGAGGTAGGCTTGGCTCCAGCCGGTTTTTTCAGGCGCGCGATTTGACCTTTGATCATGGGAACCATTTCGATGCTGAGATCGTCGCTCTTCAGGAGAGCTTCAAGCGCAGGCACGGCAGTCGCATCGCCGCGACCGCCGAGGGCAAAGATCGACGCCATGCGAACCGGGAAATGCGGTTCCGCGAGATAGCCGGCGATTTGCTTGGTGATTTCCTGATTGTTTTTTTCAAGGCTGGCCAAGCTGCGAATCGCCGCGGTACGCGATTCGATAGGTTTGCCCGGGGCAGACCACTGTTCGAGGAGCAGCACGGCCTTGTCATCGCCCAGCGGCCCGAGGGCGCGAAGCGCGGCGTTGCGAAGGTAGCTGTCCGGAGAATCGCCGGATACTGCAGCGTCGAGAGTGGCGAGAGCGCCAGGTGATTTCAGGAGTCCAAGGGTTTGCAGAGCAGCGGCGCGTGCGCGATAGGAACTGTCGCTCTTGGCGATGTCGGTGAGCTTCGTCGCGATGGCGGAATCGTCCTTGAAATTGCCGAGAGCAGCGACGATGCGGTAGCGCACCCAGGGCTCGTTCGCGGAATTCAGAGAGTCCAGAAGTTGCTTGGATGCGGCAGGTGTGCCGATCTGGCCCAGAGCATCCGCCGCAGTGGCGCGCAGGCCCCAGAATTTATCGTTATGCAGCGCAGCGCCAAGAGCGGCAACCACTTCGTCGTCGTTCTTGATTTTTTCGAGAGCGACAACGGCATCGGCACGGTCGGCAAACTCGGCGGCATTTTTCAACTGATAGAGCATTTCCTTCTTTTCCTTGTGAAATTCGGCGGACTTGAGCATGTTGCCGCCCTTGTCGAACAGCACCAGGAGCGGAGCAGAATCTGAAGGAAAAGCAAAAACCTCTTCCGCTTTCGATACGGTGATGGGGTAGAGCCTCGGGCCGGAAGCGGTAGTGATTTCGACGTCGACAGGAACGTGGAAGACGCCCACGCGGCCCTCGACTTTTTGCGTTTGCTTGACGGTCAGGGCGACTTGATGTTTGTCGTTATCGTAGGAATAGCTTAGGTCAAATTTCGGAGCGCCTGCACCATAAAGCCATTGGCTGAAGAACTGGTCGACGTTGGCGTGAGAAGATTCTTCGATGGCTTTGGCAAGGTCAGCAGTGACGACGTTTTTGCCGCGATTCACTTCGAGGTAGTGTTTGAGACCGCGATAGAAGGCGTCTTCGCCAAGTTGATGGCGAAGCATGTGCAGAACCCAGCCGCCCTTGGTGTAGGCGTTGCCGTCAAATTCGCTGGAATCGTCGAAGTCGTGGCGGACGATGGGCTTGTTGAAGAGATTGGGTTGTGAGAACCATCCGCGCGCGCCCTCCCAGCGCTCGTAGTCGGCTTGATCCTTGCCGTAATGCGCTTCCATCCACACATTTTCCATGAACGTGGCGAAGCCTTCGTTGAGCCAGATGTCGCCCCAGTCTTTGCAGGTAACCAGATCGCCGAACCATTGGTGACCGAGTTCGTGAGAGATGAGGCCGTCTTCGTCGGTGTAGTTTTCGGCGGCAATTTTTGGGTGATTCAGAGAGCCGCTGGTGTTGGTGGTGGCGCTGGAATTCTCCATCCCGCCGGCAACGAAGTCATCGACCATGGCTTGCGCGTATTTTTCCCAGGGATAGTCAACGCCGAGCTTCCTGCTGAAGAGCTCGATCATGGCGGGAGTGCGGCCATAGTTTATGGGCAGACGGTCGCCACGGCCCTTTGGCGCATAGTAGGTGACCGGCATACCGCGCCAGGAGTCTTTCACTTCGTCGAATTCACCCGCGACCACGGTGATGAGATAGGTGGAGCTGGGAAGGGATTCGCGCCAGGTCCAGGTCTTCAAGCCCTTGCCGGCGTCGGTGACGCTGATGAGCTTGCCGTTCGAAACGGTCAGCCAGGAACCGGGAACGGTGAGGATGGTTTCGGTGGTGAGACGATCGTTGGGATAGTCGTAGGTCGGAAGGTAGTAACGCGTGTCTTCGGATTCGCCTTGAGTCCAGATTTGCTTGGGACGGTCGGAATAATCTTTGTCGGGAAGGATGAAGTACAAGCCCTTGGTGGGCTTGCCTTCGTAACGAATGGCGACGTCGAATTTCTCACCAGCTTTGGCGGCAGCGGGAAGAGGAACGACGAGTTTGTCGGCGTCGGTTTCGAATTTGGCCGGTGATTTGTTGACGGTCACGCTTTCGATGGTCAGACCGATGGAATCGAAGGCGACTTTGGTGGCGCCGTCGCGAAGGATGGAGAGGGTGTGCGTGACGTCGCCGAGAACCTTCTTCTGTTCAAGGTCGAAGCGCAAAGCGATGCGGGAATGCTGCAAATCGTAGTCGCGAGAGCGCGCGTACGGTTCGTCGGCACGGAGCAGCGAGGCAGCCATAAAAACAGCCGCCAATGCAGCGAAGGAAAAACGCAAAACACGACGGTGATTGGTGCTTTCCCGATTGATCATTCGATTTGGCTCCTGTAAATCTCGACGCAAAAGTCCAGACGACGAGGCGCGGCGACCATCGCATTTCTAGAGCAGGCTCCTGACAAGACCACCGTCCACCGCGATGGAAGCGCCGGTGACATAGCTGGCCCGCTCGGAAGCGAGAAACGCAACGACCGCGGCAAATTCCTGGGGCGTGCCAAGGCGCCGCGCGGGAATCTCGCGTTCCCAACTGGCGAAGACTTCTTCGGGCTTAGAGCCGGTGCGCGCAGAAATGGTAGAAGCAAGTCCGTCGAGGCGGGCGGTGCGCGTGTAGCCGGGACAAACGTTGTTCACGGTGATGCCATCGGCGGCGTATTCGTTGGCGAGCGTGCGGGCGAGCCCGGTGACGGCAGCACGCACAGAATTGGAGAGCAGCAGGCCGTCGACGGGTTGCTTCACCGCCGACGACGTAATGGTAATCAGGCGTCCCCACTTGTTTTTCTGCATGCGCGGCAGAGTTTCCCTGGCGAAAAAGACAGTGCTCATCAAGAGTTGCTCGACAGCGGAGCGCCAATCTTCCGGCTTAGTGTTCTTAAAACAGTTAGACGGAGGACCGCCGGAATTGGTAATGCAAATGTCGAGGCGGCCAAAGCGGGCTTCGACGGCGGCAACGAAGGAGGCAACGGCGACGGAATCCGTAACATCGAGGGCTTGGTGGAAGACATCGCGGCTGGTGGCTTTTTGGATGTGCGCCGCGGTCTCCGCAACAGTGTCCGGCGTACGAGCGCACCTAGTCCTTTGCTGGCGGCTGCAACGATGGCGACACGCCCGTTGAGTCCCAGATCCATTGCAGTGCTCTCGTTCAAACCAGCCATCCTCTCGCAGAATGCAGGGGAGCGTCAACGCCGCGGTAAGCCTAAGAATTTTATTTGCGTGACGCGCGGCGCGGCACTAAGATGCAGGCAATTCCATCATGGCTGAGGGTGACCCCTGCCTCGAGGGATCACGGGAGGCATCATATGCGACACATTAAATGGTTGCCGTTGACCGCTGTTTTGCTGGGCGCTGGGAACATCGCCACAGCGCAGCAGATTGGAAAATATGTTCCGGTCCACGCCGGATCGGACGTGGATCATGCGCTCAACGAAATAAACGCCGCGGCGGATCCCGCGCAAAAGTTGACACTGATTCAAAAGTTTGCCGACGGAATCGGCAAAGAAGGCGACAATCCCATTCTCGCCGATGGTCTCTTCGTGGACTATTACCTCGCCCAGAAGAACTACGACAAAGTGTTCGAATACGGCGACAAACTCTTTGCGGCGGATCCGGATAATTTTCAAAACGCCATAAACATGGTGCGTGCTTCCGTAGAAAAAGGCGACCTGGACCGGCTCAGTTCGTACGGAGAGAAGGCCGGCGCGATTGTGCAGCGGTACAAAGCCGCGCCCGCGCCCACCGACACGGCCGCGGCAGCGTGGGAGGAGCAGAAAGCGCGCACGCTGGAAGCCAATAAGGACAGCTACACTTACGTCCAGCAGTTGGTGTTCAGCGGAGTGTACCAAGCGAAAGATCCGGCGAAGCGGGCAGCGCTTCTGGTGAAGTTTGCGCAGGCATTCCCGGATTCGACGTATGCGAACCAGGCGCTGGGCGTTGCGGCGACAGCGTATCAGCAGGCACAGAACACAGCGAAAATGCTCGAGGTGGCGAACGGACTCTTGGCCAAAGACCCGAGGGATATCGGGATGCTTTTGTTGCTTTCGGATTATTACGGCGAAAAAGGCGAGCAACTCGATAAAGCTGAGAATTACGCGAAGAAGGCTGCGTCCCTTCTGGATACTGGGCAAAAACCAGAGGGCATGACCGATGAGCAATGGGCGCAGCAAAAAGCGCTGCAGAAGGGCCTGGCGCTGAGCTCGCTGGGGCAGGTCAACATTGAGAAGAAAGACAACGCGCAGGCGGTGGAGAATTTGAAAGCGGCGGCGCCGCTAGTGAAGCCGGATGATGGGAGTTATGCGCGGAACCAGTACCGTTTGGGATTTGCGTTGTTGAATTTGAAGAGGAACGCGGAAGCGAAGGAAGCGTTTAGGCAGGCGGCTTCGGTCAATAGTCCGTACAGGGCGTTGGCGCAAGAGAAGTTGAAGGGCCTGGCGGGGCCGCCGAAGCGGAAGGCCTCGTAGAAAGCTCTGGTGAATCGAGAGGAGCCCGTCGTGCATCTAAGAGTTGCGGTAACATGCAAGATGGAGAGGGGGCGTTTCGATGGCAGAGATTGCGACCTTTGGCGCGGGATGCTTCTGGGGAGTGGAGGCGGCGTTTCAGCGCGTGCCTGGAGTGATTAATACGGCCGTGGGGTACTGCGGCGGGCATACCGAAAACCCGACTTACCAGGACGTATGCACGGATGAGACGGGCCATGCCGAGGTGGTGCAGGTAACGTTTGATCCGGCCAAGATGAGTTACGAACAACTCTTAAACGTGTTCTGGCAGATACACGATCCCACGCAGGTAAACCGCCAAGGACCGGACTTCGGAACGCAGTACCGCACCGCGATTTTCTTTCATTCGCCGGAACAGGAAGCTATCGCCAAGAAATCGCGCGCGGGATTAGAAGCTAGCGGCAAACTCCGGCGGACCATTGCGACGGAAATTACGCCCGCTGGGACCTTCTACCGTGCGGAAGAGTATCACCAGAAGTATCTGCAGAAACGCGGAGCCGCATCCTGCCATTTCTGAACTAGGCCTTGAGCGAAACCCACCACCGTACCCGATAGGCTGACTTCTACTTTTTCGGTTGCCGCGCATGGGGAAGAACCGGCAACGCCATAGATTCTAGATCAGAGTCGGAACGGCCATGCAACGACGAGAGCTTCTGAAGGATCTGTCGATTCTTGCTGGCGGCGCTCTGTGGGCAAATTCTGCCTGGGCGGCGTTTATAACGGATGAAAAACCGTCAAGCCCCGTATCGTTTGCCTCACCCATTCGAGGTCTGGTCAGGAAGAATGGGAAATTACTGCAACCGGTGCAGCTTACCATCCGGCACGACGGGACCGACACAACCGCCATCACAAAACTGAATGGCCGGGAGATCGACAGAAGGGTCATTCCTTCGGGCAGTCATGTATTTAGAGTTTTGACTCCGGCAGTCAGTGCGCCGCAGCAGGTAGAAGTAGAATGCGAGGTCGATGGCAAGACGACCTTGGGATCCGTAGAATTGCGGCCGGTAAGGAGGGTACAAGTGTACATCCTGCGCCACTCCCACCACGATCTCGGCTACACCGATCTGCAGGCAACTGTCGAAGACCAGCAGATACGGAACATCAGCATCGGAATGGACGTGGCGCGCCGCACGGCAGGCTATCCTGAAGGAGCACGATTTGTTTGGAATCTCGCAGTGCAGTGGTGTGCCGATTTGCTTTTGCGCCGCAAATCGCAGGAGGAAAAGGCTGCTCTGATTGAAGCGGTCAGGAACGGCTGGGTCAGCCTCAACGGCATGTATGCGAATGAACTGACTGGCTTGTGCCGGCCCGAAGAGCTTCTACAGCTGTTTCGCTTCTCACGGGGACTTGGCAGGGAATGCGGCGTCTCGGTCGATTCCGCGATGTTGAGCGATGTCCCGGGCTTTACCTGGGGCATGGCTACTGCGATGTCTCAAGCGGGAATTCGCTATTTTTCCGCTGCGCCGAGCTTGTTTGACCGCATTGGCACAATCATGGCCGAGTGGCAGGAAAAGCCATTTTGGTGGGTCTCGCCTTCGGGGAACGAAAAGGTTCTGGTGTGGGTACCGTGGACCGGCTATGCCATGTCTCATGTGATGAAGGTCGGTCCGGAATGGGTTGGAACCTATCAGGACCGCCTGGACGCCGTGAATTTTGCGTACGACATCTCTTATATCCGCTGGTCAGGCCACGCGACAACGCCGAACCCGACCCTGAGATTTGCGAGTTCGTGAAAGCATGGAATGAGGAATACGAATGGCCGAGGTTTTTCATTTCCTCCGCGAGCGATGCTTTCTCGGCGCTGGAGAAGCGCTACGGAAAAGACCTGCCACAATTCAAGGGAGACCTCACTCCCTATTGGGAAGATGGAGCGGGCTCTTCGGCTCTCGAAACGGGCATGAACCGCGGAGCCGCTGATTGTCTGGCACAGGCGGAGGCCTTGGCGGCCATGCTCTCGCCGGGCTCCTACCGGCCAGCCGCCTTTCGCGAGGCGTGGAGAAACGTCCTTCTTTATTCCGAGCACGATTCCGAGAACATTTTTACAAAAAAACAGTGGGACGTGAAACGCTCCTTTGTAGTCAATGCGCAGAAGCAATCCGAGTCCCTTCTTGCCAATATCTTGAGAGCGCATGGCAGCGGTGGGGATAATGCGGGCATAGACGTACGCAACTCCACGTCTTGGCGCCGAACGGAGCTGATTGTTCTCCCGGAGGGATTATCAGCCGCGGGGGACCACGTGAACAATGTCCGTGGTGTTGCGGTTCCCTCCCAGCGCTTCTCAACGGGCGAACTGGGTTTTCTGGCAGAGCAGGTGCCGACCTTGGGGAGCGCGCGATTCCATATCTCCGCGGCAAAACCTGAATACCCGGTAGCTAGGAGACAGCAGTGCCCTCACGGAATCTCGTAACTCCTTCGCGCCGTGGAGGAGAGCAGCATCCCCTGGAGGTCTTCCCCACTTCGCATGTCCCCGACTGGGCTTCGCCGACGATGCGCATACCTGTGGTGTCGATTTTCGTTCCAGATTTCTGTTGCTCCGCGTTGCGGGTCCTGGGTGACTGAAGCATCCCGATGCTTGTCGAGCAGGCCAAATGATGGAAAAGCCGTCGGACGCACGATGCAACTCGCTAAAACCTCAGGTACCTGCTCTGCGCGACTGAACCCGGGTTAAACTTACGGATGCACCAAGAGGGAGGGGGCGGCGCGGGCAAATCCGCACGGGTAAACCGAGGATACGCTCGAGATCGTTTATCACAGCCTGGGCACGTTCGACCAGCCCAGCCGTACGGGACGCCCAATCGGGCTCGAACACCTGGACCCGGCGAACTGCACATTTGACCAACTTGACCGCCTCGTATAGACGAGCGCGGGTCAAGCGCTCTTTGGGCGCGCCAGGGGCGTACCCCGCAAGGAAACTTTCGCGCGCCTTTTCTAACCCAGCCTGCGGCCAGGCGGCGTGCCGGAACTGCAAATCAGCCAGGAAATATCCCACATCAAGTGCCGGGTCGGCCGGGCGAGAGCTGTCGAAATCCATCACTGTGAGCCCGTCAGAAGCAACCCAGATGTGTTCGGTTTTGAGGTCCCGGTGTGTGAATGTCGCGGGCTCCTGGGGGAGCCGCTCGTGCAATTCACGCGCACGGTCGAGTACGGCCGCAATCGCCGACCCCACCTCCGGAAGTAGCACGGGGATATGATGGCTTTTCTGCACAATCCACCGAATCTCGGCCGCAAAATCATGACGTTCGGGCCGGCCGGCGAGTGCCACAGGCAAGTGATGCAAAGCGCGGACCGCCACCCCGGCCTGATGCAGGCACCTTGCGGCAACACCATTGAGTCGCCGTGTGTAGTCGGACAGCGGCACGCCACAAAGTTGCGGGTAAAGGACAACCGCATCCTGAGCCACGTAGCCCAGCGGCCGTAGGGAATTCACGCCCTGGCCGCATTCTGCCAGCCAGTCTGCTGTCCCCTGCGCCACCCGGAAGGCGCGCGCCTCTTCTTTGCAAATGTAAAGTTTGGCGAATACCGCTGCCCCGGTCACCGGATCTCTCGGATCGTAGCGCAGCACGTGCTTTTTACCGGGTCGATATTTTATGGATGTGACCGTATAATCGCTGATACGACGCTGATGCCATGCTGCATTACCCGCCGCGTAGGTCTCCTCGAGCATAGCGCGCACGTAAAGCGGATCCGACACACGAACAAG
>QHYJ01000228.1:0-2116 GCA_003223255.1 Acidobacteriota bacterium | reverse complement strand
GCATGTTCCACTCGGGAAGATCCGCCATCAGTTCCAGGAAGGGTGCTGCCACCCCGTGGCGCACCGCCTCGGCTTGTATCTTGGCAAGACCGAGGGTCTCTTCGTGCTCTGCATTCCGATCTGCGCGTGTACTTGGTCGCCAGGTTACCGCGATAGGGCGAACGTGATGTCCTTCGGGGTTCTCCGTGTTGACCAACGCGTCGTAATAAGCTGTGATCTTACGGCCCGGCTTGAATCGTGCCTCCCTTAGAAGACACGGCCCCACTGCAGCCCCGTCGGGGAGCAGTGCTCTGAGCTGATCTGCTAACACTTTGTGGGCCGTCACAGACAGTAATGCCCAGCGGATACCTTTCAACTTTGCGCGTCCTGAGACCACGTCGCCGATGTTCATACTTGCGGCTCTTCTTCAAAGAAAAAGGAAGTGCTCTTCGGCGCCGAATAGCTATCTTTTTGTCTTAAACCTGGCTATCTTTTGGCTAGTCCAGCAGAAGGTGATCCCCTATTTCCAAATAGTGAGATATCATTATCGTGAACGGTGATCTAGAGAGTCGGCTCCTGGGTAGAGGACGGTAACCTGCCAGCGGCATCTTGCAACGCGTCAAGGTCCTGCTTGAAATGGGCAATCATGGCTCTGACGACGGCTTCAACCTTCTTTTCGTCGGCATTGCCAGTTGCACAGGTGGGCGCTCGGGAAAATATCTTGCAAAACGGTTAGAGCATCGAAGAACATCGTTTGCGGAAGCTCTTTCCTAGACGTTGGCTCTGTCTTTTATCACAAGAGCCGTCAGCGCATACTGGTGAAGATTCGTGATGACGATCCGCAGGCCTCAGTCCGAGGCAGATGCAACTTCATATGGGAAACGAAAGGGGAACCGGACCGCCCTCTTGGAAGTAGGTTCGCGGGCGCGGCCCTTCGTTTCGCTCAGGGTAAACAAGCCCCGCCCTTACAGGGATTAGCGATGGAGAGATGGCGCGCAGCGTCGCTCCGCTGTCGCTCTGGATAAAGCTGCGCCCCTTCCTAAAAGAAAACGCGGGCCAGTCTAGAGGCCGGCCCGCGAAGAGGAAGCACAGGCTGAAGCCTATGCCACTGTAGTTAGTACATGCCGCCCATGCCGCCTGCGCCCGGAGCGCCGGCAGCGGCTTTCTTTTCTTCTTCCTTGAGCTCGGCCACGAGGGCTTCGGTGGTGAGCATCAGGCCGGCGATGGAGGAGGCATTTTGCAGCGCCAGGCGGGTGACCTTGGCGGGGTCGATGACGCCCATCTTGACCATGTCGCCGTACTCGCCGGTATCCGCGTTGAAGCCAAAGTTCTCTTCCTTGGATTCGCGGATCTTGCCAATGACCACAGCGCCTTCAAAGCCGGCGTTGAGGGCAATCTGACGTGCGGGCTCTTCGAGCGCACGCTTCACGATGCCTGCGCCAACGGCTTCGTCATCGTGGAGCTTGAGCTTTTCGACGGCAGCGATGGCGCGAAGCAGCGCCGAGCCGCCTCCAGGGACGATGCCTTCCTCGACGGCCGCACGAGTGGCGTGCATGGCGTCCTCAACGCGCGCCTTCTTTTCCTTGAGCTCCGTCTCGGTGGCTGCGCCAACCTTGATGACGGCGACGCCGCCGACGAGCTTGGCAAGGCGCTCCTGGAGCTTTTCCCTGTCGTAGTCGGAGGTGGTGTTTTCGATCTGCTGGCGATTTCGGAGGGCTTGCCAGCACCTTCGACGATGGTGGTGTTGTCCTTGTCGATGGTGATCTTCTTGGCGCGGCCTAGATCCTCGAGTTTGACGTTTTCGAGCTTGATGCCGAGATCCTCGGTGATGGCTTTGCCACCGGTCAGCGTGGCGATGTCTTCCAGCATGGCTTTGCGGCGATCGCCGAAGCCCGGGGCCTTCACGGCAGCGCATTGCAAGGTGCCGCGGAGCTTGTTGACCACGAGAGTCGCTAGCGCTTCGCCTTCGACCTCTTCCGCGATGATCAGGAGAGGCTTGCCGGCCTTGGCAATGCCTTCCAGCAAGGGCAGCAAATCCTTCATCGAGCTGATTTTCTTTTCGTGGATCAGGATGCGGACGTCTTCCACCACGCACTCCATGCGGTCCGGGTCGGTGATGAAGTAGGGGGAGAGGTAG
>QHYJ01000224.1 GCA_003223255.1 Acidobacteriota bacterium | reverse complement strand
ACCGTTCTTGGGAAGACCGACTGTGGAGAACGCTTCTCTGTACATACCGTCTCGCAATCCGTCAATCGCCACGGGGCCCTGTTTCAACTGGAAGAAATCATCCTTGTGGGACAACCCGTAATCCTTGTCAATGATCACACGAGCCAGTCCATGGAGTGCCGCGTGGTCTCCATTCATCGCGCGCGCGACGGCAAACAATATGTTGGCGTAGAATTCCTTTCTCCGGAAACCAACTTCTGGCACATGCAGTTCCCCATCCCTGGGGCCAAACCGCTGCGCCGCGTGGTCCCCAACAAAGCCTCGGCATAAACTACAATCTCCACCTGCCACCGTTGCTATTTTTCACCTGCTCCAACACTCTGAGCTTTAGAATTTCTCCGTGCACGCTTCTCCAACCCGTATTGGGCTGATCTCGGATACTCATGGCTTGCTGCGGCCACAGGCGCTGGAAGCCCTTCGGGGTTCCGAGTTGATTCTCCACGCCGGTGACGTGGGCAAGCCAGAAATTCTCCGGGACCTGCGGGAACTCGCACCCGTGATTGCCGTGCGTGGAAACGTGGACAATGCCGATTGGGCACGCGCCTTGCCCGAAACAGCAGTAGCGGAAGCTGGGGACTTTCTACTCTATGTACTACACGATGTGGAAACTCTCAACTTGAATCCACAAGCCGCCGGGTTCCATGTCGTCGTCAGCGGCCATTCTCATCAGCCGGGAAAGTTCGAGCGTGATAGCGTCCTGTACATCAATCCGGGGAGTGCGGGCCCGCGCCGATTCCACTTGCCGGTCTCGGTTGCCCGTCTGGATTTGACGCGCATACCGTTCGAAGTCGAGTTTGTCGAACTGGAAGTCTGAGTGCTTCGCGGAAACATTGCTTTGCTCTCCTTGACGCCGGCGATGAACGCCCGCGAGGTAACCGGGCAGTACTGAAAGTGATAGACTCTGCGTAGGGGTGATCCAACAACGACACGCCGGCCTAGGAAAACGACTCGCCCCCATGTGTTTTCCAAGAGGGCCGCGTCGAAAAAGAATGCCGCGTCCGGTAAGCCTTCCAGAAAGAAGAAAAACATGCGCGGCAGGACCGCTCTTGTGGAAGTGCGTCCGTTTGAGCTGCGGGGCTTGGGACCCCGCTCCGGCGGCCAGGCAGGGATCTCCAGGGACTCTCAGCGGCCGAAAGTGCTGCCTCCAAAAGTGTCGAAGAGTTGCTGGGACTCAGGCTAGTGACTTGCGGCGTGCTAGTCGGGGTCGCCGCGGCGCTCCTGCTAACCAGGTTGCTCGAAAGCATGATGTACGGTGTAAGCCCAAGGGACCCGATCGTCTTCGTGCTGGTCGGTCTCGTAATGATCGCTGTCTCGCTGATAGCGTGTTACGTTCCCGCGCGTCGCGCGATGAAGATCGATCCCATCGTAGCTCTGAGATACGAGTAACTCATGGTCGCTCGGCGAAAGGATGAAAGGAGCCGATTGAACGTTTTCGCAGTCATTTCAAGGCGATACGCGGCTTCTTTCATAGGAGTGAATGGTCCACGGCGATGAGACACACGGGTCGCCAGAAAGCAGGAGTAAAACAAATGAGTTTCGTGAAATGGTTGCCGGCGGGATTCCAGCGCTTCGCCGGTCTTTTTCGTAAGCCGCAGCGCGATGCGGAATTTGCGGCGGAGTTGAAGAGCCACCTGCGTCGATCCCCTCACCGCCCTGCGCCAGGAGTGACCTCGCCCTCCACCGAAACGCGAACGAGCTAACTAATCGAACGCAGCCTCGTCTAATTCTCCTGTGGCATCCCCACATAACCTGTGTTACCTTGCTGTGGCCATAACACAGGAGGGTACATGCCCGCATCGAAACTCGATCTGCTGCAGGGCACTTTGGACTTGATGGTCCTGCAGACTCTTGCCGCCATGGGCCGGCTCCACGGCTACGGCATCGCGCGCCGCATCGAGCAGGTCAGTGGCGACGCCGTGCTGCTCAATCAGGGCACCATCTATGCTTCTCTGGTTCGGCTGCAGCAGCGCGGATGGATCTCCGCGGAGTGGGGTACCTCCACCAACAACCGCAAAGCCAAGTTCTATTCCATTACCAAACGAGGCCGCAAACAGCTTTCCGAAGACGCCGCCTACTGGCAGCGGCTCTCGGACGTGATGGGCCGTGTGCTCGCACTTTCTGAAGGGAGCGACACCAAATGACCGACCAGCTTCGTCGATTGTTTCACCGCGTTCGGTCTCTCTTCCGTCGCGCAGAGCAGGATCGCGATCTCGATGTGGAAATGTCGGCGCATCTCGAACTCGCTGTTGAAGAGAATCTCCGGCGCGGACTTTCCCGGGCCGAAGCGCGCCGCCAGGCCCTCCTCCGCTTCGGCGGTTGGCAACAAGCGAAAGAGAATCATCGCGAAGTTCGCGGCCTCCCTCTTCTCGAAACTCTGCTCCAGGATCTCCGCTTTGCCTTACGGATGCTTCGCCGTAGTCCCGCCTTTTCTCTCTTGGCAATTTTTTGCCTGACCTTGGGCATCGGCGCCAATGCCGCCGTTTTCAGTTGGATGGAGGGTCTCCTCTTTCGTCCTTACCCGCTCGTAGCGCATCAGGAAAGGTTAGTGGCCCTCACGGGAACTGCTCGCGGGGAATCCGGCCATACTGGTCTTTCCTGGCCGGATTTCCTCGAACTCCAGAGAAACTGCAAACTGTTTGACACGTTTTTCGTAAGCAAGATCACGGGAACTACGCTCAGCATTGGCGACCGCGCCCAAGTCGTCACTGGAAGCATTGTCTCGGCAAATTATTTTGAGGTGTTGGGCGTTCATCCGATTCTCGGGCGCGCCTTTGAGCCCAGCGAAGATGTTGGCCGTAGCGCGCATCCCGTAACCGTCATCAGTTACCAGCTATGGAAGGAACGTTTCCAAGGTGATCCTCAAATTATCGGGAAAACGCAGCGCATGGACGGCGTGATTCACACCATAATCGGCGTCGCCCCCGAGGGATTTTACGGAACATTTGTTGGGTGGGCCACGAAGTTCTGGGTTCCCGCCTCCATGGAAGATACGTTTGAAGCCGGCGGCTACAAACTCGAAGATCGCGGTGAGCGTTGGATTGAAGCCTACGGGCGGCTCAAGCCCGGGGTCACCATCGAGCAAGCGCAACAGGAAATCTCTGCGGTGGCGAAGCGTCTGGAAAACGACTATCCCGCAACCAACCGCGGCCGCAGCATCAAGCTGTGGCCCTTGTGGCAAACGCCTTTCAACAATGCGGGAACTCTGCTCCCCACCCTCGGAACCATGCTCGTGGTCGTGGTTTTTGTGCTTTTGATTGCCTGCGCTAATGTCGGCAATTTATTGCTCGTTCGGTCTTTCGCGCGAAGGCACGAAATCACCGTGCGCGTCGCGGTAGGCGCGGGACGACGCCGTCTCTTGCAGCAACTTTTCATGGAGGGCCTGGTCCTTTCCGCTCTCGCAGCAGCTGGCGGGCTGCTTATTGCGCGCTGGTGCAGTCACTTGCTGGTTTTGCTCTTGCCGGTGAGGAACGGAAATGCCATGCACTTGCCCGGAGAAATGGACTGGCGCGTCATGACGTTGAGCGCCGCCGTCTGCCTTGTCGCGACGCTGCTGTTCGCCCTGCTTCCGGCCATGCAGACCAGCAAAGTCGATCTGGCCGCTACCCTGCGGTCCGAAATGGCGGGTGTAGTCCATGGCCGCAGCAAATCTTGGGTTCGCTCCGGCCTGGTCGTAGTACAGGTGTCCCTGTGCTTCATTCTGCTCGTGGGGGCCGGCCTGCTCCTGCAGAGTCTGCAAAACATTCGATTGGACAGCCCAGGCTTTTCGACCAACGGCGTATTAGTCACCTCAGTGAATTTGGTCGCATCGGGATACGATGCGCAGCGCGCAAAGAACTTTCAAGACGAACTCATCGACCGCGTCCAGGCGCTCCCCGGCGTGGAGTCCGCTGCGCTGGCACGCGTTACGCCTCTGGGATATGGCACTTTTTCGTCAGCCCCCATTGTCGTGGACGGCTATCAACCCCCGCCGGAGGAGCGCCCCTCCGTTGAGTACAACCAAGTGGGCCCGAGCTATTTCGCCACCATGGGAATCCCACTCGTTTCGGGCCGGGAATTCACGCGCGCTGATAACGAAACGGCCGCACCCGTCGCCATCGTCAACGAAACCATGGCCGCGCATTACTGGCAGGCTAAGAATCCCATCGGCGAGCGCCTGCAGGTCAAAGACAAGTGGCTGCGAATCGTGGGTATCGCAAAAACCTCGAAATACGAAAGCATGCGCGAATTGCCTAGGCCATTCTTCTTCGTTCCTCGCAGACAGGATTTTTCTGTCGGGGCGGCGTTGAATATCCGCACGCAACTGCGCCCGGAAATCATGGCGGCCGCGCTTTCGCGTGAACTGAAGGCCATGGACGCGAACCTGGCCCTTTATGAAGTCATCTCCCTTCAGGAACAGTTGGATCGCTCTACATCCCCGCAGAAAGTTGCGGTCACTTTGACTGGCGTCTTGGCCGGATTGGCCTTGGTGCTTGCGGCCATCGGGCTTTACGGTGTCATGTCTTACACCGTGTCGCAGAGCACGCGGGAGCTGGGCTTGCGCATGGCCCTTGGCGCCCGCACCCCGGAGCTGTTCCGGCTGGTGATCTCGCGCGGCCTCGCCCTGACCATCGCTGGAATTTTTCTAGGCGCGGCCGCAGCCCTCGGGCTGACGCGCCTGCTCGGATACCTGCTTTACAAAGTCAGTCCGCGCGACCCGCTGGCCTTCGGCTCGGCAACCCTGGTCTTGACGATCGTCTCTCTGATTGCGTGTTTCTTGCCGGCCTGGCGCGCCACGCGAGTCGATCCAATTGTTGCACTTCGTTATGAATGACCGTGCGCGCCGTGATCGACAAGGGCCTCACCAGTGAAAGGAGCGGCGAAAATGACAGCTCAGCTTCGCCAACTGCTTTACCGCATTCGTTCCTTGTTCCGCCGCGCCCAACTCGACTGCGAACTCGACGCCGAAATGTCCGCCCACCTCGAACTCGCCATCGAAGTAAATCTCCGGCGCGGTCTCTCTCCCGCCGAAGCCCGCCGCCAAGCCTTCCTTCGCTTCGGCGGCTCACAACAAGCCAAAGAACAGCACCGCGATGCCCGCGCCCTTCCCTTCCTCGACACGCTCCTCCAAGATCTTCGCTTCGCCTTCCGCATGCTCGGCAAGTCCCCCGGTTTCACTGTCATTGCAATCCTCACGCTTGCCCTCGGCATTGGCGCCAACACCGCCATCTTCTCCGTTGTGAATAGCGCTCTACTTCGCCCTCTCGCTTATCGTGAGCCGCAGCAGCTTTATTTGGTGCGCGAGATTGTGCCGCAGATGGCAAAGTTTGCCCCCATTCTGGACGCAAACCTGCCCGATTTCCGCATGTGGCAAAAACAGGTTCATTCCTTTGCCGACGTGGCCATTGCCGAATCGACTACCGCAAGCTTAACCGGGACGGGCGAAGCCGAAATCATCCGCGGCGTTCGTGCTTCTGCGAATCTCTTCGACGTGCTTGGAGCGCTGCCCGCGCATGGCAGAACATTCCTCCCCGAAGAGGACGAGCCTGGCCGCGGCAACGTGGTCATCCTTACCGACGCCTTCTGGTGTGCCCGCTTTCAAGGCAATCCCTCTGCGCTTGGGAAAAAGATCGTCCTCGACGGCGTCCCTCACGAAATCGTCGGCATCCTTCCTGCGGCCTTTCGATTTCCTGGTAGGTTGGGAGGCGCCAACCGCGCAGTCCGCCTGGCTTTTTTCAGCCCGCTGAACGGTCCCAAATCTTACGAACAGGGCCTGATCGGTGAATTCGATTTCGACGCCGTGGCGCGTCTTAAACCCGGTGTCACTCCCGAGCAGGCACTCGCTGAATTGAATGTCGTCCAGGCGCAAATTGCCAGGCAGGCCAACGAAGGCTTGGATCTTCTGGGGGCGCTTCAGCCCCTCGAAGCTAAGGTCATCGGCCCGGCGCGTCTCGGGTTGATCTTTCTTCTCGGTGCCGTTGGCGTGGTCTTGCTCATCGTTTGCGCCAATCTTGCGGGCCTTCTCCTGACGCGCGTTCCCGGCCGCATGCGCGAAGCCGCCATTCGCGTGGCACTGGGCGCGACACGCTCGCGAGTCATTCGCCAAATGCTTACTGAGACTTTTCTGCTCAGCCTTGCCGGCGGTGCGCTCGGTGTGTGGATCTCCCTCTTTGCGGTGAAATGGTTTGTGCATCTGGCGCCGGCAACCATCCCGCGGCTCGACGAAGTGCAGACGGACGCTCGCGTTCTCGCGTTCGCTCTGCTAGCTTCGATAGCCGCCGGCTGTCTTTTTGGCATTTTGCCCGCGTGGCGCGTTACCCGCTTCGCGCCACTCGATGCTCTTAAAATCCGGCGGCGCGGCTACGACCGAAAGCCTCAAAACTCGTCGTCTTCGCGAGTGCCTGGTTGGTTTTGAAGTGGCTTTGACCACGCTGCTCCTGATTCTTGCCGGTCTTTTGACCGCCAGCCTGGGCCAACTCCTCCGTGAACAGCCGGGCTTCGCAGTTGATAATGTTCTGTTAGCCGGCGTGGATCTTCCCCCGCAAAGCTACTCTCAGCCTGACGTCCGCTTGCACTTCTACGAACGCGTACTGGCGGGCGTTCAATCCCTTCCTGGTGTCCGCGCCGCTGGGTGGGTCAGCCTTCCTCCACTGGGAGGCCAAGGGAGCGTCACCGGCATTACTCTCCCCGGCGAGTCGCGTGGGGCCGAGACGCCCATCGCGAACTATCGCCCTGCCAGCCCGGATTATTTTTCAGCGATGGGTATCCGCTTGATCGAAGGAAGAATCTTCGGCCCCGCTGATCTCAATCGAAAAGTGGCAGTGGTCTCGCAGAGCGTTGCGGAACGCTTCTGGCCCGGCAAGAGTGCCGTGAGCCAAATTTGCGTCACGCAGTGGGGGCCCGATGTACCAGCAGAAGTGGTCGGCGTCGTTGGTGACATTCACACGGTAGGCCTCGACGAACCTCCCGTAATGATGGTCTACGTGCCCCACTGGTTCAACACTTTCTCCATTCCATCATTCGCCACATTCGTTTTGCGTACCGCCACCGATCCTACTGCCTCTGCCGACGCCGTTCGCCAGTTGGTTCATACAATCGACGCCGACGTTCCCATCACGTCTCTGCATCCCATGACGGAAATCGTCTCGCAATCCGTGGACGATCGTCGTTTTCCGATGTTTCTGGCCATCTCATTCGCCGTTTTCT
This sequence comes from Acidobacteriota bacterium, assembly GCA_003223255.1. Classification (GTDB taxonomy): domain Bacteria; phylum Acidobacteriota; class Terriglobia; order Acidiferrales; family UBA7541; genus Acidiferrum. The sequence continues at coordinate 6,735 of QHYJ01000224.1, read as the reverse complement.
CCCTGGTGCTGGCCTCGCTGGGCATTTTCGGTGTGGTCGGATATTCCGTCGAACAGCGCCGCCGGGAATTGGGCATTCGCATGGCTCTTGGTGCCGACCTAAAGCGCTTGACCCGCATGGTCCTTCGCCAAGGCCTGATTCCTGTCGTCCTTGGACTTGTCACCGGAGTCGTCGCGGCAGTTTTTGCTGGTCGGTTGATCAGCAGCCTTCTCTTCGGCGTCAGCGCGCACGACCCAGCCACCTTCTTGATTGTGGTGCTCGTGGTCGCTGTCGTTGCCACGGTGGCCAGTTACATTCCCGCGCGCCGCGCGATGCGCGTTGACCCCATCGTTGCCCTGCGTTATGAATGAGCTACGCAGAGGTTATAGCCATGACTCGTGTCATCCTTCGCCTAGGACTCATCAAGGTGTCATTCCGATGGCGGTGTTTGCCCGAGGAATCCGCGGCTGGTATTCCGCCCTGGGGCGATCCGTGTCTAATTGCGCGAGCGAATGAAACCGAGATTCGGAGCGAAAGCAAATGATCACCTGGCTACGACAAACTTCCCACCGTCTCCACTCTTTTTCCGCCGCGCACAACTCGACTGGGAACTCGACGCCGAAATGTCCGCCCACCTCGAACTCGCCATCGAAGAAAATCTCCAGCGCGGCCTCGCTCCCGCCGAGGCCCGCCGCCAGGCCCTCCTCCGCTTCGGCGGAGCACAACAAGCCAGAGAAAAATACCGCGAAGCCCGCGCCCTGCCCTTCCTCGACACATTGTTCCAGGATCTGCGCTTCGCCTTTCGCATGCTGCGCAAATCCCCGGGCTTCACCGCCGTCGCCGTCCTCACCCTTGCCCTCGGCATCGGCGCCAACACCGCCATCTTCAGCCTCATCGACGCGGCACTTCTTCGCTCCCTGCCGGTCCGCGATCCACAACGGCTTGTGGTGTTCCAATGGAGCGCGCTCCATTCGCCAAACACTAAGGGACAATATAGCTACATGTCCTGCCCGCCGGTCGGCGTAGGGGGAGAGCACGGCTGCTCGTTTTCCTATCCAATGTTCCACCAATTCCAGGCGCTCCAAGACGCCTTTTTCAGCGTTGCGGCGCTGTGCGGGAACGTTGGACTCAATCTGAGAGGCAACGGCCCAGCCACTTTTGTGCAAGGCGAAATGGTTTCCGGGATTTTTTTTGACACCCTGAGGTATGCGCTTGGACTTGACTCCGGCGCTGAAGGAAAGTCTCACGGCGCTAGCCAGCGGCGGATCCCATGGGCGATGGTTGACCCTCGGCGGAGGCTTGGTGATCGCGCAAGTGGCCTTCGCCATTCTGGCTCTTTCGGGCGCAGGTTTGCTGGTGCGCACGTTGGAAAATCTGAAAAGCATCAATCCCGGTTTTGACACGGGCAGCATTCTCCTGTTTCAAATGGACCCGACGCTTAACGGCTACAATGGGGCGCGGTCCAAGGGTCTGTACTCGGAACTGTTACCGCGTCTCGAAGCAATTCCTGGCGTGGTTTCCGTGACCTACTCGTTTGATTCTTTGCTGAGCGGCAATTATTGGGACACAAGTTTTCGGATCGAAGGCGAGACTCAGAACACACAGCACGCAACGCTCGACCTTGCTGCGGGCCCAAAATTTTTCGAGACCATGCGCATTCCGCTCCTGGCCGGGCGAGTGTTCTCGCCCCAAGATTATCCTTTGCCGCCGGACTCACCGTGGAAACCCGCGGTGATCAACGAGGACTTTGCCCGGACTTTTTTCAAGGATCAGAACGCGCTTGGGCGGCGCATCAGTGGCGTCGGCCATCAAGGCACAAGCCACGAGATCGTAGGCGTCGTCGGCGACACAAAATTTCGCACTTTGCGGAGCGAAATCGCGCCAACGCTGTTCGTTCCTGCCGGAGGAGGCGAGGCTATATTTGAAGTGCGCACGGCCATCGATCCCAGGACGATTGTTCCTGCGGTCCGCAGTGCGGTAAGCCACCTCGACAATAATTTGCCGCTGTTCAGCATTGACACGCAGACCGAAAAGATTGAGAGATCTCTTTTTCAAGAGCGGCTGATTGCGCGCCTGTCGACCTTCTTCGGCGGGCTCTCTCTACTGCTCGCCTGCATCGGACTCTATGGACTGCTCTCCTACGAAGTGACGCGGCGAACGCGCGAAATCGGCGTGCGCATGGCGCTCGGTGCACGGCCGGCGGACATTTTGCGGTTTATCGTTCGGCAAGGAATCGCTTTGTCGGCTGCCGGCGCAGTCCTTGGCATGTTCGGAGCGCTCGCCGCGACGCGTTACCTTGCAAGCCTTCTTTACGGCGTCCGGCCCGATGACCCGCTTACGTTTGTAGCCGTCGCCACACTCCTTGGCGTCGTCGCCCTCGCTGCCTGCTACATTCCCTCACGGCGGGCCATGCGCATCGATCCCATGGTCGCCTTGCGTTACGAATGAAGAGCGCGCTGCATTCTTTCAACGCGAGTCGAACGTGACCATCAATCCCACGGCCACCAATTGTTGCGCGGGCGCCAGCGCCACGACCCCGGGCGAAATTTCTGCGCCGCGAAAGAACCCTCCTCCGGCGCCACGCGAATCGTCTACGCGATATTCGACCCGCGCGATCGTATTGGTTTTCCAATACGGCAGTTGGTACTCGATCGTAGTGGTCAAGGCTTTGATGGTCTGCTTCGACTCCGTCCACCGGCCATCGCGGTCCCACACAAATTCCGGACGCACTGTAGCGCTCCATGGCCCGGCAATCACTCGATGAAAAGGCACTTGCGCGGACATCCACAGCGCCCGCGGAGTTCCCGGAACATTCGCCTTTTCCGTTCCAATCTGATATTCAAACGTGGTCGTAAACCGCTCCTTTTTCCATTCCGCAATGCTGTCTGAAAAAAACCTCCAAAACTCCAGCGAACTGTCAGGCTGGTGCGGACCGTACAGTACTGTCTCTTTGAGATTCAGCTGACTGGTCGCGCTGCAGCTCATTTGGCCGCCAAAACTCGGCACGTTGTTTGGATGCGCGAGATGGAAGTAATCATTGATTACAAATCCTGTGACCGTGATTTTCTTCGTGAACGGATAGCTCGCGTTCACTCCAAACATCAAATACGGCGTGTAGTCCGCGCCCCACGGACGTGTGTATGCGAAGTTGTCCTTGGCGTACAGCGAGTCGTAACCAATTAAACTGCTGAAGAGCCCTCCCCGCAGCGTCAAGCCGTTGCCCACTGGCGCTAGATAGGAGGCATTTGCCGCACCAAAATGGCGAAGTGCATTGGCGTCGTTCACATTGGGTGCAGTTGCAGAGAATCCGAAGTTCAGCGAATCTTTGCCACCCTGCACCGCAAAATCCGCCCCCCAGCGCGAATCCTGCGTAGCTTCCTTCTTGATTCCCGCGCCGGCCATGTTCAGGTCCAGCTCATCCACTTTGAAGGTTGTGCCCCGTTTGCGAAACAGGTGGTTCGCCGGATGATTAAAGTCCAGCAAATATCCCAGGTCCACGAAGCCGTTGTATTTCCATGGCGACTTCGCCGGCTGCTCCTCCGTCTGCGCTTGCTCTGTCACTTGCGGCGGCGCTTCCTGCAGTGTTTCTTCCGGCCACTTCGTCAATGCAGGAACCGTTGAATCCATCGTCATCGTTCCCGACTTCTCCCTGAGATTTCCGTTTCCCTTGTCGTCGGCGAACGCGCGATGCGGAACCACGATGATACAAAACGCCGCTACAACGACCAGCCAAAGAGTCTTCTTGCTCGGTGGAGGCAAGCACAGAGCTTTTCTTTTGCGTTGCGCCGAGCCCATTTCTCTCTCCGACACAACGATGAACAACAGGTGGCAACGAGGGGCTGCCGGAGCCGCAGTTGCGGGCTCGGTGGGCTTTCGAGGACTTCGTCGCTGCCGAGAAATGCTAGCGTGCGCGGCGTAAGGAAACTATAAGTGCGTTATAAGTTTGTGGTTAGCAACAGTCACCTTTCCATCTTTCGTGTCGACCGGAGCGCGAGTGAGCCGACGCGAAGGAGAATTTCCCTTTCTTCGCCCTTCTCATTGCTCCCAGAAAATCGCTCTTTTATTCCACCATCAGAGCCAACATCGGCTTCCCTTCCGCCGCCAAGAGTTGCTATCGCGGGGCCGGCGCGCGGCGGGAGATTTCCAGCGCCACAGCGCGCATTTCTTCGTGAATGAGAGCGTTGGTGGCAAGAATGACAGGCCCGCCAAGCTGATACGGTTTCCCTTCGAAATCGCCGACTTTGCCACCGGCCTCTTCGATGAGCAGCACGCCTGCGGCAACGTCCCATTTATTGAGGCCGAATTCCCAGAAGCCGTCAAAGCGGCCCGAAGCCACACAGGCCAGATCGAGCGCCGCGTAGCCGTCGCGGCGCACGCCGTGCGAGCGCTGCGTGAATTCGCCGTAATACTGGAGATTCGGGCTGAGCTTGCGATTGCGCGTGGGAAAGCCCGTGCACAGCAGACTCGTGCCAAGAGTAGCGACTTTCGACACGGCGATTTTTTTGCCGTTGAAGGCGGCGCCTTCGCCGCGCGCGGCGGTGTACAGCTCGTTGTAATAGGGGTTGAAAACGGCGGCGGCAAGCAGCGTGTCGCGCTCGGCCAGCGCGATGGAAACGCAGAAACAGGGATAGTGGTGGGCAAAATTCGTGGTTCCGTCGAGGGGATCAACGTGCCAGCGAAATTCGGAAGCGGTGTCCTGGCCGGTGCCTTCTTCGGCAGTAATAGCGTGGCCGGGAAAAGATTGGTTGATGCGGGAGACGATGAATTGCTCGGAGCGCTGGTCGGCCTGGGTGACGAGGTCCACCTCGTCGCCTTTGTAGCGTATATTCAGCGGCCGGGAAAATTCCTCCATGAGAATTTTCCCGGCTTCCTGCGCAATCTCTACCGCCGCTTGGAGATAGTTTTTTGACATGAAGAGAATTCTAACGGAGTCCGCCGCCTTTCGCCTACGCTTGGAATGAACGAGCGGCGCGCGAGGATTGGCTTGGAAAGGTAAACGACGCAATGAGCAGAACCGTAGCCCAAGTTCAAGTAATTCTTTAAGAAGGATGCCGTCGGAGCAAGTGACACCAGGCAATTTGCCTAAGAGCGGATTCTAGAGACTTATGGGAGTCACAGTTTTTAAAAGCACATTCTAACGAAGGGAATCGAGGGTTGAACGGGCTGGACAAGGGTTAAGCGAGGGTTAAGCGGAGAGCAGGGGCGGCTACTGAGGCTGAGAATTTGCCAAAACGCGGACCGTTCCTCTTAAGAGTTGCTCCTCCGGCACGCCATGCATCGCGGACGGAAGTATAATCCGAGCTTCGGAGGAAACCATGTTCACTGCCACTGCCAATCTGATTCTGCCCAGCACGACTACAGGTTCATTTCCCCGGCCACGCTGGTTTGACGTGAGCATGTGGGGACGACCGCTAGACACCTGCATGCTCGACGTGCGTTTTCGCGAGAAGTTTCAGGACGCAATGGCGGTGGTGATCGGCGATCAGGAGCGTGCCGGGCTGGAAATCCTGACTCACGGCGACCTGCACGTTGATGAGGACATGGCGGGGCGCGCCTGGCATCATTATCCGCTACAGCGCTGGGCCGGTTTCGAGGGCGATTATCTGCAGCCGGAAGAAACGACTGCGCCGTGGCTGCACTATCCGCCGGGAACGCTGCTGAACGAGATTTACACCGGCTGGCGCTGGCCCCACGTGGTGGACAAGATCGAACACCGGCCGCTGGATTATGCAAAGGTCTGGCGCATCGCGCAGGGGAAGACGCGCAAGCCGGTGAAGTTCGGAACGTGCTGCTCGCAGGTGATGGCGCTCTTCCTCGACATCCACACGCCAAAATACAAAGACAAGCGCGAAGTGATCTGGGACATGGCCGAAGCCATGAACAAGGAACTGCTGGCGCTGCGCGATGCGGGTTGCCGCTGCATTCAAATCGAAGAACCGACGTTTCACTTCATGGCCAACACGTATGGCAAGGATCATGAACAGGTGAAGTTCATGATCGACGCGTTTAATCGCGAAGTGCAGGGTTTGGACGACGTTGAGCTGTGGATTCATACTTGTTGGGGCAATCCCAACATGCAGCGCGTGATGGAGGACACCAGTTACGCGAACTCGATTGAGATTTACCTGGAGCGCTGCCGCGGCGACGTGTGGACCTTGGAGATGAAGGACCGCAACCAGAAAGACCTGGAACTGTTCGCGCCCTTCAAGAACGATCTCAAGAAAAAGATTGCCTTTGGCGCGGTCAGCCATCGATCACTGCAGGCCGACGGGCCGGAGGAGGTTGCCGGCGAGATTCGCAAAGCGCTGAAGTTTATCCCGCCCGAGCGGCTGGTGGTCTCCAGCGATTGCGGTTTCGGCCGCCAGGGTTGCAACCGGGAAATAGCGTTCTACAAGGCTAGCGCCATCGCGCAAGGCTGCAACATCGTGCGGCGGGAATTGGGCTTGACGACGACCTACGTGCCGGCAGCAGATCCGGTGCTACAGATTGATGTCGTCCCTGGGCGCGACGGCAAGTCCGCCGCGAAAGGCGCGGCGTGAGGGGACGTCTGGCTACGCGTGTTGTTCGGTCTTGGGACGGGGAGTTGCGGCAACGAGCACATAGGCAGGGGGCCATTCGCGGTGCATCCCGCAAGTCAAACTGAATAAACCATTTAAGAGAAGGCAGACGGGGAGTTGCGGCAACGAGCACATAGGCAGGGGGCCATTCGCGGTGCATCCCGCAAGTCAAACTGAATAAACCATTTAAGAGAAGGCA
>QHYJ01000226.1 GCA_003223255.1 Acidobacteriota bacterium | reverse complement strand
GGGCCGCTGTCTTTGGAGGGAATACCGCGGGGAAGATACCGACTGATCGAGCAGAAGGAAGCGGAGAAATTGCGGAAGATTGAGAAGGCCGCCAAGGCAACGAAGCATTCCTGAAGTTTGTCCGTTTGGACTCTACCGACGGGAGAATCTCGCATGAAGTATTACCTAATAGCGGAACTTGAGATAACCGACCAAAGCTGGGTCGCGGACTACATCAAGAATGTGACGGGGATGGTTGAACGGCACGGCGGCAGGTACCTGGCTCGCACGCCTAAAGTGGAGAGAATCGAAGGCAAGCGAACCTCCGCGGGGATTTTTGTGATCGTCGAATGGCCTTCCAAGGAGGCCGCGATCGCCTTCTATGAAAGTGAAGAGTACCGGCCATATCGCCAAAAGCGCATCGCTGGCGCAAGAAATGAGTTTTTTCTCGTGGCGGGTGAAGATATCGCCAGGGCGGCCCAGGCCGCCGGTTAGCATTGCCTCCTACCATGGCTTCCGAAAGACTACAGAAGATTATGGCGGCGAGCGGGATTGCGTCGCGGCGCAAGGCCGAGGAGATCATTGCGGCGGGGCGGGTGACGCTCAACGGAAAAGTGATGCTGGAACAGGGCACGAAAGCCGATCCGGAACGCGACGTGATTTGCGTGGATGGTAAGCCGCTGAAAAGCCGGGAGCGGCTTTTGTATTTTGTGCTGAACAAGCCAAAGGGTTACGTGACCACGACGAGGGATCCCGAGGGGCGGCCGACGGTGATGGAGTTGATGAAGAAATGTCCCGAGCGCGTGTATCCGGTGGGGCGGCTGGACTACTCGAGCGAAGGGTTGCTACTAATGACCAACGATGGCGCGCTGGCGCAGAAGCTGATGAAAGCCGGGTCGCACGTGCCGAAAACGTATCTGGTGAAAATCAGCGGAAAGCCGGACGAGCGGGCGATCGAGCGTCTGCGCGCGGGAATCACGATTGAGCTGGAAGATGGAGAGCGCGTCAGGACTTCTCCGGCGAAAATTCGGCTAGTGGAAGACGGCGCGAATCCCTGGTACGAGGTAATTCTGATCGAAGGACGGAATCGCCAGATCCGCCGGATGTTTCAGCACGTTGGGTTTTTGGTGGAAAAAATCAAGCGCGTACAATTGGGGCCGCTGGTATTGGACGTGCCGCCGGGAAAATTTCGCGCGTTGACGGTGCGAGAAGTGGCGAAATTGAGGAGTCTTTAAGAGTTAGCGAATGGCCACTACGCGCAAGGGCCGTTTGGCGAGGGGACAGTTGCGGAAGTAAACTGGAAGAGATGACGCGAACGATTGAAGAGCTGATACCAGAATATATTCGCGGGCTGCCGGTGTACGTTCCCGGGAAACCCATTGAAGAAGTCGAGCGCGAGCTGAAAATTCACGCGGTCAAGCTTGCTTCCAACGAAAACCCGCTCGGGCCTTCGCCCAAGGGGATGGAAGCGGCCAGGGCGGCGCTGAACGATGCGAACCGCTATCCCGACGGGGGGACACTGTGGTTGCGGGAAAAGATTGCGGCGCTGCACGAGGTTTCGCCAGATGAAATTTTCATTGGGCTGGGGTCGAGCGAAATTATTGATTTGGCGTCGCGTGTGCTGCTGAGGCCCGGAACGATCGGGTTGACTTCCAAAGGCACGTATCCGCCGTTCTCCACGGCGATTCGAGCGAATGGTGGAGCGGTCGAGCACGTGCCGATGTGCGCGTTCGCGTACGATTTGCCAGAAATGGCACATGCGATGACCAGCGCGACGCGCATCATTTACCTGGCGAATCCCAACAACCCAACGGGAACGGCGTTTGGTGCGGAAGAGTTTGAACGCTTCCTGAGCCACGTGGCAAGCGACACGTTGGTGGTGCTGGATGAGGCGTACATCCACTACGCGGAACGGACGGACATGCCGCAATCGGTGGAGCTTTTCCGGTTGCGCAGGAATTTGCTGATCCTGCGGACGTTTTCGAAAGTGTACGGCATGGCGGGGATGCGCATCGGGTACGGGATTGGGGCGGCCGCGCTGGTGGCGGCGATGAACAAGCTGCGCACACCGTTTAACGTGTCGGGCGTGGCGCAAGCCGCGGCGCGGGGGGCGCTGGATGATCACCAGCATGTGAAGCGGTGCATTGAGGCGAACCAGGTGGAGCGAAAGCGGATTGTCGAGGAAGTGGCGAAGCTGGGATTGAAGCCGGTGAAGAGCGAAACGAATTTTGTTTTTGTGGAAGCGGGGCCGGAGGCGAAAGGGATCAGCGACGATTTGTTGCGGGAAGGCGTGATTGTGCGGCCGCTGGGCTGGATGGGCTTTCCGGAGGCGATTCGCATCTCGGTGGGCGCGACGGAAGAAAATAATAAGCTGTTTGGAGCGTTGGGCCGTGTGTTGGCCAAGCGCGAAGGCAAGCCGGAGCTGACGGCGCGTTAAAGAAAGCGGCGAGTGACGAGAGAGGAGCACGTTAAAAGGAACAGGTGATTCGTGAGTGGTGACTTGCGACTGGTGACCAAGACTCTGGAATATAGCCCGCGCGAAGGAGTTGCGCGGGCATTTGATTATTGGACAGCATCACTCTCGGGGAAAAAGACTTAAAACCGAGGGCACCGAGGTCCGGGCACAGAGGACGCAGAGAAGAACAGAAAACATGAGAATAGCGATTCCGGAAGGGTCGGAGTTTGAGGCCAGCGGCGCAGATCCGATTGCAGAAATTTTGAGCAAGTGCAAGGCGATTGCGGTGGTGGGGTTGTCTTCGAATCCGATGCGTCCGAGCCATGAAGTCTCGGAGTACATGCAGCGCGCGGGGTACCGGATTATTCCGGTGAATCCGAATGAGACGGAAGTACTGGGGGAGAAAAGCTACCCTCGGCTGGAAGACGTGCCGGAGAAGATTGATGTGGTGAATATTTTTCGGCGCGCGGAAGAGGTGCCGCCGGTGGTGGAGAGCGCAACTCGCGTCGGGGCGAAGGCAGTGTGGATGCAGTTGGGAATTGAAAACGAGGAGGCCGCGGAGAAGGCGAGAGCAGCAGGATTGGCGGTGGTGGAGGATGCGTGCATTTTGATTGAGCACCGGAGGAGAGGGATAGGGATCAGGGACTAGGGAATAGAAAAAGACAGATGCAGAGCCCGCGTGAAATCATTGCGCGGGCATTTTGTTTGAGTGGAAGGGAAGAGTGGGATTTCAACATAGAGGACACAGAGATCAGTGAGGAAGAAGAAAGAAAAAGACAACGCAGAGGCGCAGAGTTTGTGCAGAAAGAGAAAAGAGAAGAAAAAGCAGATCCCTCGCAGCGGTCGGGATGACCGTCGAGAGGTGGTGGGTACGGCCTGGCGCGGGAAGCCTTACAAAGAGTTGCGAAACTTTGAAAATTTGGCAACGATTTCACCGGGGAAGAGGAAAAATCAGGAGGTTGCGTTTGCCGGGGACGACGACGCCGAGGAGGCGGCCGTCGGAAGAAAGGGAAAATTCGCGGAAACTGAGCCCGTGAAGAACGGGAACGGGCGTGGGCTGAGAGACGGGAATGTATTTGTTGGGTGCGATGGCGGCGAGGGGAGGAACCGGAAACCAGATGATGTCGCCGGATTTTTTTTCGACGGCGCGCTTGAGGAAAATGCGTGATTCATCCGCAGTCCAGCAATAGATTCCGAAGCCGACGCGCACGCGCGCGAGATGGTTGGGATTCGAAAGGCTGCGGATCTCGAGGACTTCGCGGTCGATGAAATAGGCGACCTTGGTTCGATCGGGAGAAACCGTGAGGCCGCCTTCGTAGCCGTCGAGGGTGGCGAGTTCCTTGTCCGAGTCGCTGAGGACATCGAGATATTGCAGGCGAGGCGGCCCGGACATGGAATGATCCTGTTCGACCGCGATGGCGGAATTCATTCCGGGGAGCCAGGCGACGTCGCGAAAGGTGCGGCCTTCGTAGGGAGAAGGAAAGGAGCCGGAGGAAAGGCGCGTGGTTTTGATGGAGAAGAGCGGAAGAGTCGGCACGGCTTGGGAGAGGTAAGCGATGGTGTTGTTGTCGGGAAGAAAGGCGGCGTTGGCGGCTTCGAGAAGGAAGTTGTCGCCTTTGTCGATGCGGACTTCGTGTCCGGAGTCGTCGAAAAGAAGGGTTTGCACGGAGTTGCTGGCGTTGCCGCTGTCGTCTTGCACGGTAGTGGTCAAGAGTTGGACGAGCAGGTAGTGGCCGTTGGGCGACCAGCGAATGGAATCGGTCAGGTAGCTGAAGAGCTGGTTGCCGCGCGTGTATTTTTGACCTTCGAGAAGGCGGTGGCGCTTGCCGTGGGGTTCCTCGAGCCAGATGTCGTCGTGCTCGAGGTCGTAGAGCTTGGTCTTGAGCCTGTGATAAACGGAAAACGCGATGGCGTCGTTGGGGCCGAAGGAAAAGGCGGTGATTTCGGCCTCGATGGAGCGGAGGGGATTGTCGAGGTTTTGAGCGCGGGCGGGGATTGAGAGGAAAAGAGGAAGAAAAAGAATAACGCAGAGAAGACGCAGAGGGCGCGGAGAATTGGGCGAAGACCTGGAGGTGGTGCTCGCGGGGATGGAGAACGCGCGCGAATGGGAGATTCGACGAAACAGGATCATGGTTGGGGATGCGGGCCAGTGTAATCGGAGCAGCAAGGTTTTTGGACGGGCTTGAATTCCATGAGTTCGACGCGGGTGTCGTCGGGATCGTAGAGGTTGAGCTGCCATTTGCCGTCCCGGCCGATTTTGGGCTCTTCGTTGAGCTTGAAACCGTTGAGAATGTATTCGAGCCAGTCGGTGCCGTCGGGAACTTGCATGTCGACCCAGTTGGTTTCGTCGTCCTTCATGCCGCCGTGCCAGTAGACGCAGAAGCCGAGAAGGTCTTTGTAGAAGTGATCTTCGGCGGCGCGGTCGTGGACGACGAAGCCTGCATGGATGAGGTGAGTGCTGACTTGTTGCGCAGGGGCCGTGAACTGACGGTGTAGGGGAGGCTGGACAAAGACGATGCGAAGGCCCTCGGGGTCGGGAACCGAAAAGTGCATGGTGCCGTTGAAGTCTCTGGTGACGGCCTGGACTGGGACGCTGTGCGCTTGGAGGTAGCGGTGCATACCGACAGCGTCCACGGTGGCAAAGGCGATTTCGGCAAGGAGGGGTTCGGGAGAGCCGGGAGTCACCTCAGCCAAGGCCACCTGCTGGTGATCACTGATGATGTAACAAGGACGCACCATGCCTGCGCAGCCGGCGTCGCGCGCAGTGAGGCCAAGAATGTTGCTATAGAAATTGAGCGCCTTGTGCGGGTCGGCGGACCAGAGGCGGACGTGAGCGATACCGGTGATGGGCGGCCGGCCAGGCTGGTCCTGGCCATTGAGGGACACAGCGAAGAGAGTTGCCACCAGGGACAAGGTCATAGCTATGGGAGTGCGGCGCATGCGATCACCTCAGGAGTCAGACACAGGTTTGGATTTTAGCTTACGGATTTCATCGAGGCGAAGGCGGAGGCGCTGTTCGAAGCCCTGGTCGGTGGGATGGTACCAGGCGCGGCCGGCAAGATTGTCGGGGAGGCAGGGCATGTCGGTGACTTTTTCTTCGAAATTGTGGGCGTACTTGTAGCCTTGACCGTAGCCGAGATTTTTCATGAGGCCGGTGGGGGCGTTGCGAAGATGCAGCGGGACGGGATCGGCTTCGGTTTTGCGCACGTCTTCGAGGACTTCGCCGTAGGCCGTTTCGAGGGCGTTGGATTTAGGTGCGAGCGAAAGATAGACAGCGGCTTGCGCAAGCGCGAGGTAGCCTTCGGGCGGGCCGATGAAGTGGAAGGCGTCTTTGGCGGCGAGCGTGATGGCGAGAGCGTTGGGCTCGGCGAGGCCGACGTCTTCGCTGGCCATGCGCACCATGCGGCGGGCGATGTACAGAGGGTCTTCGCCGGATTCGATCATGCGTGCGATCCAGTAGAGCGCGGCGTCGGGATCGGAGTTGCGGACGGATGTGTGCAACGCGGAGAGGAGATTGAAGTGCTCTTCGCCGCCTTTGTCGTAGCGGAGAAGTTTGCGCTGGAGGATGTCTTCGAGGAGTTCGGGAGTGATGACGCGCGAGGCGCCTTTCTTGTCGTGAGCGCTTTTGGCTGCGAGTTCGAGCGTGTTGTGGGCCGTGCGGGCGTCGCCGTTGGCGAAAGAAGCTATGCGGAAAAGAATATCGTCAGAGACTTCGATGCTTTCGTTGCCGAAGCCGCGTTCTTTGTCGGCGAGGGCGCGACGAAGAAGCTCGACGATTTGCGGAGTCGTGAGTGGTTCGAGGATGTAAACCTTGGTGCGGGAGAGAAGCGGCGAAATGACTTCAAAGGAAGGATTTTCCGTGGTCGCGCCGACGAAGGTGATGTGGCCGGCTTCGACGTGAGGAAGAAAAGCGTCCTGCTGGGCTTTGTTGAAGCGGTGGACTTCGTCGACGAAGATGATGGTGCGGTAACCGGACCGCGCTTTGTATTCTGCGGCGGCCATGACGTCCTTGATTTCCTTGATGCCGGCGAGAACGGCACTGAAGGAAACGAAATCGGCGTGCGTCAGCCTGGCGATGACGCGCGCGAGGGTGGTCTTGCCGCAGCCGGGCGGGCCCCAGAAAAGCATTGAGCCGATGTTGTCGCCTTCGATTTGCGTGCGCAGCGGTTTGCCCGGACCGAGAAGCTTTTCCTGGCCGATGAATTCGTCGAGCGTGCGCGGGCGCATGCGCTCGGCGAGCGGCTGGTTGGCCGCGGGGACGTCCGCGTCAGCGGGAGAGGCGGGGAGTTTGGAGAAGAGGCTCATGCGCTCCTTGAGTCTAAATCGTTTGGAGGGAAAGAGGAAAGGGAGGGATGCCTGGAATGAGAGCGGTTTTCAGGTAGCAGTGGTCAGTTTTCAGTTTACCGATTACCGGCGACCTGGTTGTCGCGCTGGCGGGCGGCTTCGTAGAAGACGACCGCGGCGGCAGCAGCGGCGTTGAGGGACTCAACGCCGCTGGCCATGGGGATATGGATGCGGGTGTCGGCCGAGCGTTCGATTTCTTCGGGGAGGTCGGCGCCTTCGTTGCCAACGAGAAGCGCGATGGGCTGGCAGAGAAAAATCACTCGCTTCCGCCGGAGAGGGGGACGCGCTGAAGCGCGCCCTTACATCCCGCACGCTGGAGGCCAGCGTGCGAATGCCGGCGATTTTGAATTGCGTCAGAAGAATGGCGAGAGACATTCCGGCAAGGATGGAGAGATGGAGAGCCGCGCCGGCGGAGGCGCGCAGCGCCTTCGGCGAAAACGGGCTGGCGGTGCCGCTGACGCCAGAGGCGGCAGTGGCAGCGCCCGTCGCGCCAAAAGCGGCGGCGGTGCGGAGGATAGTGCCGACGTTGCCGGGATCCTACACACCGGCAAGAACAACTAAGAGTGGGGTGCAGGCAGAGTCGGGAGTGCGGACAAGTTCGTCGAACGAGGTTTCTCGAGGTTTTACTAAGGCAGCGACGCCTTGCGGATGTTCGGTGTCGGCGAGGCCCTGGAAGAGGCGGTCAGTGGTGCCAAGAATGGGGAAGCCCGTCTCGGGGCGGTCGATGAGAGGCGCGAGGCGCTCGTGATGGCGCTGGCCGGACTCGCTGAAGAGCACGGCATGGATGGGGCATCGGGAGAGCAGAGCTTCCTCGACGAGGCGGGGGCCCTCGACGCCGACGAAGCCACCCTCCGTGGGCAGGCCGCCGTGAAGAGCCATGCGGAACTCTTTGAGCCAGCGATTGTCGCGGCTGGTGAGGAGCGCAGATTCGCCCGCAGGCTTGGCACTGCGAGCGGCTTTGCCGGGTGTAGCCATAGTGTGGAGGTTAACAAATTTCGACTGGAAGGCGCTAACCTCTCTGGAGCAATTAGGGCAGACTCCACCAGCCCGTTTTGGCTTGATAAGATCTTTGGTGCGCACGCCGTAAAGCCAAGCTAGGGCTAGTGCCGACTCTATGCGTTCTTTCCCGACGAATGCGTCGCTTTCAGATTCTGTACGAGGGCGGGCGAATGCCTTTGTCGCGGAGGTAGATTTCGGCTTGGCCGCGATGATGCGCGACGTGAACGTACATGGCGAGGAGAACTTCACGGCCGGGAAGATGGCCGTCCGGGGAGTCGTGGGAGGCGGTGATTTGGGCGTCGGTGAGGTTTGAGATGACATCGGTGCAGTAGGCGAAGGAATCGCTGAGAAATTTGACGACGGCGTCCTTGTCGGTGGGTGAAGGCAAGGCGGGCGATTGCGAATCCTTCAGGCCTGCACAGAATTGATAGTTGGTGGTGGCGATGTGCGACATCAACTGGCCGAAGTCCATGGATTCGGGATGGGGGCGGAAACCGTATTGGTCCGGCGGCATGGCCTGAGCCACGGCGACGGAGAGACCACTGAGAGCGGCCAAATGCTTGGCGTATTCGCCAGCGGCGGTTGAGGGAGCCGCAACCGCATTCGCGCCCGACAAGGAAAAGCAAAGGAAAACGCCGACGACCGACACCATACAAGAGTTCACGGAGCCTCCTTGAGAAATACTGCAAATGCGCTTCGGAATCGCTTTATTTGGCCTGTTAGACTCGCGAGGATTTGTTTTGATAGCATAGGACCACGCCGCAACCAGGCAGGCGAAGAGAAATTTCTTGCTTCGCTCGAAATGACGAGTTTGGACTTCCACGAGGGTCCGCGACTTTCACAATAGTCCGTCTCAGCATCCGAGTATTGTTGCGCGGGCGAGAGGGGGTGTGGTAGCGTCGCCCCAATACGGGCAGGGCGAAGGGAGCGCTGCGAAGGTGCCGCTCTGAAGGGCGGTGCTACGGGTGGCGTACGTCTTCGTCAAAGGCCAAAAAATTGCCGGCTGAACTGCTGCGCGTCAATCCAATCAACCCGGAAGCGGAAGCGGTGCGGTATGCCGCGGGCTTTCTCTCGCGCGGCAGTGTGATCGCGATTCCCACGGACACGTTTTATGGGCTGGCGGCCGACCCGTTCAATTTGGCGGCGGTGGAAGAGATTTATCGCGTGAAAGGGCGGCCGGAAGCGCGGGCGCTGCCGATCCTGGTGAATTCGATCGAGCAAGCAGTGGCGCTATCGCGGGGGACGCCGGGAAGTTTCCTGCGGCTGGCGAAATCGTTCTGGCCGGGGGCGCTGACGCTGGTGGTGAATGCAGCGCACAAGATTCCGCTAAAGGTGACGGCCGGGACGGGACGAGTGGCGTTGCGCTGGCCGCGCAGCGAAGTGGTGCGCGTTCTGATCGACGAGTTTGAAGGGCCGGTGACGGGGACCAGCGCGAACATTTCGGGATTTTCTTCGTGTGCCAGCGCGGCGCAGGTGATGAAGCAATTGGGTTCGCGCGTGCCGCTGGTGCTGGATGCGGGAGAGACCGGAGCGACGCTGCCGTCGACGATCGTGGAATTGAATGGGGACGCGTGGAGGATTGGGAGAGAAGGGGCGATTCCGGTGGCGGAAATCGAAAAGGCGATGAAGGAGAAGTGAGGAGGGTCGGTGACTTGTGACCCGTGACTTGTGGAAGACCGCGAGACAGCGACTTGCGGCGCTTGCTGCGGGCTCGATAACGCTGAAATCAAGCCGGGATTCCTCGGCTGCACAAAACGCCGTCTCGGAAGGACAACCGACAGAGTACCTATGGGACGCGCTTAAAGCGCGCCTCTACAAGTGCCCGCGCCGGGTGATTCTTCTCGCTACATGGCTAGCGGTTGGTTGGGTGGAGGGTGCCGAGGAAGGAATAGTCGCCGCGGGAGGAAGGATCGAAGAAGCCAAGAGCACGACGATGGACGGAGACAACGTCGTTGAACCATAGGGGCAAGTAGGGAAGATCGTCTGCAAGAATTTTCTGCACTTCGCTGCAAAGGGCTTTGCGTTTTTCCCGGTTCATTTCCACGCGAATTTGGTCGGTGAGCGCGTCGATGCGCGGGTTGGGGTAGTGTCCGCGGTTGGCGCCGTCGGGCGGGAAGCGCTTCGAGGAGAAAGCAAATTCGAAAAAGTCGGGATCCGTGTTGGCGCCGACCCAGCGTTGATAGGTGAGCTGAAAATTGCCGCGTGAGACGTCGGAAAAGAGTGGCGAGTGGGAAAGCGGATCTCAACACAGAGTTCACGGAGGACACGGAGAAGAAAGAGCAGTTATCGGGGCGGGGCATAGGAAATTTTGCCGAGGATGGCAGGACCGCGCGCGCCAGTGGCGGAAGGGAGATTCGCCGGACGCTGATGGAACGTTTCATAAGCGAGAAGGGCGAAAGCAAAAGCCTCCTTGGCGTCGGTGGGGATGCCGAAGCGCGAGGAGGGCAGAACGGAGAGGAAGGAAACTTGTTTTGTTTGAGGAGGGAAACTCCCAGTAGGCGAAGAGAGTCTCATTTCCACAAAAACCTTTTTGGGACGTGCAGGGGAATACACGGCACGCGGCGGCACCATGGCAAAAACAGAAAGTTGTTCGTAGAGCAGTGGATTTTGTGCGCCGCCGCCGGAGACGATGATCTGGTGGATCTTGTGTTTAGGCAAAACGAAACGATGAAGAGCGTCGGCGATGGAAGCCGCGGTGAACGCGGTAGCCGTGTGGATGAGGTCATTGGGCTTGGCTTCGTAACGGCGGCCAAGAGCTAGAAGCTTCCGGACATAAGTGGCGCCGAAGTATTCGCGGCCCGTGGATTTGGGCGGTTTGCGTTTGAGGTAGGGATCTTGCAGGAGCACCTTCAGCAGTTGCCTGTTGATTCGACTGCGTCGCGCGAGGCGCGCGTCTTTGTCGAAGCGTTGGCGGCCATGGGTGAAGTGTTGTACGAGCGCGTCGATGAGCATGTTGCCGGGGCCGGTGTCGAACGCAAAAACCTGATGGGGGCGCGCGCCAGCAGGGATGACCGTAACATTGGCGATCCCGCCGATATTCAGCGAGACGCGGCCAAGTTGAGGATGGCGGTAGAGAAGATAGTCGACATAGGGAACGAGCGGGGCGCCTTGGCCTCCGAGAGCCATGTCGGCGGGGCGAAAATCAGAAACCGTGGTGATGCCGGTGCACGTGGCGATGATCGAACCTTCGCCGATCTGAAGAGTCGAAGCGGTGGGGAGGCCGAAATATTTCGAAGGCTGACCCTGGTGGAAAATCGTTTGGCCGTGATTACCAATGAGCCCGATACGTTTCGGGGAAATCTTGAATTTCTTGCACGCAGCAAGGATAGCGTCTGCATAAACGTGCCCGAGACGAAAGTTCAGTTGGCTTAGCTCCCCGGCGGGAATAGGTTGCTGCTCGGCGACGCGAAGGATTTCTTTGCGGAGCGCGGGAGGAAACTGGAACGAAGTGTGGCCGAGGAGTTTCGCGTTCAGGTGCGGCGGCGTGCCGGAGATGCGAGCGAGGGCAACGTAGATGCCGTCGGCAGAGGTGCCAGACATGAGGCCAAGGACGAGCATAGGGTTTGAGGGCGCAAGATGCGGCCAAAAAGACCGCGCTATTTACTGTCCCTCTTTTTCTTTTCTTCCTCCGCGATCGTAGCCGCGCTTGTTGCCGCCAAGTTGCCCACCGTGATGGCGTTACGAAGCTGCGCATAGAGATCGGTGACTGCCGAAGGCGAATGGGGCATCAAGATGGTGTTGCTGACGGCCCCAATATCGCGAAGCGCGGCAAAATACTGGGTCATCATGAGCAGCGCCATGACTTCATGGGGGTCCACTCCTTCCACGATGGCTTTGCGCTCCCGAGCGACGCCTTGACCAGCGAGGGCTTTGGCCTTGGCTTCCGCTTCTGTTTGCCTCAGCAAAGTGATCTTTTGCGCTTCGGCTCGAGCCTCAGTGGCCACTTTCTCGCGCCGGGCGGCATTGATGTCATTCATAGCCTTGACGACCGCGTCGGCTGGGACGATTTTCGTCACGAGGGCATTTTCGATGGAATAGCCGGATTTCGCCATGACGACGGAAAGACTTTTCTTGATTCGCTTGGCGACTTGGTCTTCTTGCTGGTAGGTTTCGTCCAAATCAATCTTCGGGATGTCACTGAGAATTACGTTTTCAACGTGCGCCTTGATCTGATCTTCGGGATCGTCCAATTCGTAATAGGCTTCCTTCACGCGGTCGGGCAAAACGAAATACTGCACGCGAACGGGGGCGGTAACAGTTGCGTCGTCCTTGGTCTTGGACATTACCGGAACGTCCATCAGCTGCATGTTGAGATCTTCAACGTAGACCTTGGCCTCCAGAAGAGGAATCTTAAAATTCAGCCCGGGGCCGGCGATGCCATGAAACTTGCCAAGCCGTTCCACCAAAGCGGCCTGTTTCGTGTGCACGATAAAGAAGCAGGAGCGAACGAAGAAAGCTACGAGCAAAATTATTACGGCGAATCCAATCCAAATTACACCGCCAAGGTTCATGCACCCCTCCTCGGGGCTTATAAATTTGTCGCCTAAAGAGTTTTAACACAGAGAGCGCAGTGGGCACGGGGAAATCAAGAGATTTGTTTCTTTAATTCAGCGAGGAGGTTGAGGGCGTCGAGAGGTTTCAATTGGTCGAGGTCGGCGTCGCGGAGTTTATCGAGGACGGCGCGGTCGAGTGGCGTGAAAAGGATTTGTTGATTCCCGTTGCCGCTTGGGGCTTCAGCGGGGGCTCGGGGAGAGAGCGTTTCGCTGAGCGCGTGCTCGCTCTGCTCGTGGCGCTTCAGGACTTCGCGGGCGCGCTCCACGACGCTGCGCGGCAGCCCGGCGAGGCGGGCGACTTCGATGCCGTAACTCTTGTCGGCGCTGCCGGGCTCGACGCGGCGGAGAAAAATAATTTCGCTGGGCGTCTCTTTGACGGAGACGTGAACGTTCTTCACGCCGGGAAGCAAGTCGGCGAGTTCGGTGAGTTCGTGATAGTGGGTGGCGAAGAGCGTGCGCGCGCGAGTCTGCTTTTGGAGATGTTCGACGACGGCCCAGGCGATGGAGAGGCCGTCAAAAGTGGCAGTGCCGCGGCCAACTTCGTCGAGGAGGACGAGACTCGCAGGGGTCGCGTAATTGAGGATGGCCGCAACTTCGCTCATCTCAACGAGGAAAGTGGAGCGGCCGCGAGCGAGATTGTCGCTGGCGCCAATGCGTGTGAAGATGCGGTCGGTGATGGGGAGTTTCGCCTGGCGCGCCGGGACGAAGGAGCCCATCTGAGCCATGAGGATGATCAGCGCGGCCTGGCGAAGATAAGTGGATTTGCCGCCCATGTTCGGACCGGTGATAAGAAGGAGTTGCTGACGGCCCGGTTCGAAGCACAGATCATTGGGAACAAAGCGCTCACCGCGTTGGCGGAGGAGGTCCTCGATGACGGGGTGGCGGCCGCCGATGATGAGGAGCTCGCCGGTGGAATTGAATTCGGGGCAGGAGTACCCCCGGTCGGCCGCTAGTTTTGCGAAAGCGGTGAGGACATCGAGTTGAGCGACAGCGGAAGCGGTGCGGCGCAGGCGCGCGGCTTGGGCAGCAACGGAGGAACGAACGTCGATGAAAAGCTGGCGTTCGATTTCGACGATGCGCTCGTCAGCGGCGAGGATTTTGCGTTCGTATCCCTTCAGCTCAGGAGAAGTGAAGCGCTCGGCGTTGACCAGGGTTTGCTTGCGCTCGTAATCGGGCGGAGCAAGATGCAGGTTGGGCTTGGAGATTTCGATGTAGTAGCCGAAAACCTGGTTGAAGCGGATTTTCAGTGAGCCGATGCCAGTGCGCTTGCGCTCACGCTCTTCCATGGCGGCAATAATTTGCTTGCTATGTTGGCTGAGGTTGCGCAGCTCATCCAGCTCGGTGTGATAGCCGGTGCGAATAATGCCGGGATCGGTGGCAAGAGCCGGTGGATCGTCGGCGATGGCGCGCTCGAGGCGTTCGCGGACGTCGGCGAGTTCGTCGATTTCGTCGTGGAGGCGGCCGAGGAGTTCGCTCCCGCCCGTCGGGGGCGGGATCACGAAATTCTTCAACACCGGGAGTTGGCCGAGCGATTTGCGCAGCGCGACGAGTTCGCGCGGAGCGGCCAAGCCCAGTGTGATGCGGCTGGTGAGGCGTTCCAGGTCCAGAATTCCGCGAAGTTCCTTGCGAATTTCTCCTCGCACCACGGTTTGCTGGACTAGATGAGTGACGGCGGCCAGGCGCGCTTCGATGGCATCGCGGTCGATGAGCGGCCGCAACAGCCACGACCGCAGCAGACGCGCTCCCATGCCAGTGACGGTGACATCGAGGGCGGCAATTAGAGTTGTGAGGCCCGGGGATCGGCCTGATTCTTCAGAAAAGATAGGCATGAGCAATTCGAGATTGCGGACCGAGACGGGATCGAGGACGAGCGAATCGTGATGTTCGTAGTAACGGACGCGGTCGAGATGCGCGAGGGCTTCGACACAGGGCGCATCCGGTTTTTCCCGGGCCTCGCCGGAACGCTCGCTGCGAGCAGCGTTCTCGCGCAAATAATGGATGATGGCGCCCGCCGCCGAGAGAGCGTGCGGATGATCATCGAGACCAAACCCGATGAGTTCAGCGACGCCGAATTGTTCACGAAGGATGCGCTCGCCGTAGCCGCGCTGGAAAGTCCAGTCTTCGAGTCGGGACTCGATGCCGCCGGTGCCTTCCAGGAGAGAGGTCTTTGCGGTCTCGAAGAGTTGTCGAGGGCGCGGGAGCAAAGTTTCGCGCGGGCGAAGCAGCTGGAGCTCATCGCGGAGAGCTTCGTCGGCGCGCGGGCCGGAAAATTCCGTGGCCTGAAATTCGCCGGTGGAAAGGTCGACGAACGCGAGACCAATAGGTGAGCCCGAGGCATGAGGCGCAACGGCCGCGAGGAAATTGTTTTCGCGAATATCGAGTACGCCGAGGTCGGTAGCGGTGCCAGGGGTAATGACACGCACGACTTCCCGGCGAACGAGTTTTTTCCCGGGACCCGGCTGTTCCATCTGGTCGCAGATGGCGATTTTGTAGCCGGCGCGAATTAATCTGGCGAGATAACCTTCGGCGGCGTGATAGGGGACGCCGCACATGGGAATAGGTTGGCCTTTTTCGCGATTGCGCGAGGTGAGTGTGATTTGCAGCTCTCGTGAAGCGATCATGGCGTCTTCGTAGAAAAGCTCGTAGAAGTCGCCCAGTCGGAAAAGCAGCAGCGCGTGCGGGTAGCGCGCTTTGATCGTGTGATACTGCTGCATTAAGGGTGTGGCGGGCTCGTTCATTCGGAAGTGTTCAGCCGTCGTTGTAAGTCGTTAGTCCAGAAATACCAACATTATAAAACGGATGTGGTGACGGTGCATTTTGCCTTCTTGGGTCGAGGAGCGCAACCGTTGCAAAGAAAAAAATAAACACCGAGACCACAGGGCCTAAGCGCAGAGATCATGAGGAGAAAAACTTATTGAACCCGGCCAAATACAGTGCAGCCTAATGTACCAGAGAAGAACGGCAGCAAGGCTGCCGCACCGCATATGACTTTTTGCGTGCAAGCTTGGCACGAGATTATTCGCCGCTGCCCAATTGGGTGAGCAAAAACGCGTAATCCAGCGCGATTTCGCGGAGATAGTCGTAACGGCCGGAAGCGCCGCCGTGGCCCGCACCCATGTTGATTTTCAGCAATAGGGGATTGGAATCGGTCTTCAAAGTGCGCAGCCTGGCTACGTATTTGACGGGCTCCCAGTACATCACCTGGCTGTCGTTCAGCGCGGTTTTCAAGAGCATCGCGGGATAAGCTTTCCGCTCGAGGTTGGTGTAGGGGCAATATTTTTTCATGGTGAAGTAGTCTTCCGCAATTTGCGGATTGCCCCATTCTTCATATTCGGCGACGGTGAGCGGGAGGGAAGCGTCCAGCATGGTGTTCAACACATCGACAAACGGCACCTGGCTGAGAACCACATGGAAAAGGCCTGGGCGCATATTGACGACTGCTCCCATCAACAGGCCGCCGGCGCTGCCGCCCTGGATGGCAAGTTTTTCGCTCGAAGTGTAGCGCTGAGCGATCAGACGTTCGGCCGCGGCGATGAAATCGGTGAAGGTATTCTGTTTTTGCTTCATGCGCCCTGCGTCGTGCCAAGGCTTTCCGAGTTCACCACCGCCGCGAATGTGCGCTACGGCGTAGCTCACGCCACGATCCAGGAGACTGAGGCGGTTCGAATTAAAATTTACAGGTACGGAAATGCCATAGCTGCCGTAGCCATAGAGGAGCAGGGGAGCGGAGCCATCACGAGGCGTGTCGCGGCGGTAGACGATGGAGACCGGGATGGGCGTGCCGTCAATCGCTGCCGCGTGCAGTCGCTCGCTGGCATATTGCGAAGCGTCATAGCCGCCGAGGACGGGTTGCTGCTTGCGAAGGACGCGCTCCCGCATGGGGACATGGTAATCAAAGACGGAACGCGGAGTGACGAAGGATTCGTATTGGAATCGGACGTGGGACACGTCGAACTCAGGATTGTCGCCGAGGGAGGCGTTGTAGGCGGGCTCTGCAAATTCGATCCGATGCGAGGCGTCGAGGAAATCTCCAGAATTTGCAGGTAACTCGACGATTCGGAGATGGGGAAGGCCCCCCTCGCGCTCAAAAAGCACGAGGTGGTTCTTAAAAGCTTCGACCCCCGCGAGCATGACCTGGGGACGATTGGGAATGATCTCACGCCAGGATTCGCGGCCTGGGTGTTTGACGGAGGCGACCACGAGGCGAAACGTTCGCCCGCCCGAGTTCGTGCGAACGAAGAAAATCTCTTCGCCGGCCTCGGGCACGAGGCCGGGGTGGTGGTCGGCGTAATACTCGTGATTGTCCTCGCGGGGCGCAATTAACTGGAATTGCCCGAACGGATCATCGGCGCGGAGAAATCGCACTTCGCTGGTGGTATGACTGGCCGATGTGAACAAAAGATATCCGGCGCTCCGTGTGCGCTCGATTTCGACGCGGAAGCGCTGGTCGATTTCTTCGCAGAGCAAGGAATCAGCATCGGCTGAGCCGAGAACATGGCGGTAGAGCCGATAAGAGCGTTTGGTGGTCTGTTCCTCGATGGTATAGAAGAGCGTCTGGTTATCGGCGGCCCAAGCAACGCTGGTTACGCGTTCGATGCGCTCGGGCAGCGTCTCGCCAGTGCGAAGGTCCTTCAGATAAAGAGTGTATTGACGGAATCCCGTGGTATCGATGGAGTACGCCAGCCAATGATTGTCGTTGCTGACCTCGAACGCGCCTAAACCAAGAAAAGACTTCCCTTCGGCAAGGGCGTTCAAATCCAGAAGCAGTTCCTCCCGCAGGGAATCGCGTTCTGCTGCGTCCGCCTTGCGGCGAACATGGATGGGATACTGCTTGCCCTCCTCTGTACGCGTGAGATAGAGATAGCGGCGGAGGCGGTAGGGAACGGAAAGGTCGGTTTGTAGGATGCGGCCAAGCATCTCCTGATAAAGTTTTTCCCGGAAATCCAGCGTGGACCTGAGAACTGCGTCGGTGTAGGCGTTTTCGGCCTCGAGGTAGGCAAGGACTTCTGGGGATTCTTTGTGCCGGAGCCAGGCGTAATGGTCGACGCGGCGGTCGCCGTGAAGGACGTGCTCGACGGGTTCGCGACGGGCTAGGGGCGGAAAAGGAGGCGCAGCCGCCGCATTTTCATCAGAAACCGCTGGTGATAGCTTCTCGAAGTCTGGGTTCACAAGTCTCTCTTGCGCGTCAGCAGCGCAGGGCGATTCTGTTGCACGGTTTGGGGGACGCGCCCGGCTAAGGATTCAACGCCTTGGTTATACTAGCGGAAGTTGGCGGCGGGAAAAAGTAAGCCGGCCAATGCTGCGACCTTACAGCTGCAGCAAAGGGAATAGCGTGGCCCACGAAAGAGAAATCAAGCTAAGGATCGAAGATGTGAAGGCCTTGCGGCGTCTTTTGAAGAAGCTCGGGGCGCAGCCCGTTGGCGACGGTCAAGGCAGAGTGCATGAGAGAAACGTCATCTTCGACACACTTCAGGGGGGCCTGGCAAAACACGGACAATTGCTACGGATCCGGACCGAAACGCCGGAAATCCATGGAAAATCGAAAAAGGCACAATGGAGGCCGCGAGTGGTGCTGACTTTCAAGAGGCCCGTGGCGCGACCCCTGGCGGGCGATGCGGATCACGGGGCGTACGCCGCGCATAAGGTGCGCGAAGAAATCGAGATGGAAGTTGCCGATGCCGCCACGCTGACGAAGATTTTTGAAGGGCTGGGGATGAGCGGGTGGTTCCGTTATGAGAAGTATCGGACGACCTTTCGGCTCCCGGCGTCGAAGAAGTGGGCACAGGGGCTGCTGATTGAGCTGGACGAGACCCCCATCGGAACCTTTGTGGAGCTAGAAGGGCCAGCTCCGGCAATTGACCGAGCCGCGGCAGAATTGGGCTATTCCCAACGAGACTACCTTCTTAAAAACTACCTCACCTTGTACGTGGAACAGTGCCGCCGCAAAGGCGAGCAACCCGTCCACATGGTTTTCCCGGCACGGGTTTCACCTGCCCAGTAACTCCGGTGAAAAAAAATGCGTAGAACCTCATTCTGCGCTTGACATTACGATAGAGGCAGCATTATCAATGCGATGGGGACCGCAAATGCGGTCAAAAGTGCACACGGATCCTCTCGATGAGCGCGAGCAACGAACTGGAGCCTGGCCCTAAAAGCGGGGGGCAGTGCGCCCCTTGGTTAGTGCATGGGTTGAGTATCCCGATGGAGTCGCAGAAGGTCCAGGCAAAGGCGCGACCGGCAGGGTGGGGAGGGTTCACTGGCGGCTAAAGGTAAGTCCACCTGTTTCAAGCACTTGCCCGCCGCCGAGGTTCTCCGGCGCGCGGGTTTTTTGTTGGCATTTTGCGTCAAATTGGCAGGCGCGTTTCCTCCCGTCTGCCAAGGAGGCAGGAGGTGAGATTCCATGGAACTCTACGCCACGGAATTAATGGGCGTGAAAGCCTACGATGCACAAGGAAACTACGTTGGGCGCGTCCGGGAGTTTTTCATCGAGCCTGCGGAGGCGCCCAATCGTATATCGCACTTTTTGTTGTCGCGGGGCCGTTTTCAGCCGCTCGTGGCCAAGCACAATCAGATTGCGGCGATCTCTGAAGGGAAGATTCAGCTCAATGTCGGGGAGAAGGCGCTGGAAATCTACCAGCCCAATGAATCCTGGCTGGCGGTCCAGAAAGACCTGTTAGACCAGCAAATCATTGACACTCGCGGGCGAAAAGTAGTGCGTGTGAATGACCTGGACCTAGCCGAGCAGCGTTCGAACGGGAATGTGGAGTTGCGGCTGACCCAGGTGGACGTGGGCCTTCCGGGAGCAATCCGGCGGCTGCTGCAGGGCGTGGTTCCGTCGAAGGTGGTGCGCAAGCTGCAGAGCCAGTTGCCCCAGAGTTCCATCCGCTGGGAGTTCGTCAACCTGATCGAGCCGGACCCGTTGCGCCGCGTCAAGCTGCGCATCACCCACGAGAAGCTGGAGGATCTGCACCCGGCGGACTTGGCAGAGATCATGGAAGACCTGTCGGCTTCGGAACGCCAGAGCATTATTGCTTCGTTGGACGAGGAGACTGCGGCAGGCGTGTTGGGCGAATTGGATGCCAGATTGACGACCCAGATCGTCGAGGACCTCGACCCGGAAAAGGCCGCCGACATTCTCGAGGAAATGGCCCCCGATGCCGCCGCCGACTTGCTGGCCGACTTGCCCAAAGAAACTTCAGAAGAATTGCTGGAGGAGATGCCCGGGCGGGAAGCGGAGGAGGTCCGCGAACTGCTGGAGTTTGACCCCGCTACCGCGGGTGGGATGATGAACACGGAATTTGTGTTTGTCAGTGAAAACGCGACGCGCGACGAAGTGCTCGAATGGCTGCGCAAGCAGGATCACAATCACGACCAGTTGGACACCATTGTCCTGTTGGATGACAAGGCACAGTATTCCGGCGTGGTTCCGGTCGTGCGAATGCTCCTAGCTGTGCCAGGCGAACGGCTGGCGGCGTTGAAGATGGAACCTTTGGTCAGTTTGCCTCCGGAAGCGGACGAGAAGGAAGTGTTTCAGCTCTTTGACAAATATAACTTGCGGATGCTGACAGTCGTGGATAAGGACAAACGCCCGGTTGGCGCCATTACCGTGGACGACGTGGTATCGCGGCTGGTGAAGAGCTAAGAAAGGCAAAGGGCGAGGCTTGGGTGAACTGGCCGATGCTCAAATCGGGCGTGGAGACTCTGCAGAATCGCGGTGCGAGCCTGCAGAAGCGCTTGCGCAGTTTGCGACGGCGGCTCGTCCTGTTGCTGGCGGTAATCGGGCCGGGACTGATTACTTCCAATGTGGACAACGACGCCGGCGGAATTTCCGTTTACACGCAGGCTGGCGCGAAATATGGGTATGCCTTGCTGTGGGCCCTCATTCCCATGACCATTGCGCTGTATGTCACCGAAGAGATGTGCGCGCGCATGGGTGTGGTGACCGGGAAAGGGCTCTCCGATCTGATTCGGGAAGAGTTCGGATTCCGCTCGACATTTTTCGTGATGGTCACCGGTTTTTTTGTGGACTTGGCCAACGTGGTGGCGGAGTTTGCGGGTGTCGCCGCGGCAATGGGAATCTTTCACGTGAGCAAGTACGTCGCCGTACCGATTGCGGCCATGCTGGTGTGGGTTCTGGTGATCCGGGGCACTTACCGGCAGGTGGAAGTCATCTTTCTTTTTGCGTGCGTGCTGTATCTGTCCTATGTGTTTTCAGCGGTTCTGGCTAGGCCGGACTGGCTGATTGCCGCAAAACACACAGTGATTCCGAATCTGCGATTCAATTCGGGTTACCTGTTAATGCTGACGGCGCTGGTCGGCACGACCATTGCGCCGTGGCAGTTTTTTTATCTTCAGGCAGGTTTCGTAGAGAAGAAGGTTGGCCCGCGGCAGTATCCTCAGGCGCGGGCGGATGTCATCTTTGGCAGCGTAAGTTGCATGGTGATCGTGTTCTTCATCATGGTGTGCACCGCGGCAACGTTGTATATCTCCGGTCACCGAGATATCAATGACGCGGCCTTGGCGGCTCAGGCGCTGATTCCCCTTGCCGGAAAATGGGCCGGGACTTTGTTTGCGTTTGGATTGCTGAATGCATCCTTGTTCGCGGCGTCCATTTTACCCTTGTCCACAGCTCACGTGATCTGCGAGGGGCTGGGATTTGAGGCGGGATTGGATCACAAATTCAGGGAAGCGCCGATCTTCTACTGGCTGTACACCTTATTGATTGTCGTCGGTGCCGGCGTAGTGTTGTTGCCCCATGCACCGCTATGGAAAATTTTGATCTTCTCGCAGGTCGGCAACGGAATCTGGCTGCCCGTCGTAGTCATCTTTATTTTGTTGCTCGTGAACCGGCGCGATTTGATGGGCGAGTACGTCAACACGGCGACGTTCAACACGGTGGCGTGGGTGACGGCGGTGGCCATGATTGTGCTGACCCTGATTCTTACTTATACGGAGTTCTTCCAGCAGGCTCCGCCGCCGTCCACCTGATACCAGTCATGGCACCATGCCGTTGCGCCCCTGAGGAGGGTGTGTTAACTTTACGGCGTAAAGGGATTTCTCAAAAAAACCATCTGCAGACAAGTTTGTGTCGCACACGAAAATCCACAAAACGTTGAGCGGCCCCGCCCCAGAATCACTTGGGCCCGTCACTTCGGAAGAAGGGCTACTTCTTGCAAAGCTGGATTTGACGCGCCTGCCCAAGCATGTCGCGGTGATTATGGACGGCAACGGACGCTGGGCGCAGAAGCGGCACTTGCCGAGAATCGCGGGACACCGTACGGGAACGCAATCGGCGCGGACAACCATTGAAACGTGCGCGCGATTGAAGATCGAAGCGCTGACGCTCTACGCGTTCTCCGTGGAAAACTGGCGGCGGCCGAAAACGGAAATCGACTTCCTAATGCAGCTTTTGCGCGAATACCTGAAGAAAGAAATGCCACTTCTTCAGAAAAACGAGATTCGCATGCGCTTTCTGGGACGCATCGAGGAACTGCCCGCTGCCGTGCAGAAAGACGTGCGCGAAGCCATGGAGCAGACGGCGGGGAACAAAGGTATGGTGCTTTGCGTGGCGCTGAATTATGGCGGGCGCGCGGAAATTGTGGACGCGATGAACGCCATCCTCAGCGAACGGAATGGCAATGGAGCCTCTTCGCGAATTACCGAGGAGCAGCTCGCGCGGCATTTATATACGGAAGGCCTGCCGGACCCCGACCTGCTGATTCGAACGAGCGGGGAAATGCGCGTGAGCAATTTCCTGCTTTGGCAGATTGCCTATGCGGAGATTTTTGTCACCGAAACGCTGTGGCCGGATTTCAACCGCGCGCGGCTTTTGGAGGCACTCGTGGAATTTCAGAAACGCGAGCGGCGCTACGGCGGAATTCGAGAAGGTGAGCCAACGACCGAGAAGCCGGCGCGCGTAGCCGGCGAGTGATTCTGTATTCTCCATTCTCTTCCGCAATTCGCACACCTCCGCAACGTGATTTTTTTCACTCGTTATGATGAGATGGGGCCTGCGCATTCTCAGGGGATTCCTCTTTCATGACCTGGAAACGTGTGGCGACAGCCGTGGCGCTGGTTCCACTTGTGGTGAGCCTGGTGTTGTGGGGCTCGACTGCCACTGTTTCCCTTGGGGTCGCCCTGGTCACCCTGCTCGCGCTCTTTGAATATCTCGCGCTGGGCGAGGCCATCGGACATCGCGGGTATCGGTTTTGGACGGCGACTTGCGCACTGGTTCTTGTCTACGTCCAATGGCGAGGTATTTCTGGGCCGGCGTACAACCTTGCCGGTGGACTCATCGCACACGAGCGCGGTAGCTGGTTGGCAAGCGGAGCACCACCGCTCGATGCAGTCTTTTTTTTGTTTGTTCTGGGCATCGCAGCACTCACTCTGGCAACCCGGCGCCCGTTGGTGGAAGTCCTTCCCGCGGCAGGGATTAGCTCAAGCGGCTTCCTTTTAGTCGCGTTCCCCCTCTCGTTTGCAATTCGGCTTCATGGCGCGGGACCGCAAGGTCCAACGCTGCTGCTATTCGCCATGGTAATTGTTTGGGTCAGCGATACGGCGGCTTACTTCGTGGGCAGATCCGTCGGCAAGCATCCCCTCGCTCCGCAGCTCAGCCCCAAGAAGACCTGGGAAGGAACGTTTGCCGGATTCTTGGGCTCGATCATGGTTGCGTTCGTGTTTATGAGCTGGATGAACGTGCCATTGGTTCATTTATTGGGCATGGCGGCGCTCGGAAACGTCGCGGGGCAAGTCGGCGACCTGCTGGAATCCGGCTACAAACGCAGTGCGGGGATCAAGGATTCGGGGAGCCTGCTTCCAGGGCATGGCGGCGTGCTGGACAGGGTCGATGCTCTCATCCTGGCGATTCCGGTTGTCTGGTATTATTGGAGCCTGATCAATTCGCCGCGACCGTAGACTTACGGCGGCAAAACTCACCAACGCGGACAAGAGGGAATCGGAAACTTCGTGAAGCCACTTTCTATCTTGGGCTCGACGGGCTCGATTGGCCGGCAGTGCCTTTCGGTGGTGGAGTCCCTGCCGGGCAGGTTCGGCATCGTGGCGCTGGCTGCAGGGGCCAACCTTGAAGAACTGATCGGGCAGATTAAACGGCATCAACCGGAAGTGGTCTCGGTCGCGGACGCCCAGCGAGCCGACGAGCTTTCGCACTTGCTTCGCGAAAAAGGAGTCGCACGCAGACCTGAGATTCATCACGGCCGCGAAGGGATGCTGGCGGTTGGCTCGCATCCGAAAGCGGACATGGTGGTGTCCGCGGCAGTGGGCGTGGTAGGCCTGGAAGCTACCTACGAAGCCATTAAGCTAGGGAAGACGGTTGCGCTTTCGAATAAGGAGGTTCTCGTCGCGGCGGGCGAGTTGGTGATGGCGGCATCAAAAGAGGCCGGCCGGGAACTTCTTCCTGTGGACAGCGAGCACAACGCTCTGCACCAGTGCTTGCGCGGGGGAACGCACGAAGAAGTACGGCAGCTGGTGCTGACGGCATCCGGGGGACCGTTTCGCAAGACCCCTTTGGCGCAATTGGCGAGCGTCACGCGGGAACAGGCTTTGGCACATCCCAATTGGCGGATGGGCAGCCGCATTACCATCGACTCCGCAACGATGATGAACAAAGGATTCGAGGTGATCGAGGCGCATTGGCTGTTTGGAGTCAGTGCCCAGCAGATCGAAGTGGTCATCCACCCCCAGTCCACAATTCACTCGATGGTCGAATTTGTGGACGGTTCGGTTTTGGCGCAACTCGGGCCCACGGACATGCGCATGCCCATCCAATATGCGTTAACCTATCCAGATAGGGTCGCATCCAACCAGGTAGCCCTGGACTGGACCAAGTTGAGGCGGCTGGATTTCGAGAGGGCTTCGACACGGCGGTTTCCGTGCCTGCGGCTGGCGCGCGAAGCCATGAGAAAAGGCGGAGCGTATCCGTGCGCGTTGAACGCCGCCGATGAAGTTGCCGTTTCGGCGTTTCTCGAGGGCCGCCTCCTGTTCTTGGGAATCCCGGAAGTGATCGAACGCGTACTGGGGCGCACGCCGCGCGTGCGATTAGAAAAGATGGACGACGTGCTTACGGCGGACGCGGAAGCCCGTCGAATGGCCCGGGAAGAGGTCGTAAACGTGGCGGTCGGAGCCGTGGCGCAAGTCCGCAGTGCATGAACTCACAAGGTTTACGCGCTAAAGTGAAAGAAGAGGTTTCAGTCTAAGAATGGACATTCGAAACGTAGCAATCGGTTTTCTTCTTGTGCTGGGCATCCTGATCCTGGTGCACGAATGGGGACATTTTATCGTGGCGCGTCTGTTTGGAGTGCGCGTGGACGTGTTCTCCATCGGTTTCGGGCCGCGGCTCTTCGGATGGAAGCGCGGTGCCACAGACTACCGGGTGAGTGCGATTCCGCTCGGTGGTTATGTGCGGATGGCAGGGCAGGACCTGAGCGACATCGATGCTGGCGGGCAAAAACCCACCGGCGCTCCTGACGAACTGTTGAGCAAAAAGCGCTGGCAGCGCGCGCTGATCTCCCTGGCCGGTCCTGTGGTCAATCTGATTTTTCCGCTGTTCTTGCTGACTGGCTATTTTGTCATTAAGGGTAACCCCTATCCGAAGTACATGGACGATCCTCTTGTTGTACTTAGCCTGCCGAAGGATTCGACCCTGATCAAAGCCGGCGTCGAACCTGGCGACAAAATCACTTCGTTGAATGGCGTGTCCAGCCCCACCTGGTGGACCATCAGCAAGGGTCTTGCTGGGCAGAAGCTTCAAATCGTCTTCGAACACAAAGGGGAAACCCGCTCCGCGGAAGTAACCACGGCCGGAATGCAAGTGCCTGATTTGCTTTTTGGCTATCCGCCGAACCGGCCCATTGTCGGCAGTGCCGAAAGGGACAAGCCTGCTTATCGAGCGGGGCTTCGCCGCGATGACGTCATTTTGTCGATCGATGCCAAGCCTATCAACAACTGGCAGGAAATGGTGGCCGCCATTCAAAGTTCCGGTGGCAAACCGATGCCGACAACTGTGCGGCGCAAGAATCAGACGCTCTCGCTCACGATCACGCCGGTCTCCGACAAGAACGACAAAGGCGAATCGGTCTGGATCATCGGCATCCGGCCAGGACAGGAGTACTCTTTCCGCAGAGTCGGGGTCACCCGGGCCGTGACCTCGGCGACGGATTTCACGGTGGGAGGAACCTGGCAGGTCATCGACATCGTGGGCAAGCTGGTCACCGGCAAAGTTGCAGCCAAGCAACTGCAGAGCGTCATTGGAATCGCCAGCGAAGCGGGGCAGGCCGTGCAGGAAGGCACATTTGCCGTCGTCACCCTGATGGCTGCTTTGAGCTTAAACCTCGGCATTCTCAACCTGCTCCCGATTCCTATTCTGGACGGGGGAAACATCCTGCTGCTCACGATGGAAGGCATCCGCCGGCGCGATTTCAGTTTGAGCTTCAAGGAACGCTTCGTGCAAGTGGGCTTGGTGTTCCTCTTGATGCTCTTCGCGTACGTTATGTACAACGACGTCATGCGCTTGCTGCCGATTCATTCCTAGGGGCACGTCAGGTCGTGCCCTTCTCGTTAGCCGTGGCAACCTGTTAGACTGGCGCTGTCGAGGTTCATGCTATGGCGTCTAGTCCTTCACACCGGGTTTCCACCGGTGAGCGCCTCAATACCGCGGAAACCACAGGAAAACTTCAGCAAGCCGCAGCTTCGCGCGGGATTCGCATGACCCGCCAGCGCCGGGTCATCTTGCAGGTAATGGACGACGCCGAGCAGCACCTCGACGTGGATCAGATTTTCGAGCGGGCACAAAAAATCGATGCAGGAGTGCACCTCGTCACCGTTTATCGAACCATCGACCTGCTGAAAAAAGAGGGCCTGATCGATGAGTTGGATCTGCTCCATTTGCGCGGCGACCGCCACTATTATGAAACGCACGGACCCAGGGACCACATCCACGTGGCCTGCCTGCGCTGCGGCAAAGTCCGCGAATTCGAGAGCCGCCTTTACGAACAACTGAAAAACCAGATCGCGCGCGACTTTCATATGAAAGTCACCGTTTCCCGCACCGAAGTTGGCGGCTACTGCGCCGAATGCCTGCAAAAAATGAATAGTGGCGAGTGACCCTGCGGCTTCGCTCTCTACTAGCAGTCGCCCTCACGTTCTTCCGGGCGACTTTCTCGTCCAGGGTGCTATTCATTGGCGTTTGGCTAATTGCCGTCATCGTGTGGGTGCTCGTAAAGGTAAAGGATCAACCACGATACGCGCCAGTTCAAAGCGGACGATAATTGCCTCGACTACATCGCTACCGCTAAGAATGCGACGCGGAAGCCGAGGCGCTGCGAATCGAGCGGAAGCGGTGCAGGCGCGAAAAGAATTTGTTGGCGTTGGCAATGTCGCGGGTAATTTGCGCGCGTAGATCTTCGGGGCCGCTGAATTTTTTCTCATCGCGCAGGCGTTCCCAAAAACGGACCTCGATGCGTTTGGGAGGAGAAGGAACGGCCGGCCTAAAGGTCGCCGCTATGTCTGGACCTGAAGGCGCGGGCAGAGATGCCGGCGGTACATTGGGGGCCGGATGCCAATCGAGAACATGCGTTTCCACGCTGAGCGCCGAGCCGTTAAATGTGGGACGCATCCCCACGTTCGTGACCGAACGACGGCTACGCTGTTCGCCGTCCAGGCAAGTACGCGTGATATAAACGCCACGCCGGGGGAGCAATTCCTGCTCCAGGGCAAGGTTCAAAGTCGGAAACGTGAAACGATGACCGGTCCCGGTGCCGGGAATAACCTCTCCGGTAAGAGCGAATTGGCGGCCGAGTAGGCGCGCGGCGCGGGAAACGTTGCCTTCTGCGATTTCCTTGCGAATGAGCGTGCTGGAGACGATTTCTCCGCGGTAAATCACCGGGGGAAGGACCACGACTTCGAATCCGTGTTCCGCGCCCAGCTTTCTCAGCAGATTTACATCCCCTGCTTGCTTGTGCCCGAAGCGAAAGTTTTCCCCGACAAACAATGCCTTGATACACAAGTCGCGTAAGAGCATTTGTTCGACAAACTCCTCTGGAGTGAGGCGAGACAATTCCAGCGTGAAGGGAAGCACAACGGCGGCTTCCAGTCCGAGCGCGCTAAACCCCGCCAGGCGTTGGGCAATGGTGGAGAGTTGTAGAGGCGCCTCGTCCGGACGCAGCACTTTTCGGGGCGAAGGGTCAAAGGTCAGTGCCGTGGGCACAGCGTTGAGCGCGCGCCCGCGGGCGGCGACGGAACGCAAAATCGCCTGATGACCAAGATGGATGCCGTCGAAGCTGCCGATAGCCAGCACGCTGCGGTGGCCAAATTTTCCAAACCGCGAAGCCCAAGCTTCCGAGGAAGGGAACGTGGAGAAACGCGGCGCTCCTTCCCCAGCCGTTGGGTGCGCTTCCTCGAACCCCTTGTGCGTACGAAGAGGTTCTCCCGTTGCGTCAACCCGGACCTCGAATTGCAAGCCGTCGTAAGCCAGTTGTACGTGGGGGAAGCCGAGTTTCACGAGGCGTTCGTTCGTCTCGGCGTGTGGCAGGTCGTGGGCGATGTGCGTGAACCAGGCGCGGCGCGGCTTGAGCTTCTCGATGAGTGCAAGCGCTTGATCGACGGTCTGATGCATGGGATGAGGAATGTCGCGCAGCGCGTCGAGGACGAGATCGTCAAGGCCTTCGAGCAGGGCCATCGAAGAATCCGGCACCGTACTGAAGTCCGTAAGATAGGCTGCGCGTTCAAAGCGGAAACCCAGCACCTTCACGTCGCCGTGCAGTAAGGGCACAGGTGTGAAGGGGATGCCAAGCAATTCGAATGGACGATCGTCGATGACCTTGAGCGTGACGCTCGGTACAGTGCTTTGCGTGGGCTTATCGTCGAAAACATAAGCGAAGATGCGCCGGATGATCTGAAACGTATCTTCGTTGCCGTAAACCGGCAGCGCGGCACGCTGACGAATGTTGTATGGTCGAATATCGTCGAAGCCGAGAACATGGTCGGCGTGGCCGTGAGTCAGCAGAATGGCGTCCAGGCGGTCCAAGCCAGCACGCATAGCCTGCTGGCGAAAATCGGGAGTGGTGTCAATGACGACGTTTTGGCCCTCCCGAGACAAAAGAATGGAGGGGCGGAGGCGCTTGTCATGCGGGTCGGTGGAACTGCAGACGCGGCAGGGACAGCCGAGTGTAGGCACGCCCATCGATGTGCCAGAACCCAGCACGGTGATTTTTAACGGAGTACGAGGCATCTTAAACGAACTGGTGAAATTGGTGCTCGCTGCCAGAAACGGCGCCGCACGTGCGCTCAGCGCGTCTTGGCTTTGGCCTGTGTCGCCGCCGGGGCCGCCACGGCCTGGTTGATCTCCACGTAAGTCAGCTTGAGCTTGCCCAGCAAGTCCAGCAGCAGATTCTCCTCCTCCGGCGCGAGGTTGCCCTTGGTCTTCGTGTGCAAGGCGTCGAGCATGTCGATTAACTCGCGCGCGGCGTCCGGATCGATTATAGGCTGCCCGGTTCGCGGATCGGCGTAAGCGCCCAGGACCATCGCGGCGTTTTGCCCGAGCATGCGCACCAGGTTTTCGAAGGCCGCAACACGCTTGGGTGCATCGGCAGGAGGCGGGTTCGCGGGCGCTTTGGCCTTTTCCGCGGGAGCGGGCGAAGCCTTGGTGGCTGCTACTTTCGCCTCCCGTTCTTGCTCTTCAACGACATCCTTGCGCAACTCGCCCTCCGAGGTGAACGGGCGGCGGTCAATGACGCGAAACGAATCATCCTGCTTGTGATCAGACAAGGCTTATTCCCCAGTGATAAATTCGGTTTTTAGTTTAACATGGCTGGCCAGCGCAAGTCGCCAGAACGCCTTGTAAAACGTGCCGTGGCCCCGTAAAGTGGAACATTTGATTCACACGGGGAACAACCGATAAACCGATGCCCGCAGACTCGAAACAAAAGGCGAAAAGCACCAAGAAACGCGCGGGAAAGACGCCCGATACCAAGGTGAAACAATTGAGTCCGGGCGAGTGGTTTGAAAAGCTGGTTGCCGTGCAAGCCCGGCTGCGTGCCCCAAAAGGGTGTCCGTGGGACCGCGAGCAAACCCACCAAACCTTGCGAACCTACCTCCTGGAAGAGGCATACGAAGTCTTGGAAGCGCTTGACGCGGGAAACGATGCGAAGTTTGCCGAGGAGATGGGGGACCTGCTCCTGCAGATTGTGTTTCATTCACAAATTGCACAGGAAGAAGGCCGCTTCACCGTTGCCGACGTGATTCGCGAGATTCACGACAAGATGATTCGCCGCCACCCGCACGTTTTTGGGAAGACCCGGGCAAAAAATTCTGCGGAAGTACTGAGAAATTGGGAGCAGATCAAAGCGGAAGAACGGCGTTCGAACCAGGAACATGGAGTAAGCGGACATGCGGAAAGGGAAGCGCCCTCGTTGCTTGACGGCGTCTCCCGAGCGCTGCCGGCCACGCTGGAAGGTTTTCAACTCACACGCAAGGCCTCGCGAATCGGCTTTGATTGGGAAGATGCGAACGGCGTCATGGCGAAGATGCAGGAAGAAACGAATGAGCTCGGAGCTGCGCTGCAAACCAAGAATCGGCAAAGATCCGAAGAAGAGATGGGCGACTTGTTGTTTGCAGCGGTAAACCTCGCCCGTTTTCTGCACGTCGACCCGGAAATCGCCCTTAAGAAGGCGAATGCAAAATTCTCGCGACGGTTCCGCGCCATGGAAAAGCTGGCACGCGAGTCCGGCCGTGAGTTCAAGGACCTTCCACGGGAGGAGATGGAAGCTCTGTGGGACGCGACGAAAAATGCGGAGGGGAAGGGGCAGAGTGCTGAACTGGCGAAGGCGCAGGCGCGGAAATGACCCGGGACATCCAAATACGCAAGTGCAAAACGCTCGAGGAGTTCCACGGTTGCGTGGAACTTCAGCGGCAAATTTGGGGTGAAGCGGACCTGGAAGTCGAGCCCGTCACGATGTTTGTGGTGGCAGCGCATACCGGCGGGCAAGTACTAGGCGCCTTTGATGGTGGCCGCATGATCGGCTACACCCTCGCGGTGGTCGGCCTGCACGATGGTGTGCCGTATCTTCATTCCCACATGACGGGCGTGCTAAGCGGTTATCGCGGCCGGGGCGTTGGGCGCAGGCTGAAACTGTTTCAGCGCGACGAGGCTCTGAGCCGTGGGATCCGTCTCATTCAGTGGACTTTCGATCCGCTGGAGCTTCGCAATGCGCACTTTAATTTGAACCGCTTGGGCGCCATCTGCCGGGAATACCTCCCGAATCTCTACGGGACAACGACCAGTCCCTTGCATCGCGGGCTGGCGACGGACCGGTTGCTCGTCGAGTGGCGGCTCGATTCCCTGCGCGCGATCGCAGCGATCCAGAACCTCGCGGAAGAGACTGTCGAAGCGCCCGCGGTCGTCGAGTTACCTGCAGACCTGGAGCGCTGGTTAGAAGAAAGCGGACAGGAAGTCCAGAAAGTGCAGGCACGCATGAGGGAAGAGTTCACCAAATGGTTTGCGAAAGGTTATGCGGCGGTTGCCCTGCGCACCGGGCCGCGCAATCGCGCGTATTGCCTGACTCCCTGGAGCGACTTTTAAGAAACGTTTCACCCAGCACCCCTATGCGCATTCAAGAAATCACGCTTCGCGAAATCTCCATGAAACTGGTGACGCCGTTTGAGACCAGCATGGACCGGCTTGAAGTTCGCCGCATTCTTTTGTCGGAGGTGAACGTAGACGGTGTGACGGGCTGGGGCGAATGCGTGGCTGCCGAGGCGCCGTTCTACAGCCCGGAATACGCAGACACAGCGTGGCCTGTCCTGAGCGATTTTCTGTGGCCGATGGTCAAGGGCAAGAAATTCAACTCTGCTTGCGAAGTGTGGGGGCTCCTGAAGCGCGTGCGTGGCCACAACATGGCTAAGGCCTGCTTGGAGGCCGCTGCATGGGATGCGGAGGCCAAGCAAAAGGGCATTCCCCTGGCAAAACTAATAGGCGGCACACGCGAAGAAATCGCTTCCGGTGTTTCCATCGGAATTAAAGACTCGCTGGATGAACTGGTGGCGACGGTGAAGAAAGAACTTGCGGCGGGCTACCAGCGCATCAAGATCAAGATCAAGCCGGGAAAGGATTTTCAGCCGGTGCGCCGTCTGCGGCAGGAGTTTCCTCGAATCAAGCTGATGGTTGATGCGAACTCCGCGTATACGCTTGAGGACTTTCCGCTCTTGAAGCAACTCGAGGGCTTTTACCTGATGATGATCGAGCAGCCGCTTGGGTGGGATGACCTCTACAGCCACATCGAGCTGCAGAAAGGACTCGAAACTCCGATTTGCCTGGATGAATGTATCCACACCGAAGAGCAGGCACGCGCGGCCGTCGAACTTGGGGCGTGCAAGATCATCAATATCAAGCTCGGGCGCGTGGGAGGCTTCACCCCGGCTCGCCGCATTCACGACATCTGCTTGCAGCGCGACATCCCGGTGTGGTGCGGGGGCATGCTCGAATCTGGCATCGGTCGCGCACACAATATTGCTCTTGCCACGCTGCCCAACTTCTCGCTGCCAGGGGACGTGACGGCCAGCAAGCGGTATTGGGCGGAAGACATCATCTCTCCCGAAGTCACAGTATCGCCGCAAGGGACGATTCGCGTCCCCACGGGGCCCGGTATCGGGTTCGAGCCGCGGCTCGACCTCATCGAAAAACTCACGGTCCGCAAAGAGCGATTGGTTTGACCCGGTGAAGATGGCATCGTCCACGAGGCGTGCTCCCAGCCGTCTTGCCATTGCCGCCGCCATCGCCATTTTGGTGCTGGTCTGGGCCGTGAATTTCATCGCTGCGAAAATCGGGCTTCTTTATTTGCCGCCGTTTGCGATGGCTTCTTTCCGGGTGGTGCTGGCGGGAGTGTTCATGATTCCGGTGTACTTCTCCTGCCTCAGGTTGAAGGCGTTTGCGGAGGCGGCCGTGCTTCGCCGCCGCGGGTTGGCGCTGCGCGATTTCTGGACTTTCCTCTATTTGGGGTTCTTCGGCGTATGTGTGAATCAGATGTGCTTCACGATTGGTTTGTATTTCACCCCGGTCAGCCATGCTGCGGTGATTGTCGGACTGGGGCCAATTTACATCCTTATACTGGCGGTCCTTTTTCGTCTTGAACGCGCCACGGGCCATAAAGTCGTGGGCATGCTCATTGCGCTCACCGGGGTTGCGGTGCTCGCCTCCGAGAACGGGATCTCCTTGCACGCGGCATCGATCGAGGGCGATGCCATCACCATGACCGGATCCATCGGTTTTGCAATGTATGTAGTTCTGGGGAAGCGCGTGGCCGAGAAATACGACACGTTGACCATGACGGCTTTCAATCATTTTGCCGGCGCACTCATCGTGCTTCCGGTCGCGATTCATGAAGGGTGGACGCTTTCCGCTGGAGGTCACTGGCACCAACCTTGGCGCGTTTGGGCGGCGGTGGTGTACATGGCGATCTTCAGTTCGGCGCTGGCCTATGTGTTTTACTACTGGCTGCTTCGATATCTGGAGGCATCCCAGTTGGCTGCCTTTACTTACTTGCTTCCCGTTCTCGCGACGATCCTCGGGATTCTGTGGCTCGGCGAAAAGGGGTCTTGGGGGCAAGTGCTGGGAGGAGTTATGGCGCTATACGGCGTTTATTGGATTGAATCCAGCCGGACGCCTGTCGTGGAAGCTAATACCGTTCCGTAGACTTCCGTTGGCAACGTGGTTGACGGGCATCATTTTCGGCACCTACCATCAAGGCAAGTCGGCGTGTCCTCTTGGTGATTACCGCAAGCTCTGGATTTGAGGATGCGGGCTCGTTGGGTGTCAGCTCCTTCTCACTCGGAAAGGCGTTCATGAGGACCAAGCTCATCCTGGCCGGATTGCTTCTCTTCCTGCTTGTCGCGGGGTTTTTTTGGTATTCAGCGGGCAGTGGGATCAAACTCACCGATAAGGATACCCTGCTCATCGGCGATTTTGCGAACTCCACGGGCGATTCCGCTTTTGATGGGTCCCTCCGAGAAGCCGTATCCATCGGCCTCGCCCAGTCACCGCTGCTGAATCTCATTTCTGCGGAAAAGGTGGCGGAAGCTCTGCGTTCTCAATCGCTCCCCCCGAACAGTCCCCTCACTCGCGAACTTGCCCCGAAGCTCTGCGCGAACCTAGGCGCTACCGTATTCCTCACTGGATCTGTCAATAAAGATGACAACAATCATTACGCTCTTAACCTCAATACTTTCCAATGTGTGTCGTCCAAAGAGATTGCCAGCGTAAAGGGTGAAGCCAAAGGCAAAGCCGAGGTCGTGCATGCACTTGGCGAAGCGGCCTTCCGGCTACGCGGCGCCCTCGGCGACGGCGCGGATTCGCTGAAACAGTTCAATTTGCCGCTCGAGCGCGCCACCAGTGCCTCGCTAGAAGCGATTAAGTCCTTCTCCGAGGGCCGCCGCTTGAGCCGAGAACAGGGCTCACTAAATGGTGTCCCTGCCCTCAAAAAAGCCATTGAGCTCGATCCGAGGTTCGCCCTGGCCCGCTCCAACCTCGCCGTCAGTTATTACAACCTGAACCAAAACGCTTTGGCCGCCGATAGCATTCGCCAGGCGTTCGAACTCGCGGACCGTCAAACGGTTCGCGACCGTTTGCACATCATCACGCTTTACTACGACTTAGGTACGGGAGACGTGCAGAAGGCCATTCAAAGCTACAAACAGTGGGTCGAACTTTATCCGCGCGACGACATTGCCAGAGGCAACCTCGCCTCGGAGTATTTTCTCATCGGAGACTACGAACAGGCCGCCAACTTTGCGCAGCAAGCACTGCGCCTCGATCCGGGCAGCGTTGCGTGGTATGAAAACGTGGCTACGGCGGATATCGCGCTCCTGCATCTTGAGGAAGCACACAACGTGTTAAACTCCGCAGTTTCTCGAAGATTGGATGATCCCGCCGTACATACAAATCTTTACGCGCTGGCTTTTCTGCGGGGCGACCGCAGTGCCATGCAGCACGAGCTGGAATGGTCGGTTGGCAAAGCGGGCGGCGAGGACGCCATGTCGGCACTGCAAGCCGACACGGAAGCGTATGCGGGCCATCTGCAAAAAGCTCGTGAACTCTCTCGCCGCGCAGTCCAAACTGCACAGAGCGCGAATCTCGCCGAGCCCGCGGCTATTTGGCAAGGACTCTCGGCGCTGCGAGATGCGGTCTACGGCAAGATGCAAGAGGCACGAGCGGGGGCCGATAAGGTTCTGGACATTGCCCCCAACAGCCGCGATGCGCAGATCCTCGCAATTCTTGTTTTGATGCGGACCGGGGATTCACGCCGGGCGCAATCGATGCTCGACGATTTAGCGGCCGCAAATGTAACGAACACCGTGGTGCAATCGGCGTGGCTGCCCACCGTCCGCGCCCAGGCCAGCTTGGCGAATCAGAAACCCGGTCAAGCAGTGGATTTGCTGGAAGCCGTGAAACCTTATGAGCGCGGACAGTTCATTGGCAATTTGAGCTATTCCTGCATGATTCCAGTGTATCTGCGAGGCGAAGCTTACTTGACATCGAAACAGGGCGCACAGGCCCTGACCGAGTTCCAAAAGCTTTTGGGTAGCCGTGGGATTGTCGGGAATTGCTGGTCGGGAGCGCTAGCTGCCTTGGGCCAAGCTCGTGCTCAAGCCATGTCGGGTTCAGCAAATTCTGCGCGCAACTCCTACCAGCGATTCTTCGATCTTTGGAAAACAGCGGACGCGGACATCCCCATCCTCAAGACTGCGCGCGCGGAATTCGCCAAACTAAAATAGGGCGATTTAAACATCCGGCTGCGCTTCCCTCTCTCGCCGCGTTTGGATACTGGCGCAGGTCTCTCTTTAATGAAAGAATAACCCAGTCAAATTAGAGGACATTTTTTTCGGAGAGCCACCAAGGGTTATCGAGGGGGCCTAACGTTGTCTGGCATTCCCATGCGAAACGGCGGCCTGAAGGCCCGTATCGCCGTAATTCCCGGCGATGGCATTGGCGCCGAAGTGACCCCGCAGGCGGTGAAGGTCTTAAAGGCAGTCTGCTCTTCCGCTGAGCGCCCGCTTGAATTTGTTGAATTTGATTGGGGCGCGGACAAGTACTTGCGCGAAGGCGTGACCTTGCCTCCCGGCGGCGTAGAGTTGCTTCGTGAGGAGTTCGATGCCATCCTTTTTGGCGCGTTGGGCGACCCGCGCGTTCCTTCAAACCAGCACGCCGCCGATATTCTGCTGGGCCTGCGCTTTAAGCTCGACCTTTACGTCAATGCCCGCCCGGTTGAATTGCTTCATGACCGGCTCACGCCGCTTCGCGATCGCACCGAGAAGGATATTCGCCTCATCGTCTTTCGTGAAAACACCGAAGGAATCTATGTTGGCGTTGGCGGCGTCTTCAGGCAGGGGACGCCGGATGAGATTGCGGTTCAGGAAGACGTCAATTCCCGCAAAGGGGTGGAGCGCATCATTCGCTACGCGTTTGAATACGCCCGACAGAATGGAGTCAGGCGCGTGTGCATGAGCGACAAATCCAACGCCATGACTTTCGCGCACGGCCTCTGGCAGCGCGTCTTCAAAGAAGTCCGCCAGGAATACGCGGACATCGATTCGCGCCATCTTTACATAGACACGCTGGCGATGGAGATTGTGCGCGACCCCAGCCAGTTCGACATCATTGTGACCTGCAACCTGTTTGGCGACATCATCAGCGATCTGGGTGCACAGCTCGCCGGCGGTCTCGGCTTGGCGCCTTCGGGGAACATTCATCCGGGCAAAACCTCACTGTTCGAGCCGGTTCACGGCTCGGCGCCGAACATTGCCGGCAAGGGCATTGCGAACCCGCTTGGCTCTGTGCTGACCTCCGCCATGATGATCGAATTTCTTGGCTGGAAGCCGCAAGCTGAGGTAATTCGAAGCGCCGTTCGTGCCGCGCTCCAGGAAAACTACGTCACGCCTGACCTCGGCGGGAATAAAAACACCGTAGCCGTCGGAGACTGGCTGGTGAACTTCGTGGGGAAGAACCATCTCGCAAAACAGCTAAAGTAATGCAGGAAGTCCTTGGCATTGACTCTTTCCTGGCGCCTTTCTAATGCCATCTCACGACGGCGGTAATCAGCATCCCTAGAAGGAAGCCGCCAACGTGCGCCATTACGGCGACTCCCCCTGAAGGGCCGCCGCCCAAGGTGTTGATCCCCGCCAGAAACTGAACCAGAAACCACTCGCCAAGAACAAACACAGCCGGGATGGGCAGAAGAAAGATAAAGACCAGGGTCAGGATGCGCGCCCGCGGGTAAAGCAGAATGTAGGCGCCCATGACGCCAGAGATCGCGCCACTCGCCCCGAGCGCCGGAACATGGGAGTAGAGATTGAACAGCATGTGGGCTAGACCCGCCCCCATCCCGCAAAAGATGTAGAAAAACAAATAGGAGATGTGGCCAAAGAAGTCCTCGACGTTGTCCCCGAAGATCCATAAGAAGAGCATGTTTCCGGCAATGTGGAGAAAACCGGAATGAAGGAACATGCTCGTAAGAATCGGCAAAAACGCCGTCTCGAGGGTGCCGTGTCCAGCAAAAAATGCCGGGATGCGGGCTGGCACCGTGGAGTAACTCGCCATGAACGCAGCATAGGCTCGGGGCGTCATCGTGAATTGCAGACTGAGTTGATAAAAGAAGAGAGCCACGTTCGCCACGATGAGCGAAATGTTGACGAACGGATAGCTTCGCGAAGGGTTGATGTCCTTGAGCGGAATAAACATGAGTTGGCCCGGAGCAGAGTAGCGAACCAGGAGGGAAATGAAAAGCCCGGCAGGGTGTCCGATAATGTTTGTAGTGGAAAGGGTTTGGTTAACAGAATATTTTGCGGTTGCAAGCG
Source organism: Acidobacteriota bacterium (assembly GCA_003223255.1). Classification (GTDB taxonomy): domain Bacteria; phylum Acidobacteriota; class Terriglobia; order Acidiferrales; family UBA7541; genus Acidiferrum. The sequence continues at coordinate 5,550 of QHYJ01000226.1, read as the reverse complement.
TCTCAATTTGCGGGCCTTACGTACGGCCAGGGGCCTTTAGCGGGGAAGTTGCTAAGTGCTTTCTGGGCTTTGCTGGGGCGCGCGGAGGCTCTGAATTCATAAAGGGGAGGGTTGTTTGCGTGAATTCGCCGCTGCTTAAAAGAGTGGATGTGGGCGTGCGGCGGCGGCCTTAAAAGGAGTTGGCCCGGGTTGCTCTTCCATCTCTTCCATTTTTGATCTCACGGGCTGTTCTTCTTCAGTTTCAGTTTCTGCGAGGGATACATTGCGTCTCGCGGAAGCGTGTGGTAATTAATGGAGTTCTGCGTGTGCGTGCTTCGGACGTGTTCACTTGTCCGGCGCAGCGTCGGCGCGCCGACTGCCCATGCCTGCCCGGGAAACGGAAGCCATCATCCTGAAAACATTTCCGCTGGGTGAGGCGGACCGAGTGGTTAGTTTTCTAGGGCGCAGTTCGGGACGGCTGCGCGGTGTTGCGGCGGGGGCGCGGCGTCTGAAGAACCGCTTTGGCTCGACCCTCGAAATCCTTTCGCACGTCCAGATTTGGTACGTCGAGCGGGAAACCCGGGAGTTGGTGCGCATCCAGCAGGCGGAATTGCTGGAGTCGCTACACAAGGCGCAAAGCGATTACGGCCTGAGCACGGGGCTGGCAGTGATCAGCGAGATTGCGGAGCTGGTCCTGCCAGAGCATGAAGTATCCGAGGCCATGTTCCGGCTGATTCTCTTGGCCGCGCGCGAGATCGAACGGACAGGGAATTGGCAGTTGCCCTTGAGCTATTTCGCGTTCTGGACGGTGCGGCTGGGCGGCTGGCTGCCGCGGTTTGACCGGTGTGCCTCGTGCCGGGCGGCCTTCGAGGCCAGTGCCGCTTTTTTCGACCCGCACCACAGCGGCTTGTTCTGCGCGAAGTGCAGGCGCCCTGGGATGAAGCCCCTTCATCTGGAAGCCAGGGCGCTAGCGGAAAGATTCACCGGCGAGAGGCTCGATCGGATTTCATTGGACAAGTCCAGGCCATCGAGCGCTGGGGAATTGCGGGCCGCTGCCTTTGCGTGGATTGCGTTGAACACGGAACGCCGTTTGACGACGCCGGAATTATTGGAGAGCGCTTGAAAGTTAAAGTAAAGCTTGAAGGGAAGAGGCCGGGGCTCACCTTTCAGGATCTGATTCTGGAACTCTCTCGGTTTTGGGTGAAACAAGGCTGTGTTCTTCAGCAGCCTTACGACGTGGAGGTCGGAGCCGGCACCATGCATCCGGAAACGTTCTTTCGTGTCCTCGGCCCGCAGCACTATCGTGTCGGATTCGTGCAGCCCAGTCGTCGGCCCGCCGACGGTCGGTATGGCGAGAATCCCAATCGGCTCTATAAGCACACGCAGTTTCAAGTCATTCTCAAGCCCTCGCCGGTGGATGTGCAGGAGCTCTACCTGAAAAGCCTCGGCGCTCTGGGTATCGACCTCAAAAAACACGACATTCGTTTTGAGGAAGACAACTGGGAGTCGCCAACGCTAGGGGCATGGGGCATCGGCTGGCAGGTTCTTCTCGATGGCTTGGAGATCACCCAGTTCACTTACTTTCAACAAAGTGGCGGTATGGACCTTGACCCCGTTTCCGTTGAGCTCACCTACGGCCTCGAGCGCATTTGCGCGTTCCTGCAGAATGTGGAGAGTGTTTACGCCCTTCGTTGGTCGGTTGACAAGACCTACGGCGACATTCGCCTCGCGGAAGAGCAGCAGCTCTCGGAATACAGTTTTGATGGCAGCGACGCCGCAGCCATTCGCTCAGAATTCGAGCTGCATGAACAGCAAGCCAAGGAACTCCTGGAGGGCTTTAAAGGGGCGGAAGGGAAGAGCCGCGAGCGGTATCCTTTGCTTGCCGCCTACGACCATTGCTTAAAGTGCTCCCATTTGTTCAACCTGCTGGACGCGCGCGGGGTGATTTCCACGACGGAGCGCGCGGCGCTGATGGCTCGCGTACGCACGCTAGCTTGCCGCACGGCCACTTCTTATCTTCAACAACGGGGCGGGTCAGAAACGGCTCTTGGGGTGCGCGCATGAAGCCCGTGGTTACCCCCCAAGAGAAGTCCCTTGAATTGCTTTTCGAGATTGGCTGTGAAGAGATCCCGGCGGGCCTGTTGCCCAAGGCCGAGGAGGAGCTGCGAATCAACCTGGAAAAATTGCTGGCAGCGGAGGACCTTTCTAGGAATGTGGCGGTTGAAACCTTCAGCGCGCCGCGCCGCCTGACGGCCTGGGTGCGTGGGCTTCCGGTCAAACAGGCCGACCTCGAACTCGAGGTCAGTGGCCCACCCAAATCCGTGGCCTACGATGCGGTCGGCGCGCCGACACGCGCGGCACTGAGCTTTGCCGAGAAACAGGGCGTTCCTGTCAGCGCCTTATACCTGACGCAGGCCGCCAAGGGAGAGTACCTTGCTGCCAAGCAAGTCAAAGTGGGGCGGACCACCGAGCAGATCCTCCATGCTATCCTGCCCAGAGCGGTTCACGATTTGACTTGGCCGCGCTCCATGACGTGGACAGGGCTCGAAGGCCCGCGCTTCATTCGTCCCATTCGATGGGTTGTCGCCGTTCTCGATGGCAAGCCTTTGAAGCTCACGGTGGCGGGGATTGCGGCGGGCAATGCGACGCGCGGGCACCGCTTTCTCGGATCGGCCTCTATCCGCGTGCGTAATTTTCTCGACTACGAAAAGAAGCTGCACGCCAATGGCGTCATCGTTCGTTCGACGCGGCGCCAGGAAAAGATCGGCCGGGAACTCGAAGCTTTCGCCAAGCGGGGTGGCTATCGCATTCACGAGGACTCCGATCTCCGCAAGTTGGTAGCTTACCTCAACGAGTATCCCACGGTCATTCAAGGCAACTTCGATCCTTCCTTCCTCAGCCTGCCCGACGAGATCCTGATCACGGTGATGCGCGACCATCAGAAGTACTTCGCCGTGGAAAAGAAGAACGGGGAACTGGCAGCGCAGTTCCTGGCGGTCATCAACTCGGACAAGGATGCACGGGGCATGATCCGGGCTGGCCACGAGCGCGTGCTTCGCGCGCGCTTCGCCGATGCCCGCTTCTTCTGGGAGTCCGACCAGAAATGTCGGCTCGCCGACTATCTTCCCAAACTGGAGCGCGTCACCTACGAGTCCCGCCTTGGCAGCTACCGGGACAAGGTGGAACGCATCCGGGATAGCGCTCGCTGGCTCACGGAACAATGGTTTAACCTGGGCGTGCATCAGGCCCGCGTCGCCGAGGCGGACCGCTCTGCCGAGTTGGCGAAGTGTGATCTCGCCACGGAAATGGTTCGCGAGTTCCCGGAACTCCAAGGGATCGTCGGCGGTTTGTATGCGCGCGCTCAGGGTGAGTCGGATGAGATTGCCGATGCGGTCTATGATCATTATCGGCCCGTTGGTTTGGACGATCCTCTTCCGCGCAATCTAACGGGCTGCGCGGTCGCGCTAGCCGACAAACTCGATTCGGTGGTTGGCTGCCTTGCCGTGGGTATCGTTCCTACGGGTTCGAGTGATCCGTACGCGCTGCGCCGCGCTTCTCTCGGCATCGTGAAGATTATTTTGGAGAAGAAGCTTCCCGTTTCGCTCTCCTTAGCGATTGGCGCCGCGGGAAAGGCGCTTCTCACGCACAAGCCCAAGCGTGGGGTGACTCCAGACCAGGAATCGAAAATCTTAGATTTTATTTTGGATCGCGCGCGGTTCGTATTCCGGGAGAAGGAGCAATTTGCCTATGATGAGGTCGCCGCTGTGTTTCGCGCTGGGGCGGACGATTTGGTCGATACGCAAAAACGCCTGCTGGCGCTCCGGGCGATCCGCAAGTCCCGGAACTTCGCGCCCCTGGCAGTTTCCTTCAAACGCATCCGCAAGATTCTGGAGAAGGCCGGCGTCACTCCCGGAGCAGACGGCCGCGTGAATCCGGAACTGTTTGAGAGTCCTGCCGAGCGTGAACTGCATTCGGCAGCGCACGCCGCGGCATCCAAAGTGCAATCTTTCAAGCGAGGAGGGAAGTACCAGGAGGCACTGGAGGTGATCGCAGGTCTCCGGCCCGTGGTAGACCGGTTCTTTGATGGCGTTCTGGTGATGACCGAGAAGGAAGAGGTGCGAAAGAATCGACTCGCCTTGCTTGCGCAGTTGCTCGGTGAGTTCACCACCATTGCAGATTTTTCGGAAATTGGCGGCGAGGAGCGCTTGGCTTGACTTAAAGTATTACTTTAACGTAGCCAGCGTCGGCACGCCGACATTTCCGTTTCGGGCCCTGCAGCAAGTCTTTGGGTTTTACAAAGGAATGCCACGCCAAGCGAATGCGAAGTGAGGACGGCCGTGAAAAAGTCGGTGCATTTTTTGGTGCGGGTAAAGCCAAAGGAGACGGCACCTGGCGCGATCTTTTGGGAGGAAAAGGCGCAGGGCTCGCCGAGATGACCAAGATCGGCTTGCCCGTGCCCGCGGGTTTCACCATCTCCACGGAGGCCTGCGACCACTACTACAAGCCGACAAGAAGTTTCCGCCGGAATTGAAGGAGCAGGTCACCGACAACATAGCGAAGCTTGAGCGCGTCGCCCAAAAAGAAGCTCGGCGACCCGAAGAACCCATTGCCTGTCAGTGTGCGGTCGGGGCCTGCCCGTTCCATGCCGGGAATGATGGAAACCATTCTGAACCTGGGGCTGAATGAGCGCTCGGTCGAGGGGCTTGCCGCGGTCACGAAGAACGAGCGCTTTGCTTACGACGCCTATCGCCGCTTTGTGCAGATGTATTCCACCGTCGTGATGGGCCTCTCCAAAGAAGACCTTGAGCACCGTTTGCGCGCCATGAGACAGCGTCTCGGGATCAAGGAAGACGCCGCGGTTCCCGCGAGCGACTGAAAAGAGTTGGTCGCGGAATACCAGTCCTACTTCCGCGAAAAAGCTGGCAAAGATTTTCTGGACGATCCCTTGGAGCAACTCTGGGGTGCCATTGCCACGGTCTTCGGCTCCTGGATGGCGGAGAAGGCGGTCACCTGTCGTCGGGTGGAGAAGTGCACTGGCTTACTCGGTGCGGCGGTGAATGTGGTGCAAAGGGTGTCGGCAATGCGGGCGAGCGCTCGGGAACCGGCGTTTGTTGTTTCACGCGGGACCCGAGTTCCGGCGAAAAGATCTTCTGTGGCGACTATCTCGTAAATGCTCATGGCGAAGACGCGGTCGCAGGCATTCGCACTCCCATGCATCTCGACGAGATGGCCAAAACCATGCTCAAGGTTTACGCACAACTCGAGAAAGTTCGAGTGAAACTTGAACAGCACTATCGCGACCTGCAGGACATGGAATTCACCGTCGAAGAAGGCAAGCTGTACATGCTGCAGGCGCGCACGGGGAAACGCACCCCTGCGGCCGATTTTCGTATGGCTGTGGATATGGCCAACGAAAAACTTATCACCCGCGATGAAGCACTTCGGCGCATTAAGCCGGAAGACATCGAGCGCCTCTTCTATCCGGTCATCGATTCCAAGATGGACCGAAACTCGCGGGCCTTCAAAGTTCTCGCCACCGGCATCAACGTCGTACCCGGCGCCGCTGCAGGC
>QHYJ01000223.1:897-18173 GCA_003223255.1 Acidobacteriota bacterium | reverse complement strand
TAGGAGCACTCAGGCGGGCAGAGATTGGCCGGTTATGCCGACCACCTGGAAGGTGGCCAGACCAGTTAATACAGAGGGCGTTTAGCGGTACTGATTCGCGCAACCTGTTAGACCGCTGCAGTGACAGTACAATTTCTATTGGTAACTCCTTGAAACTATGCGGCAAGGATGTGGCTACCCAATTCGCATTTTGGGAACCCTGAGTAACAATTATCGGACCATGAATGGAACCAAGAAATGGACTGTGCCGTCGAACGGCAGAAACCCACGAATGAAAGAGCAACGGCTGACTAGAATCCAGAAGACTGGCTCATTCCCGCTGCTCGCCGCCCTGAGAACTGAAAAGAAAGATGCATCCCGTCAGCATCGCCTCAGCGTCGCCGCGCGCAGATCACCAGATCGAAGGGCAAACGGCGCAAGGCAGGATTGTTGCGTTATCTTGTGATGCGCGTCGTTACAAAGACACCAAAACCGAAATCTAAGCGCGCACCGCAGCGAGACTATCTTTGGCGGGCGTTCAGCTTGTCGAGAGCGCGCTTCAGCTCTTCAAGCTTTTGCCCCGCCTCGCCGAGCTTGCCTTCTGCGGTGAGGCGCTGGTAATCGGCGAGGTCTTTGGCAGCTTCCGCGATAAGCGCGTTGAGGTCGGCGGCGGGCCGGGGCGATCCGCCGGATGCCTCTGCGTTTCGCCCCGCCTCCGGAGGCAATGCCGCGGCGCTCAGTGACGAGACCCCGCCGCCAAAAAGAGCGGCCATCGCCGACTCAAAGGTTGGTCCATAGGCAAGCCGATCTTGTACCGCGAGGACGACCAGACGCAGCTCAGGCATTGGACTCCGCTCGGCTTGCAGGTAAATCGGTTCCGCGTACAGCAACGCGCGCCCGGATGGAATCACCAGCAACGCCCCGCGCCGCACGTGCGAGCCTTGCTGGTTCCATAGCGTCAATTGTCCGGAAAGCTGCGCGTTCTGATCGATGCGCGCCTCGATTTGCAGAGGTCCGTCGACGAGTTTTGTTTTGGGGAAGTTGTAGACCACCGACGTACCGTATTGTGCGCCGTCGCTGCGCCCGGCAATCCAGCCGATCAGATTATTCCGGTTGGCCGGCGTGAATGGCAGAATTTCTACGAACTCCACCCCGGTTTCGCCCGGCAGTTTCATCAGCACGAAGTTCGGTTGCATCGCCTGGGTCTGCTGCTGGCCCCCTTCGCTCATACCGACTTCGGTGGCGACGGTCCAGAGATCCTCACGGTTGTAGAACGCTGCCGGGTCCGTCATGTGATAGAGGCCGTACACCTCGGCTTGCAATTTCAGCAACAACTCGGGGTAGCGCATGTGATTACGCAGACCGGGCGGCATCGTGGCTGCATCCTTAAACAAGCTCGGAAAAATACGGCGGTAGCCCGCGATAATCGGGTCCTCCGGGTCAAACACGTAAAAGGTGGTCGCACCGCTGTAGGCGTCGATTACGGCCTTTATGCTGTTTCGCATGTAGTTAATCGGATCGCGGTCGAGACGGTAATGGCTCGCGTACGGATAGTTGTCGGAAACCGTAAACGCGTCCATGACCCACGAGAGCCGGCCGTCGTCGCCGAGCACGATGTAAGGATCCGGATCGTAGGTGAGGAACGGCGCGAGCGCCGATACGCGGTCGCGCACGTTGCGATGCATTAACAGCTGGCTATCGTTGTTCACGTCATCGCTGAACGGCAGCTTGGCAAGGTCGCCGCGGTCGAGGGCGATGATGATGCGGCGCAGAAAACCGCCGAGAACGATGCCGCCGTTGCCCTCGTAAGAAGTCAGGCTGTTGGTCTGGCCTTGCGGGTAGTTGAATTCCTTCTGCCGTGTCTTCACGTAGACGTCGGTGTTGGTCAGCTCGCCGAAATAAACCTCCGGGCGGTTTACGGTTAGACCGCGCACCGTGCTCTGGACAGGCATGTTGCTCAGGATGAGCGTGGGCAGGCCTTCCGGTGTGAACCCATTTACCGGGTTCATGGTAATGCCGTAACCGTGGGTGTAGATCAGCTTTTCGTTGATCCAGTTGCGGCTGCTTTCCGGGAGTTTGTCGATGTTCAGCTCGCGCGTGGCTAGCATCACTTGGCGGGTCGTGCCGTCAATTTGATAGCGGTCGATGTCGATGTCGGGGAAGTCGTAGTAGGTGCGTATTTCCTGAATCTGGCGCAGGGTGTCCTGGAGAGCGTGCCAGTCCCACAGTCGAATATTTTGAAGCGTAGCTTGATTATGCGCTGGGTCGGCCGCGGCTACATCTGTCTCAGCCGGGAACTCGCGTTGCGAAACCCGATCCAGTCCGTAGGCTTGCCGCGTCAGTGCGATATTGTGGGCAATATAGGGCTGCTCGCGAACGAGTTCGTTTGGTTTCACGATGAAGCTACTGACGTACCAGGCAACTATTTGAAGCAAGATATAACACAGCGCAGCGGGGAGAATTGCCGCGGCGATCCAGCGGCCGCGTGGCACTCTCGCCGCGTTTGCGGCCGCTATCATCGCGCCCAAAATGAGAGCCGCGCAGACAACCAGCAATCCTGGAAGCATGACGTGCGCGTCCGAGTAGCTCACACCGGTGAAGATCGTATGACCATCGAACAATTCCTCAAATCGACCGAGGTACACACGCATCGCAAGGACCAGTAATAGGAATGCGAACGTGATGGAGAGCCCACGCCAAGGCAGTGTCGCGTAGGTTCTGCTACGCCCGGCGAACGCACGAGTTCCGCCCGTGATGAGGATAAAAAAAACAGCGAGTACACACGTCATGACGGCCAGAGTAAGTAGCCAGCCGACGACGAGTTGCCATCCGGGCAGAGTGAAGAGGAAGAAGTTCAGGGGCTTGCCAAAGATCGGGTCGACGAAGCCGCCAGCGGCGGGCGGTGCGGACCAGAAGAGCGCGATCGTCGGCCACTCCAGCATCATGCCGGCGCCTGTGGCGGCGGCAATGACGAGCGAAAGGCCCAGTGCGACGAGGCGCAGGACGGGCTCAACCGGCAGCTTCAGCGGCTGTCCGCCGATCAAAATCGTGTGACCACTCGGCAGATTGGGCAGATGCGCTCGCTTCAGAGCTAGAAACGATCCGTACAGAATTAGAAATGTGGCCGCAGCAAAGGCAGCGAAAATTCCCCATTGGAGGCCTAGCGTTTTCCAGAATACGTCGCCATAGCCGAGCGACTCGAACCAGAGCACGTCCACGTAATACGACAACGCGGTCCGACCGCCGATAACGATGACGGCAAGGACGGCGAGAATGAGGAAAAAGAAGCGGCGGCGACTCCGCGTCGGATGCATCCTCGGCCAATCAATGGACTCCGGCATTGCTCACCCCGTGTGGTCAAAAATCTCAAACGTATTGAAAAGGATTGGTTTCCGGTCTCGTAATTTTTCGCACAGCTGCTTTCTGAAACCTCAAGAGCATGTACAATCCGGGTTCGACGATCAAGTCTAGGGAGGCTCTGGAATGCTTTGGGCGCGCCTGCTCGCCTATGTCAGCGGAACAGTCGATCAAGGACTCCTGTTGCGAAACGAATATCTGACGGCGGAGAACCGGATCCTGAGAGGGCAGATCAAGGGACGGCTGCTGCTTTCGGAAGGAGAAAAAGCGACACTGGCGGAGATCGCTCACCGCCTGGGTCGAAAGGCGCTGGCGGACGTGGCGGCAACGGCCAAGCCCGAAACGATTCTGGGTTGGTATCGGAAGCTCATCGCGAAGAAATTTGATGGGTCGAAATCCCGTCGAAGTGTAGGGCGCCCAAAAGTAGATCAGGAAACAGAACGCTTAATCGTGCAGATGGCGAGGGAAAATCCGAGCTGGGGCTACGATCGGATCGTAGGTGCCTTGGCAAATCTAGGTCATCGTCTATCGGATCAGACGGTGGGCAACATCTTCCGTCGCCAGGGTATTTCTCCAGCGCCGAAGCGAAAGCAATCGATCTCATGGAAGAACTTTATCCGCGCACACCGGGACGTTTTGGTGGGGATGGACTTCTTCACGACGGAAGTCCTGACGCTCAAGGGGTTGACAACCTACTATGTGCTGTTCTTCATCCACTTGGAGACTCGCCGGGTGAATCTGGCAGGATTCACGCCGTACCCGGATCAGGAGTGGATGGAGCAGCAGGCGCGAAACATGACGATGGAGGAGTGGGGATGCCTGAAAGGCTGCCGCAATCTGCTGCATGACCGAGATGCGAAGTTCTGCCAATCATTTCGGGAACTGATCAAGACGGGAAGCGTGAATCCGCTTCGATTGCCAGCAAGGAGCCCGAATTTGAACTCGTACGCAGAACGCTGGGTGAGGTCGGTGAAAGAAGAATGTCTGTCGAGGCTGATCCTGTTTGGAGAATCGTCGCTGCGGCGAGCGTTGCAGCAATATATCGTACATTACCACGAAGAGCGCAACCATCAGGGCAAAGACAATCGGATCTTGTTTCCTTCACGGCCGGAGGCAAGAAGGAACATGGGAGCAGTGCGGTGTCGAGAACGACTGGGCGGCCTGCTGAAGTATTACGAAAGGGAAGCGGCATAAAAGTCGACGGGACAGCGGGCCATGGGCTCACGACCAGTACATATATTAAGGATGCCGGGAGTCTCCCCTGGCAAAAGACCTCCCGGGCCTGATTTATCATCAACGGGCGCTGAGTAATGAGCTCTGGCTCAGAGCAACGACCAGGACGAGTTTTTTCACCATACGGGATGGATTTGCCGTTGTCGTACTGGAGGCGTATGCCGTTATAGGCGATGGTTTCCTCAAACACGTGGTTTTGTTCGCGGAAGGCACGGGTTTCGTCCGGCAAGAAAAAGTCGCGCCCTTTCCATCCACCAACATTTGCGAGATTTTGCACTCGAAATACGACGGAACGCTCAAAATTCTTGTAGGGAAGCCCATCGATAACAACACTATGAATAACACTGAACATGACCGCTGTCGCGCCGATGCCAAGAGCCAAGGCGAAGATGGCGACTAGGGAGGAACGACGATTCTTGCGGAGGTTGCGCAGGGCGTAGAGGAAATCGCGGGCAAGACCATCCACGTGGTTTTCCATAGGAGCAAACTCTACACCGAACCGACTGTGAATTGTAGGGTCCCCACGCGTAATGAGAAGGGCTACGCTTCGAGGATTCTTATCCTCAGGCAAACCGACACTTTGTGGATCAGTCAGATCACGCTCTGAAATGCTTTCGCATTGTCTGTGAATGAATTGGAGCGCAGCATTATTCCTTCACGCAAACAAAGTTGGCAGCATCGTCTGTGCCGCCTGAGCCGTTGTACTTCGCCACCTGAGGGTACGGGCACAACGGTCGAGTGCGGTCCGGCTTGGCAGCGTGTGCACCAGGTGGGAAGTGAGCCGCGACGATGCGGTCCGGGGCTTTATCCTGCTCGACCCACTGTTCAAGCACGCCGACGGAGTCGAATTCAGAGGGGCCATCGCCGCCGCCACAATGATTCATCCCTGGGGCCAGGTATAACCGCATCGAGTTCCGTATGTTCGCCGGGCCGCCCATCGCAACAACCACACTGTTGTAATAGTTGATGGTGTTCTGCGGGGCGATGGCGGGGTCGTTCCAGCCGTGGTATAGGAAAAGCTTTCCGCCTTGCGCAAAAAACTCTTTCAGATCCGGATTGGTTGCGTTGAGAACTCCGTTATCCAGTTTGTCCGCGAGCGCAACATCGGTATCGAAGTTCAAGGTACGGTAATCCCAGTTCGCATCATGAAATACCAGGTATTTGAAGTGGGAAGCGACAATCGGCGCCTCTGTACCACGCGCGAAAAAGTTCCATCCGTTTTCGCCCCCAGGTTCCAGACCAGGGAAAATTTGCTCGCCGGTCCGCGGGTTCCTCGGCCCGGCATATATCTTCCGAGCTGCGTCCACCTGTGAGGCCGTTAGGCACTCCGGGCCGTCTGCCCCTTTGCATTGCAGCATCTTCGGATCAAAGTGGCAGCGCTTCGGATTCTCGAGAACGCCGTCTTTTACTCCGTCCAGCGTGTCGCAGGCCTCGATCACAGCTTTGTGTAAAACCGAGTACTTTTCTTTGGGAACGTAGCTAGCAGGGTTCTCGTGAGTTGCTTGGCCGATCCAGATGCCGCTAACCATGAGATGCGTCCAGAAGTTGGCGGGTGCGCCGGCAATGATGCCGTCGTAGTCGCGAGGATAGCGCTGCGCTTCCGTGAGCCCTTGTTTGCCGCCCGTCGAGCAACCGTTCCAGTAAGAATGTTTTGGAGCATCTCCGTAATACGCGAAGAGAATTGCTTTTGCCTTGACGGTCGTTTCATGGAACGCCCGATATCCAAAGTCAATCACCTTCTCTGGATGGCCAAGGGCGAAACTGGCGTCGCCTGCGCTGCCTTCGTGCCCAGTATCCGTTGATGCGGTGGCATAGCCTCGTTGGAGCGCGTCCGACATGTCGAGATACCAGAGTTCTCCTGACCAACCTCCGTTCCCAATACCCATGAACTTGTGGTTCCAGCCTGAGGCTGGCATCCATACCTCAAACTTGATGTTGGAATCCTTTGTCGGCTTGATTTCTCCGGCAACGCGGCAGAAAGCCGGCAGGCTGCCCAAAGGAGGTCCAGGCAAATGTAACTCTACCCCTGCCGGTTCCAGCTTTGCGAGGACAATGGTCGTGTCCGGTAATGCCAGTGTCGCCAGGCTTTCACACGTGGCAGCTCGCGCCGCACACGCCGCCGAAAAAACCGCCAATGATGCAACGAAGGCCCTCAACGGGACACCGAGGAGCGTGATCCTTGCGATTTCTGTCAACTCATCACCTCTGTGCTTGCGGAGTCTATCAAGAGACTCCCCGATAGTTCACAGCCGACAGGAGACTATAACGAAGGACCGTGGAGCGTGGCTCCCGCCTACGCAAGTCTCGAGATTCGCAACCCTCCTCTTTAACCACTCTTCGAGGATTCTGGTCCTCACGAACTCCCCGCCTCATTCTTCCAGTTAGTAGTGCAGACTTAGGCTATTTCTTACTTTTCGGCGACTCGTTTCAGCGAGATTTTCGCAGCTTCGTTCCTACCCTCGCCGCCGCGCTTCACCTGCCCTGTCATCTGATCTCCTTGGACTTGCATATCAAAGTGCATCGAGCCCTCGCCTTGGCCGCCTAGTGGGACATCGAACGTGAGTCTGTTGCCTTCAACCTTTCCACCTTCAAACGAGTGCTGCTCACTCTCACTGGGCCCCGCACTTCCAGCCAGTTTGTTTCCCTCTTGTTTCAGGATCAGATAAGCAGGCTTGGAGTCCGTTTCCCCTTCCATTTGCAATGTGCCCGACCATTTGCCCGTAACATTAATCGCGCAGAGCGCCGCGGCTGAAAACAGAACGCAAAGCAATATGCTAATGAAGAAAGAGGACTTTTTCATGGATGCTCTCCTTGTTGACTTGATTGCCTAATCCCGTTTTTGCAGAACGAAAGGCCTGACGGTCTGGCAAAAAAGAGGTCCGGTCAACGTTGCTCCCGAATGATTTGCCGGGCTCGACTGCCAGGAGGGGGTTGCCTAATGGCCCGCTGCTTCGCCCTGGGCTTCGTTTACGACATCGCGGATCGCGCTGAGGATGACTTCCTGCGGAATCGTACTGTGGGTGCCATTCGGAACGACAATCTGGCGCCCGCGCGTAGAAAGCTTCACCAGCTTCGGCTGTATTTCATGAACCCAAACTTGCTGATATGCCCCAGCCTGCCTATTCAGTTCCGCATTTCGGAAATCAAACGACTGCCCGGCTGTAAGCACAATCAACGGAAAGTCACCTAGCCTCGTCACGGACCTTGCCTCGGCAAAACTCTCGGGCAACACGATTCCAGCCGAGGCATTTCCTACAAACGACTCTGGCTGTTGCCTTAGTGCCGCGATGATGTCGTCGCGAGTCAGTTGTGACGGGTCCTTGCCTGGCGCAGGAGAGGATTGCCTGAAGCGGACCAACCCGACGAAGGCGGCCATGTCCAAGGCAATATAAAGAGGGCGCCAGAGTAATCGTGGCGCCGTGTGGCCGAGGTAAAACTTAGGCGCGCGAACCAGTTCGTCCTCGTGTGCAGAGTCAATTAGCACCATTCCTGCGACTTCCTTCGGGTAAAGGCTGCCATAAACACGCGAGTTCAAGCCGCCAAACGACGCACCAGCGAACACGTAGGGCGGCGGCACGTTAGCCCGTCTCAGTAGCTCATGGAGATCATTGGCAATTGCCACAGCGGTTCGAGGAAATGGACCTGGGTCGCTCCAACCCTCGCCAGCCCGGTCGTACCAGCACGCTTCTGTGAACTTCGCGACTTCGGCTTGCAGCGGCTCCCAGACAAGGCCCGGGCCGTTTCCCCCGGACTCGAAAATGACCGGTGGCCCGCCTGTTCCAGAACAGGAAATGTTGAGCGTTCGGCCACCAATATCCACCGACGTTCCAATTTGTGGGAGCCGCGCGCGATCCTGCCTGTGTCCTATCTGCTCGTAGACTATTCCTGCCACGAGCAATGAGGCCGTCAAAAACGCAAAGCTCTTGAGGGCAGTCTTCACCCGCCGGTTCAACATAGATTCCTCTTTTCCGAGCAGCCCGCGATCGCTAGTGCGCTGGGAGGATCAACGACCCAGGGCCCTGTCCCATGGCAAGAAACTTCCGAATGCAAGAATGAGCGGGATGATTCCGGCGATGCTCGCTACTGCCCATCTCCACAGTCCTGACCGCAGTAGCCACTGCCGGGCGAGAGAGACACAGGCGTCAGAGCAGAGTGACGCCGTACGCCATGCATCAGCGGCTTCGTCGAAGACCCACAGCATTTCTTCCTCAAACCGCAGCCGAAACGCCGCAGGATGTAACCAAACCAGACAGTGGTACAGCCTTCGTGTCATCCTGCCCTCTCAGGGCGAACTTTCAGGTGGAACCTTGCTTCGCGAACCACGCCTTCGAGTCTCGTGATCTCCGTCCCCAGTAGGCGGAGGCCGAACCCTGTCAACCGGTAATAGCGACGCCTGGGATCATCGGCTGAGGAGCGTCGAGCACATTCTTCGACGACGCCTTCGTTTAACAGCTTTTCCAGATTGTCGTATAACGTGCCGGGGCCTAACTTGTACCGACCGTCCGATTGCCGAGCCACTTCCTGCATGATCCCGTATCCATGACGGTCCTCGCCGGCAAGAGCCAGCAAGATATGCAGCGCCGCAGGGGAGAGCGGGAGGAATTTAGCGAAATCTTCTTCCATACTCGGAATCCGTTATATCGGAATCCGAGTTATCTTGTCAAGCCTTTTTTTTGTATCATCGACGCCTTACAGAGCTGGGTTTCCGTCTCGGACCATCTATGCGGCGGAGATTTAATTTCGACGTCGCAACAACAGGTGAAATCGCAATTCGCCACTAACAGATCCGTGGAAGCATTATATACTTGCATTTATTCGGTACAATTGACTTGTAATCATCCAGCATCTTATACTTGCGTTTACTCATCAGAATTAACTTGTAATGGTGTGGTGATGGGGGTCCTATGCCCTCGCCAAACGAAAAACTGGCTGAATCGCTTGATGTGCTCAAGGCACTCCAGGAAGGCAACCGACGGGTGTTTCGTTCCGACGACCTGAGCCGAGTGCACCGCGAACGCCTGGTGGAGAACGGCTTCTTGCAGGAAGTCATGAAGGGTTGGCTGATTTCTTCAAGCCCAGACGCGCAGGCCGGCGAGAGCACTCCTTGGCATGCGTCGTTCTGGGAATTCTGCGCACGCTATTGCGACGAGCGCTTTGGCGAACAATGGCACCTGTCGCCCGAGCAGTCCCTTTTTTTGCACGGCGAGAGAACGGTGATCCCCGATCAACTGGTTGTGCACAGTCCGAAAGCGACTAACAACGACATCGAGCTTTTGTTCGGCACAACGCTTTACGATCTGAAAGTTGCAGAGATGCCCGCGCCTACGGCTCTGACGGCGAGGCACGGATTGCGGCTGTTTACCCCGGCGGCGGCGTTGGTACGTGTGCCAGAATCATTTTTTCAGCTGTATCCCCTAGAGGCGCAAGTGGTGATGGCGAGCCTCGCTGACGCCTCGGACCTGCTTCGGCTTCTCCTAAACGGTGGTCACTCCGCGAAAGCCGGTTATCTTGCCAAAGCCTTCCGCCAAACCGGGCGTGGCGAACTCGCTGACGAGATTCTCCGCGCCATGAAAGGCGCTGGATACGATGTGCGAGAGAGCAGTCCATTTGAAGCCGGACAGGTATTCCGTAGGCAGAGCCGTCCCGCCGCCCCGATCGTGGGTCGCGTCGAGATGCTTTGGGAATCGATGCGAGGCAAGGTCCTCGCCTCATTCCCGAAAGCGCCAGGACTTCCCACAAACAAAGAAGCGTATCTTCGCTTCGTCGACGAAATCTATCGGACCGATGCCTACCACTCGTTGTCCATTGAAGGCTACTCAGTCACGCCTGCCCTGGTTGAGAAAGTGCGGCAGGGCGGCTGGGACCCCGAGTATGACCCCGGCGATCGCAGAAATCGCGACGCACTCGCGGCGCGGGGATACTGGCAAGCGTTTCAGCTCGTGAAAAAAGAAGTAGAGAAAGTGATCGCCGGTGAGAACCCCGCCGCGCTCGCGCGCGCTGCCCACAACCAGTGGTATCGCGAATTGTTCCAGCCCTGCGTTACGGCTGGCCTGCTTGAGCCGGGGGCATTGGCCGGCTACAGGAACATACCAGTGTATCTGCGCGGGTCGCGCTACGTTCCGCCGAGGTGGGAAGCGGTCCGCGAGGCCATGCCGGCGTTCTTCGACCTCCTGGAAAAGGAACCCGCGCCTTCGGTGCGCGCCGTCTTGGGACACTGGCTTTTCGGTTATGTCCACCCGTACCCCGACGGGAACGGCCGCATGGCGCGCTTCCTGATGAATGTGATGCTGGCTTCGGGCGGCTATCCTTGGACCGTGATTCGCGTGATAGATCGCAAATCTTATCTGAGCGCTCTGGACCGCGCCAGCATCGAGATGGACATCCATCCGTTCACCACCTTTATCGTCCGTCGCGTGCAGTGGCGCCTGGAGCGGCACGACCTGAAATTTCCTGCGCCCAAGGAGAGTTTTGATTTCCGGCGTGACGTGGTCCTTTTCTACGGACGAGATGGCGAATCGTGGGTGCGGTGCGCCATCAGCAGGGAAGCCCTGGACGATCACTTCGCGGGAGACGGTAAGGACAAGCTCAAGGTGTTCAGAGCGAACCGCCAGCCCATCGAGGAGGAGGTACGGAGAAAATATCTTGCTGGCGACACCGAATTGGACGGCTCTATTCTCATTCACTCGGACGATCTACCTGACGCTAAACAACCTGGGGAGGCTTCACAGCCAGCAGAGCCGGATGGAGGAAGCCCGGAAGGAATAGGAGAAAGCGCCGAAGATCGATCGCCAGCCGGCGCGGAACAATCCAGGGACCTATCTACCGGACGGGGTGATGACGCTAAACAACCTGCGGAGCCTTCACAGCCAGCAGAGCCGGATGGAGGAAGCCCGGAAGGAATACGAGAAAGCGCTGAGGGTCGGTCGCGAGCTAGACCAGAAGAATCCCGAGAATCATCTAAACGTCCCAGCCAATGAGTCTGGAGTTTAGAACCTCTCGCTTTTCACCCGAAAAAGCCTTTTGGAAACCCTCCGAAATCCAGCCATAGAAAATGCCTTTCTATCTTGCCGGGTGCCGCTCGGCACGCAATCCAAGGCCTGTGTCGGGCTTCAATCTACGATGAGCGTGGTGACTAGCCTGAGCAACGAGTTTTCTCTGGCGAGCAGGCGTCTACGATGCAATTCGAGACGCCGTTGCAAGGCAGCTTGAGTGTCGAGCGGATGTGCCAGCTAGGATAAGTGAGCCGAGCGGGGTTTTACCGTTATTTTCAAGCGCGAGCGCCGATCGAGGAGGGCATGACCGGGCGAAACGGCAAAGGCTGCGTATCCGTCTTTGCGGGCCCCGTCCAGATCGAGCCGGTACGCGCACCTACCGCGCTCTTTCGACTTTTCAACCTCGCAAGAGCAGCAGCCGTCTTCCAACTGCGGACTACTCATCGCTCACCATACACTGTTATACGCTGTAAGTCACTCGCCGCCAGTCAGTGGGCAAAATAGGGACCGTGAATCAACCGTTTGTAATCTTTTTGGAGGCTGCGTCCCAGACCGCCACCGCCTTGTTGAAGTAGGCATAATTTGCCAAATGACAGCCGATCGCCGCGTTGTTGCCAAATACTTCATTCTCCACAACCGGCTTCCGGCTCCGCACTGCGTTGAAGAAATTGGCTTGGTGATCCGCGACCGGATCGTAACCCGGTGGCGTGGCGAACGTCTCCGCTTCTTCCTCCGGCCGGAACGCGAGCGGCGCGGGAAGAGGATTTTCTTCGTGCCATTTTTTCAGGTATTCCTCGCGCAATTTCGCCGGCCAGCCGTAGATCGAGTAGCCCTCCGGCTGCGGCCGCGTGTCTTGCGGTCGAAATGTCAGCGCAGAGTCTTTGATCGTCATCGTTCCCTTGGTCCCGTAAAACGCCAAAAGCCCGCCGGCATCATTGTTCAGGTTGCAGCGAAGGACCATGCGGAAGCTGGGGTACTCGTAGAAGGTTTCGATCAGGTCCGGGAAATCGCGGCGGTCTTTCCAGCGGAAAAGCCCGCCAGTGGATTGGGCGCGCTGCGCGATCGTGTTTGTTCCGGTGATGAAATGGATGCCCGAAATTAAGTGAACAAAGAGGTCACCCGCCAAGCCTTCGCCATAATCTGCAAAGCAGCGCCAGCGGAAGAATCGAACGGAGTCAAAGGGACGTTTGGGCGCACCATCCAGAAAAGCATTCCAATCAATCGTTTGTTCGCTGGCGTCCGGGGGAATCGGGTAGACCCAAGCGCCGCTCGCGCTGTTGCGGTCCGAATACGCCTCGATCATGCAAACGTCGCCAAGCTTCCCCGAGTCGAAGATTTCCTTGGCTTTTGCGTAGAGGATAGAGCTAACCCCCTGGCTGCCGATTTGCAGGATGCGATTTGCCTTCTGCACTGCGTCCGCCATGGCAAATCCATCCTCCACGGTGTGCGACATCGGTTTTTCGCAATAGACGTCTTTTCCTGCGGCGCAGGCATCCACAACCACCCTGCGATGCTGGTGGTCCATTGTTGCGACAATAACGGCGTCAACATCCTTGCGTTCCAAAATGCTTCTGTAGTCACGCGTGGCAGGGACGTGCTTCTTGACCGCTTCTCGCGCTGCGTCGTGGCGCGAGTCGTAGAGGTCGCAAACCCCGACGCACTCCGCGCCCGGCACGCGCAGCGAAGCCTCCAGCAGTTCGCAACCTCGCACGCCGGTGCCGATGGAGGCGAAGCGCACGGTATCGCTGGGCGCAACCACGCGGGAGGAAACGAAAAGCGGATTACGTTCGAGAATTGTGACTTTCGCGGCTATGCTTGCTGCCATAGCACCTGCACCGGCACCGGCACGGATGAATTGGCGACGAGTTAACGAACCATTGTCCATCAAAGTTTACCTCCCAAACGATTGGTTTTGCGTCCTGGTGATGGCGTGTTGCGCGCTCAGTGTTCTTTCGCGCCGCGATTATCCCACGAAATGGAGAGACTGGGAGACGCTTGCAGGCCCCCAAATCGGCGCATTCAAAGCGCAGTTTCGTTAAGCATTTGGCTTGACACTCCATCGGACTGCCTTATAGTGCGCAGAGGGAGAGAAGAGGAGAAGAATCACGGTGATCTGGAACAATCTCTCGCTGCGTAGTCTTGGACTAAGTTTGCTGGCGGTCTTGCTGCTTTCTTTCCTGGCGGGTCAGACGTTTGCCGCTGCACAAGACCCATCCGTAACCAAAGACGAACAATTCAACGGTCGCTGGGACATCAAAACCATTGGGGAGCATCCTCGCGCTCGGTGGCTGGAGATTGAAAATGCCGGAACGCCTGCGCCAAAAGGCAAGTTCATCAGCGCCTTTGGCGGGGACCTGAATGTGATCGAGGAAATTTCAATCCACAATGGAACATTGCGCTTCGGCTGGACGCGGCAGGAGCGCCCGAATCCGGGCGCGGAGCCAGTTCCGCGCAAACTGGTCTACACTGCGAAACTCGAAAATGGCAAGCTGCAAGGAACCTTCGAAGTGGAAGGGTCGAACCAGCCGCCGGGCGAATGGACCGGAGTACGTGCGCCGGTGATTAACGAAACGGACGACAGCACTTGGCGGGAAGCAAAGCCCGTTGAGCTGTTCAACGGCGAAAATATGAGCGGCTGGATGTCGTGGGACGGCGACGAGCCTGTGGGCTGGTCGGTCAAAGATGGCGCGCTGGCCTCCACGGGCCGTGGTCAGGACATCGTGTCCCAGCAGAAATTCTGGAATTTCAAGCTGCACGTCGAGTTCCGCCTGGCCGAGCCGCTACGAGGTGCAAATGCTGGAAGACTATGGCCACCCTCCGAACACTCACAGCGCAGGCGCTCTTTATAGCCGCATTGCGCCCAGTGAAAACGCCAGCAAGCCTGCGGGGGAGTGGCAAACCTACGACATCCGCCTGGTCGGCCGCCAGGTCACGGTGGTGTTTAACGGAAAGAAAGTGATTGATCACGGGGTCATAGATGGTCTCACTGCGATGGCACATGACGCCGATGAAGGCGAGCCGGGCGGCATCGCTCTTCAGGGTGACCACGGCCCCGTTGAGTTTCGGAAGATCACAATCACGCCCTTGATGAAATAATAAGAGAGGCAGTCGGCCCAGCAAAATTCAAGCAGGAGCGTGATTATCATGCAGGGGCGCGCTTCGGCTCGACCGCGTCAGGCCCGCCTACGGCCACCGTTCAAAATCTCCGGAAGCTCCGTCCCACAATAATTTCCTCTCCGGGCTGGACGGTCGAAGAGAGATCCGGGAATTGAACATTCAGGTGGACCGCCAGCGTTCGATGTTCAACTTAGTGGACGTGGACCCGCAGGATCCAGACAATTTCGTTGCGGGGACGGCCATCCGCCAGCAACACACATTTGACTGGGTCGGAAATTCGGAAGCGCAACCAAAGCAGATTGCGTTTTTGGTTGGGACAGGCAGGAGAAAAGAGCGAAGGTCATCCTCCACGGCAGCCTCGAATTGATCGTGCGCGAGCCCATTCGTCACCAACGGCGGCAAGTTAGATTCGTGCAGAAAGCGCTCCCATACAGCAAGACACGGGGTTCGACTTCGCCGGGTGGCGGAGGGATAAACGACGCGGTGCCCCAATCCCACCACTCGGGCAAGAGGCTTCTCACCTAATCCAGGAAAGCCAGAACCAGCCCAAAAGCAATGTGAGAGCCGTGACAGGCAGGCCGATTCGAAAGTAATCGAAAAAGGTGATTGCTGCCTCCTTCCGAGCGCGTTCCACGACGATGATATTGGCGACCGAACCCGTAATCGTCAGGTTCCCTGCAAGAGTGCTGGCCATTGCTAGCGTGAGCCAAGCCGTATGGGGGTTCGCAAATCGAGCCACGAGCGACTTCAAGAGCATTACAGCGGGTACGTTGCTCACCAGGTTCGACAGCACGGCGGTAACCAACGTGAAGACACCGAGATGTTGCAGATTGAAATGCGCGCCGAATCTAGCAAACGCTGTGTCAGTCCGGCGTTCTCTGCGCCTCCGACGATCAGAAAGAGTCCGGTGAAAAAGACCAGCAGCCCCCAGTCCACTTCCTCGTATACCAGATGAGGGTCGCGCGTACGAGTGATTAACATAATGGCTGCGCCCACTGCCGCGACCAAAGGTGGCGGGAAGCCGATGAGAAATCCAGCCAGAACGAGTACAGCCACAACGCCGGCCTTAACCAGTGCGGCGTGCTCAATCTGTGCGGCACTCGCTTCCGCATCGGTTTGAACGTCGTGAATACGCCCACGGAAGTAGAGCCACCAAAGTACAAACCAATCGAAGAACAAACCCAGGAGTGCTACCGGGCCCAAGTGCCACAGGAAATTCCTGTAACCGATGCCAGAAAAAGACCCAATCAGGATGTTTTGTGGGTTGCCAGTGATGGTCGCGGTACTTCCGATGTTTGATGCCGTTGCTATAGCAAGAAGGTAGGGAACCGATTTAACCCCTTTCGGCCGCAAACTTTCAACGCGAACGGAACCATCACAAGACAGATGATGTCGTTGACGAAGAAAGCGGAAAGGAGGCCGCTGAGAAAAACTATTGTGGGGAGTAGGTGATGGGGCTTCAGCCGGGTGACGACCAGATCGGTGACCCAATCGAAGAAGCCCGCCAGATGCAGGTAAGCCACCACGAGCATCATCGAGAAGAGCAATACAACAGTTCCGAAGTGGATAAGATAGAGAGCGTTGTTTGCTCGCACGGCCCCCGTGGTGAACATCAAAACCGCCCCGATGATGGCGGCGCCTGGCCGATCAATCTTCATTCCCGGAAATTTTCCCAGGGCGAATACGATGTAGCTGGCAATGAAAACTGAATATGTGGCTGTCGTATCTGCGGCCGATGCTCTGGAAGGTGGTTTGCCCTGGTCTGAAACTCTTGTATATGTCTTTGCTCAGATCTTCGGCACATCGGTGGAACGTTGCTGGCCCATATCATGTTTTCGCTTCCATTCGTGTCATTGTCCCGGCACGTGCGGAGCGGACCCGCACAATTCGTCAGCGAGTTCACCGCAACGTTCGGTCGTTTATGTGTGATTTGGGGGTCCTCTCGTTCAAAATCTAACGTGGTCCCATTTGCTGTGGGCAGCTATATTACGGCGGCATATTGGTTCACCGCGTCTACATCGTTCGCAAATCCAGCTGTGACCATCGCGAGAGCTCTGAGTGACACATTCGCGGGCATCAGGCCCATTGACGTTCCTCTATTTGTGGCCGCCCAACTCGCCGGGGGCATTGGGGCGACGCTACTCTTCCGATGGCTGGTTCCAAGCTTGCCTTCGACCGCCAAAGACGTGCTCGTCAGGCATCACAACGACAAGTGATCGGATTTGTGCGGCCTCCGCAAAATAGTTCTTGACCCCGGACCATGGTACGGGGTTTAGACTGAAGTAGTCATGAACGTGAAATCGCTCACGATTGGCCGACTCGCCAGAGAAGTCGGAGTAAATCTGGAGACCGTCCGCTACTACGAGAGACGGGGACTGCTCCCAAAGCCGCCTCGCAGTACGTCAGGCTACCGCCTCTTTCCCGCGGAAGCCGCGCGCCGCCTTAGATTCATTCGACGCGCCCAGGAACTCGGCTTTTCGCTTGGAGAGATTCGGGAGTTGCTGTCCCTTCGGGTCGCGTCCACCGCGAAGAGTGCAGATGTCCGAAGACGAGCGCGAGCGAAGATCACTGATATAGAGGCAAAAATTAGAAGCCTCG
>QHYJ01000223.1:0-765 GCA_003223255.1 Acidobacteriota bacterium | reverse complement strand
TCTGCTGGCCTGCGTATGCAGGTTTGCTGAGTTCGGTGGGCCTTGGCTTTCTGATATCAGCGGCCTATTTATTGCAGCTCACCATAGCATTCTTGACGCTTGCATTGTCGGCCCTCGCATTCAGGGCAAGAAAGCGCCGTGGATTGGGCCCCTTCCTAATTGGGGTGGTTGCAGCTATGGGCATTCTGCTCGGCAAGTTTGTGTGGGAATCCAATGTCACGGTTTACAGAGGCGTCGGAATGCTGGTTGTGGCTTCCGTATGGAATGCCTGGGCGCGTCGCGAACAGTTAGACCGCCGATTGTAACGGCCAAGAAATTCAAGAGTGTTTAAGGAGAAGAGACATGACAACAAGAAAGAAAATCGAAATCTTCAGCGCCGGCTGTTCCACTTGCAAGGAGGCAATTGAACTCGTCAAGCGGATAGCCGGTTCTTCGCACGAGGTAGTCATCCATGACATGCAGAATTCCGAAGTTGCTTCCAGGGCGAAGCAGCACGGTGTCCGCAGCGTGCCGGCCATCGTGATTGACGGCAAACTCGCCGGTTGCTGTGCAGGGCGTGGACCGGACGAGCACGTGCTGCGTTCTGCTCTCGCTTAGCGCTGGTCCAAGTCGAGGGGGGCGGCATTTGGGAAGTGATCGCGATTGCTCCCGGTTAACGAGCAACCGGAAGTACGCGCCGTAGCTAATGGAAATCGTGGGATTGCGTTTCGGCTGCAGAAATCGAAATGGGTAGGACGCGGGCAGCCTTGATGGATATGGTGTGAT
>QHYJ01000222.1 GCA_003223255.1 Acidobacteriota bacterium | reverse complement strand
CCTGCGGTCAGTTTGCAGAGTCCGCAGACTTTTGGCGTCATCACCACGCAAGGGAACGATCCGCGTGTGATTCAGCTCGGCGTGCGCTTAGATTTTTAACGAATTCACCAGCAAGCTCGGAAGCTGTGTAGCCGTTGTACTTATTGGCGCGACATCAAAAACACTAGCTTCGGGTCTTTGTCTAACAGTGCGGCCTTGGCAGGATCGAGATCTGACTATGCCGCATAGAGGCGTTCTTGGCTGGATCGGACGGGAGATTCGCGGGATCGTTGCTGGACTGAGACCTTCTTGTGTTGAGCAGTCACCGTCGCCCTTAGCGACATCGGCTTGGACATACCCCGTCTTCCTATTAGAATTATAGTAGGTTTTCATTTCCGATCTGCAATGACTCGATGAGCAGATAGCGGCAGCCTTTCAGGCATCCCCACTCCTCCATAGTCGTGTTTCGCGCCAGCCTGCTCCATCCACTCCTGATCTGGGTACGGCGTGAATCCTGCCAGATTCACCCGGCGAGTCTCCAAGTGGATGAAGAACAGCACATAGTAGGTCGTCAACCCCTTGAGCGTTAGGACTTCCGTCGTGAAGAAGTCCGTCCCCACCAAAACGTCCCGGTGTGCGCGGATAAAGTTCTTCCATGAGATCGATTGCTTTCGCTTCGGCGCTGGAGAAATGCCGTGGCGACGGAAGATGTTGCCCACCGTCTGATCGGATAGACGATGACCTAGATTTGCCAAGGCACCTACGATCCGATCGTAGCCCCAGCTCGGATTTTCCCTCGCCATCTGCACAACTAAGCGTTCTGTTTCCTGATCTACTTTTGGGCGCCCTACCCTTCGACGGGATTTCGACCCATCAAATTTGTTCGCGATGAGCTTCCGATACCAACCCAGAATCGTTTCGGGCTTGGCCGTTGCCGCCACGTCCGCCAGCGCCTTTCGACCCAGGCGGTGACTCCGTCGCATACCAGGTGTGGGCACGAGGCTATTACTACGCAGCCGGGGCAAGGGACACCACGCCGCCGTGCGAGCGTTGGCCTTCAAATGGATTCACGGTTGTATTTCGTTGCTGGAAAGATGGGGTTGTTTATGATGACGGCAAATATCTAGCCTCGCTTGCCAGGTACGGCTCTCCCCTGGCTGCCGTCGCGGCAGCGAAAAACTTGTGAACTCCATGTGGATATTCGGTGGATAGATTGTGGAGGCGGATCAGAAACATCACAAAAACTATTTGACAGACTCACTCAGAAGTTTACTTTGTTTCCGGCACTGATTCCGCAGCAAAACGCCCACGTCCGTGTTCGGCGGGGCGCGGAAAGAGCATGAAGTCCGGACATGCGGCTTTTCCGAATCTGAGATTCGGCTTCCTCAAAAGTGACATTGCACCGCAAAATGCCAAAGCCCAACCCCAAGCTGATCCTGCCTGGCTCCATCCGGGATTTTGTCGCGCGGCAGGCGACGCTTCCGGTCGAAACTTTCCTCGGAAATCGTGAAACGCCCGATTGTCCTTACGGCCAGTATTGGCTCCGCGCCGTCGCAGCCATGCTTCTTTCGGGACGGATTGCGCCCAAGGCTGACGACTTCCCCAACATGACGGATGTGAACCGGATCTGCAAGGAAGCAAACTTCGACCAATACCTATTCGAAACGACAAGCCAATTTCTGGTGGCTGCGGAAATCATCCGGCCGAACGAACAAGAATCAGGCTACAAGCCCGGCAAGTACAGCAAAGCTTATTGGAACCACGAGTTCGAGCGTTTGCGGGAAGCGGCGCGCCACGGCTTTCTCGAATTGGTCCAGCGGTCCACCCCCGTTCGCGTGTGGCGGGTCACCTTCGCCTTCCATTCAAGTCTGGACAGCCTTGTGGCGTTGTTTGCGGCAGCGTTTGAAGGCCTGGCGATCCCGAACGAGCAAGCCGGCCGCATCTTCCTCGGGTTCAGCAAGCTGCCCTCTGCGGACTTGATCGATCTCGGCAAGCGGCTCGGCTTCAAGGATCTCGAGTACGAGGCCGCAAGCTGGGACGGGTGGCTCGACGAGCCGGGGCAGAAGGCCCTGCTTGCTGCGCTCTATGGATCCGACTGGGCCTATACGGCGGACCACAGGAAGCAAGAATGGATGTTCCTAAGCGACACCGCTCGGATCATCTTGGGGCTCCTCGCGCCGCCCGAACTGCCTCCGCCCGTGCTCGACTTCAAGGTGCTCCCCAACTTTTGTGTTTTGGCCGGCGCGGACCTGCCGCACGAGAAACTCGTGCCCTTATTCCGCCATTGCAAAATCAAGCGCATCGACCGAGTATTCGAATTCGAGCTCAACAAGAGGCAGCTCGTCGAGACCAGTTCGCGATCGTCTGCGAGCAAGCTCGAGAAAGTGCTCGAGGAATCGGGGCCTCTTCCTGCAACGGTTGAGAGCCTCCTGAGCCAGAGGCCGCGCGTGGGCGGCGAAATACGGATTCGCGGCTGCAGTGCGATTGTGCAACCCGAAAGTGCAGAGGTTCTGGACGCTATTCGGCAGCACAGCCACCTGAAGGGGTACCTCGCAACGGGGGCACCGAAGGGTTATCTGCTCATCAAGCAGGGGTCGAACCCGAACAACTTCGTCAATCGCTGCGAGCAACTCGGATTCAGGATCAACATCTTGCAGAGCTAGGTCGGGAGAAAGAACGAATGCCCACCGCACAGTACGAAAATCCTCTCATCGTGCAGAGTGACCTTACGGTTCTGGTCGAAGTGGATAGTCCGGCCTACGTCGAGGGACGGGATGCACTGGCCCGCTTCGCAGAGCTTGTGAAGTCGCCCGAGCATGTTCACACCTATAGAATCACGCCGCTCTCGATCTGGAACGCGCGTGCCGTCGGCGTGACCACCGAATGGATCCGCGACAAACTGCGCGGGCTCTCCAAGTACGATGTGCCGCGTCACGTCGAAATCGAGATTGCCGACTACGCCGGGCGCTACGGAAAACTGAAGCTGACGCGGGATCACCGGGGTCTTCTGCTTGGCATTTCGGAAGCGGCGCTCGCCGAGGAACTGGCTCGCCATCGAACTGTGGCCTCGCTGCTCGCCCGGCGTATCGGACCTGGGGAGTTCCTTGTTGATCCGGCCGAGCGAGGCCGGCTCAAGCAAGCGCTGATCAAAGTCGGCTACCCCGTCGAAGACCTGGCTGGCTACGTCGAGGGCGAGCGACTTGATATGACTCTGCGCACCGAGACGCGAGGAGGGCTGCCTTTCCGCCTTCGGGGTTATCAACGGGAAGCTGCCGAGACGTTCTACGCCGCG
>QHYJ01000227.1:9506-18038 GCA_003223255.1 Acidobacteriota bacterium | reverse complement strand
TCTTACTTTTGGCCGCAGGAACGTCTTTCTCGTCGCCGGTGCCCTCGGGTCTCCATCCTGCCGCTTCTGCGTCTTCTTCTTCCGCGGTCGCTTCTTCTTCATCCCGGTCGCGCCAATCGTGCTCCCTCGTGAATTCGGGGGAGGTGGTGGTCGCAGAATTCGAGTCGTCCTCTGTCGTTTCCGCGGGCGTTTCCAGCAGGCTGCCGAATGCCACTGGCTGTGAGTTAGAATCAATCCGCAGTGGTTCTGGTTTCGCAGGCAGTTCTTCTACAAAGCTTTCGTTGGTGGTTTCCGGGCCGTCGCCCATGCGGAATTCCGGTACCTGAGTTGCTTCCACGGTCGGCACGCTTCTGTGGTTTGGCGTCAGCATCTCTTTGCCGCCAGACGCTTCCGGCTCAGCCATTTTCGGAACTGGCGCGCCCACGTGGCCTGCTCCCGAGCGCTGCAAAGCGGACTTCACCATGGAAATCAGCGGGTCCGGCGGAATAAACGGCTTCTTCAAAACGCCGTCCGCTCCCACCCTTTGCGCTTCCTGTTCATCGAGAGGATCGAATGCTCCCACCAGCAGGATTACCGGGATATGCGACAGCGAAGAATCCATTTTCACAAACTGGCAAACTTCGTAGCCGTTTCTTACCGGCATGAACACGTCGACGAGCACCAGGTCCGGCCGCACGTCCCACAACGTCAATGCCCGCGTCTTTCAGGGCAAGACCGACCATCTTCTGGATGTTGCTGTTGTCGTCCGCAACCAGAATTTTCGCCACTAAACATCCTCCGGCCATACTACACCTGCCCAAGGCTCTCCGGCTGCACCGCAGCCGTAGGGTGCCCTGTCTTTCGTCTTATTGGAGCATTCGCGGGCGTGCGCGTCAATCGCCCCGGGGTAGGGGTGTGTCGCAAAGCAACACTGGCCAATTGCACACCGGCCCGTTTCCGCCCCGGCCAAAGCAACAAAAGGTGCGTATTTCTTAGCCGCACCCTGGCTCTTTTCTAAACCGGCCCTCGCAGACGAAAAGATTACCAGGGGAGAATTTTTCGCATCCCCTTCTTTTTCTTGCTGCTAGACTCTTTCTTGCTGTCTTTGCTGTCCGTCTGGCTAGCCGCTTGCCCAATCTGTGCCGTAGTGGCATCCGGCTTCGTTCGATCGCTGGCTGCTCCCGCCGTGGCGGCCGCTCCATCTGTTTTCGCGGTTCCCTCTTCCGTTCCCGTAGCCTCGCTAGTTCCATCGGTCTTCGGCGCACGATCGCCTGTTCCTGCGGCTGTAGTTGCCCCGGTTGCTGAATCGCTCGTTCCGGCTGTCGCAGCGGCACCCGGCTTTTGCGCCTCTGGCTTTGCGTCGGTACCCTCCGCAGGGGTTGCCACGCTCTCTGCTCCGCTGGTCGTCTCCGCCGAGCCTCCCGCGGCTACCGTAGCCACGATCGCTGATCCTGCGCCCCCAATGCGCTGTTGGCCTCCGCCGGATAAAATGTCCACGCCCTCTTCATTTTCCGATTCCGGCGTCATTGTCGGGGTTCCCGTTCTGGCCGCGGCGTACAATTCCTCCCGCGGGCCTGTGCGTACCAACGCCAAGGGCTTGGCAATTAACGAATCATGCCCGCGCTGCGCATTCTTCTCCGCCGTCATCCAGGCGACCGCCTTTGGATCGGGTTGCGGCACGGGCGCCTTCAGCGCTTTCAGCTTTTCTTTTGCTTGCGGCACCAGCGGCGAAAGCGGGTATTCTCGCACGATTCGGGCATAATACGGCGCAGCCAACTCCTTCTTTTCCGTGCGCTCCCAGATGTTCCCCAGCATCCACAGTGCGCGGTCCGCTTTGCTATACAGCGGATAACGGTTCACCAGCGCAGCGAGTCTCGAAGCCGCGGCTCGCTTGTCGCCACGCGTGGTGTAATAAAAATAACCGATCCGGAAGTCTCCTTCGGCCAGCACTTCCTGCACTTCCCGCAAATACTGCGCTGCTTTGTCCCCGAGCGGATCGTTCGGAAACTTTTGCAAAAATAGTTGAAAGGCGTCTTCCGCCTCGCGCGCTTGGGTCCGGTCGCGATCCGGTTTTTCCATCTGCCGGAAATGTGCCATGGCGACTTGCAACTTCGCGTAAGCCGCTTCCGGCAGCATCGGGAAAAACACATAGAAATCTTCGTAGGCTTGGATGGCCTGCGTTGTGTTTGCGGTCCCCCCCTCTTTGAAATACGAGTCTGCGATCGCCAGCTTTGCTTTGGCTAGATACTCGCTGTCCGGGTACGTATTGATCAGCGTCTGCAAGTTCAGACGGCCCACCTCGTGCCGGCCGTGCCTGATGTCGGCCATCGCCTTGTCATATAGAATCTTGTCCGGTTCCGCGGTATTGTCCGCGCTGGTGGACTTATTGACCTTTTTCTTCTTGTGCAACGGCCACTGTGCATTGCTGGGCGCGGCGCTCAGCAGCATCAATCCACCCGCCATTAGCAGGGTCAACAGCTTCGCGCCAACCCTCGAACAAGTAACGTGCACTCCGCACCTCTCTTGCGAATCTAGGATTACCCCACGACAGACTGCGAAAGCCGTGCCCGCCCGCACATTTCCCAGTTTAACCTCTCCCATTATACCCTGAACCAAAGGACAGGTCCCATCACAACTTTATGATTCTGGGTAGGTTCCTGGCCGTCGGTTCACACTCCTTGGGATGCAGGTGTGGGGCGCTCAGGGTTGCCTTGCACGTTCCTCCGCCGGCCCTGTGAATTTCTGACTCGGCGTGGCCTGTTTTTCTCTTTGCAGTTCGAGGACGTCCAAGAGCCGCACCGGATAGACCCAAGGTGCACTCCCCGCGTTTCTACTCTTGCAGATCGCAGCCTGTGAAGGTTTACAATCGCTATCCGCATCCGGTCAGGGAATATTTTTGCTTCTTGGCTGGTCTTACGGACAAGGCTGAGTGTGGCTGCTGGCCATCTAAGGGATCTAAATTCATCTCCGGAATTCTTATGAAACGCGCGCTCGTTGCGGGTTTACTTCTAATCATTGCGGCGGCGGTTCCTCCGCTCGCGCATCAGGTGCACAAATCGGGAGTCGCGCGCATGTCTCTGAAGGTCGGTGACATGGCTCCGGACTTCACGCTTCTCACCGATGAGTGGAAAACCGTCAAGCTCAGCGACTACCGCGGCAAGAAAAATGTTTTCCTCGCCGTTTACGTGCTGGCTTTCTCCGAAGGCTGCACCAAGCAAATGCGGGCCGTCCAAGCGGGCATCGACTCTGGCCAAATCCCCGCCGCCGACACTGCGGTCTTCGGCGTCAGCCTCGACAGTCCGGCCGCCAACGCCGCCTTCGCCGAGCAGAACGGCTTGCATTTTCCTCTGCTCAGCGACATGAACCACAAAATGCTCAAGTCCTACGGCATCCTGAAAACCTACAGCGTTGAGAACGAAGATTATCAGTGGGCTCTTCGCGCCAACATCGTCATCGACAAGCAGGGCATCATCCGCCTCATCGACGAAGGTGACGACGCCGTCGACCCCAACACTGCCCTTACCCTCTGCACCACCCTCCAGAAGCAGGCCCCCTCCGATTAGGTTACTGTGTGTGTGGGCGCTTTCGCGCGTCCGCAAGAAGATGAAGCTCGTTGGACGAGCAGCCTGCGCTAAAAATGAGGGTCGTTCTGGCCTTTGTTCATCGAGGTTTGCGTGAGTGGCAACACCTCATAGCAGTCAAACGCCACGCCTACGTCCATCGCTTCCTGCGGAGAATTGCTCGGCTGGATGTGAACCACATGACCGGTACACCGCCATTCCGACGGCGGTTTCCTACTGACTTCCTCCGGCATCTCAAATGCCACGTGCACAGCCGTGCCCTTTTGCAGCGACAAAGTCGTTGCAAAACAAATCCCCCGCGGCGAGACGTTCAGCGATTCCGCCCACTGCTCTGGCACTGCAGATTTCGGAACGCGCACGCGCACCGGCAGCATGAGGTTGAATCGCGCGGCCAACCGCCTTTCGGTTTTAATCATGGGAAACACCACGTCTTCCTGGAAAATACGGGCGAAGCACGACCACGGGGATGCTAGAGGAAACACCCTATTCTGCATACAGCGATTTACTTGCCAGCGAGACGCTTCTGCGACTTCTTACTATTTCGATCGTTTCCAAGCGGCGCTAGTTCGAAGTGCCCGTGGCGGTGTACGACTCTTTGACGGCGTCGCCGTACAAGTGCAGAAGCTGCGAGGCGCGTTTCAACAAATCCGAAGGCATGTCTCCCGGCTGGTAGTCCACCCACCCCGTTGTGTATGCCAGCGAAATCTTCTTGCCAGCGCATTCCAATTCCATCGAGCCCATGCGGTTCAACACCTGGGTCACTTCGCCCACGTTGCACTTCGGCAGCACCAACACGAAATCGTCGTTTGCGAGCCGCACCGCATAGTCCGAGCCGCGGCTCACTTCCTTCAGCCGCCTCGCAAACTCCTTCAGCGCCTGATCCACGGCCGTCTTGCCATACTGCTGGGTCAGGTCCGCCAAATCTTCCAGGTGAATGGTGGCCAAACTGAGCGCCGTGTTTTGCCTCTTCGCACGCGCGATCTCTCTTCCGAGGTGCAGGAGCGCCGAAGTGCGCGTGTACAATCCCGTCACCGGATCCACGGCCGCGCTATCATCAATCGCCGCACCATTATCCTGCGATTCGGCGCTTGGCGCCGTCGCTTGCTTCCGCAGCTTGCGAAACATCCTCTGCCGGTACACCATCCAGCCGTTGAACAGCAGCAGCAAGCACAAAATTCCCCAACGTGCCTGCTCAGGCGTTATTTCGTAGAAGCGCTCTTTGTGCCGGAATAGGCGCGAAAACGCGGTCAGGAGCAAGGTTGCGGCGGAAAGCGTCGTCACCGTCAGCGCGGAAAACCACAGCCACCATTCGCGCCGTCCCAGCTTTTTTAGGTCGATTTCTGACGTTTGCCCGTGGTAG
This sequence comes from Acidobacteriota bacterium, assembly GCA_003223255.1. Classification (GTDB taxonomy): domain Bacteria; phylum Acidobacteriota; class Terriglobia; order Acidiferrales; family UBA7541; genus Acidiferrum. The sequence goes on along the minus strand of QHYJ01000227.1, from coordinate 13,118 downwards.
CTTGCAGGCCCTTCCAGCGGGGAGGACTTGGTCGTTAGGCTTACCCGATCACTGAACGAAGTGGCAGTGGCTCTGTCAGGCCGGCCAAACATATCCTCCAATGTAGGCCGTCGCTGCATAGTGAGGCAATCCCCAAAAAGTACAGGCCCTTCCTTTCAGCAACCTGCCCGAAAGTACTGTTTCTTACACTATAGTCGCGGGAAGCTTCTACGTCCCGCATCCGTAGTGACAACCTTGGAGGGCCTTGCGCTCCCCTTGCTGCGGCACTGCTGAATTTGGATTGGCCCGGGCTTTCACCCGTGGATCGTTCTCGCCAGATTCAGCGCCCAGGTGGCGAACGTGTGCCACGCACCGGTCTCACCCAGTGGCACTCGGATGCGCTGCACGAACACCAGAAAGGCACTCGCCCAGATCGTCGCGCGATGCAGCTTTCCCAGGCTCCAGAGATCGTATCCGGCGAGCAGCAACAGGAATCCGTAGGTGCACAATTCTGCGACCCAGATCGGATGGTGACGGATGAATGCAACTGGCCACCGCGCCACGGCCGCGATCATGAGACCCGTGGTGGCAATCAAAATCATGCGCTTGTGCGCGGGCGGGTTGGATCTTGCCCGAAATGCGAAGAAAATCAGAACCGCGAAAATCGCCATGTCCGTGATCGGGATCACGTAGAACGTTTTCGGATCGATTCCAGTGGCAGGTCCTTTACCGCTCATATCTCTTCGCAGCGAATCCGTGGCCGCCAAGGCACCAAGGATGACCATAAGGCTCGCCAAGCCGAATCCTACCAGCCCGAGCTTACGGTGCACATCCACGTGATTCGTCGCTACCAGCGACGTTTGCACGACGAGCCACAGAATCCACGACGAAAACGCGGCACCGTGCAAATGAATCAGCCAGTTGGGCAGGGACGCGCGGAATACTCCTGCGAGGAAATAACTTCGCGCAAATCCGAAAAATACCGTTGCCAGCATCAGCAGCGCCATTCCCGGAAAGAAATATTTGTCCAGGCGCGACTCCTGAGGCTCGAACACAGCGGTCGCCATCGTTCCTTCCCATCTTTGGTAAATTTATGGTTTTTTCTGCGGGGCCTGAAAACGGCCGCATTGTACACGATTTCGGGCGAGTTCGGTCGGAACTATAAGCGTTTGTCGGCTGATTTCCAAACTATCGCGCGGTGCGCCTTGGCTTTCGCTATGGCTTGCTCGGGAGCTTGCCGGACCTCGTCCAGTCCTCCGTGTTGGGATATAGCTGCAAGCCAATCTCGTAAGAGCCATCCTGGCGCGTTGTGCAATGCGTCACGCGGCCGCGGGAGGGAAGGCTGCCGCGGATCGGCTGCACAAAGAGATCGCGGTTCGTTCCCCAAAGGTTCTTGGTCACGATGCGTGCGCCGTGGCAACTTACATTGATGGTCGACGTAATTTCAAAGGCCCCGGTCACCGGGTCGGACAGCTTCACAAACATCTTCAAGGAGATGCGGGGCTCGGCGCGGCGTAGAAGAGGAGCGTCCATGAAGGTGATCCTGCACAGCTGTATTGTTCAGGGGGAATCAGGCGGGGCTTTCTGTCGCCGCCATCTTCCTTGCTTAATACGTTCGTGGTCAATAGTACTTGGGGCCAGTTCTTAGACCTCCTGCATAGCAGTGATCATAAGCTCAGCCAGCTTCAAAAGCCCGTGCGCTGCATGTTGGCCTTGAGCGCCTCATCGATCCGGGCCACGGATTCGCTCAAGTGCGCGCGGGTCTCGACAGACATCTTGATGCCCGGCTTGCCCAGCGCGCTTTGCAACTGGCCTCGCAGGGTGATCAACCCTCGCCGTGACAGCGTCTGGGCGTCCTCGGGCACGCCGGAATCGCGCAGGACCATGCCCACCATCTTGCGCAAATGCGCGCGCTGCAACGACCTGCGGTAACTGCTGACGTTCAGCGAATCGCCCGGCGCTTTGGTCTCCGCCCAGACGGACTCCTGAATCGAGCTGAAGAGCAGTCCCAAGCTAAACGGCTCCGCCGGCGGGGCTACCTTCACTTCCGAGTCCAGAATGCGGCTTAGCACAATCGGGTGGAACAGCCGGTCCATAATCTCGTTCTGCAGGGAAAGCACCATGTCATGAATAGGCACGTCGAATCGCGTGCGCATGGAAAGAAAGTTGGTGAAGTCCGAATGCCGCGGACTGGCCAGCTTGTTCAGCAATTGTGACGGAAACTGGAACGCCCTCGGCGAGAACAAATGCTCGCGCAGAAGGTCCAGCGCCTCTTTCTGCTTTGCGGCCGGCACCGGCTCGAAAGGCAAGCGGTTTCCCGGATCGCCGACATGCGAACGGTAGTGGTAAACGCCGCCGATATATTTCGAGGCGAGATAGAGCGCATACCCTTCTTCGCCAAAAGCGCCGTTAAAGCTTCGGCGCAGCACCTGGTAGCCTTCCCCGGGCTTCTCCAGTTTCTTTTCCATGTTGCCGCGGATTTCTTCGGCCAACTTCACGCGCAGCGCGTAATACTTCAGCGGGTCGCTGCCGAAATCGAAACGATTCACAATCGGGTCCATGTCGAACGGCCCGCCGCCGATTCCGGCGTCCTCATCAGTGTCGTAGGCAAGCTGAGGTTCCGCGGCGCGCGAGGCGATCTTCGCTAGCTCCGGCAACTCTTCGTCCGGCGTATTCGCGGCAATCGGTTTGTAGGCATACTCGATGGCCCAATAATCGTACGGCCCCAGCGTGGTCTGATGGTATTGCCCCTGCTTTTGTCCTGGCGCCGAGATATTGGTCGGGATGTAATCCATCACCGATCCTGTTAGCCCTTCTTTCGCGGTGAATGCAGCGTCCTGTGCCTGTTCGAGCCTGTGGATGGTGCTGGCACGGAAGTTGTGGCGCAGCCCCAGCGTGTGTCCTACTTCATGTGCGGCGATTTCCACCAGATAATCGTGGATGAATTTGTCCGCTTCCGGACCTTGCGGGTCCATGCCGCGCGCCGTCAGCAGATCAAAGGCAAACTCTGCATCGCGAGCGGCCCCTCGGGTCAGGTCGCAAAATTCCGCCGGTCCGTTGTGCCACGGGGCAAGGAACGGCTTTGGTTGGTCGTCCATCCACGGTATCAAAGACATTCCCGCGGGATTCACATATTCGTTGATTTCCCGGCGGAAGAAACGCGTCATTCCTGTGTCGAAGCGGATGTCCGCGTCATAGATTTCTCCCGTCAGAGGATTCACGCGGGAAGGCCCTTGGGCGAATCCGGGATCGGGATAACCCGCGAACCAACGCAGCGTGCTGTAGCGCACGTCCGCCGGATCCCAATCCGCGTTATCGGGCTGTTGGTTCACCACGACTGCGTCTTTAAATCCGATCCGCTCGAACGCTTTGTTCCACAACAAAACTCCTTCGCGGATGGCCCCGCGATATTCCACGGGGATGGTGTTTTCCATCCAAAAGACGATCGGCTGCTTCGGAGGAGAAAGCGGGGCCGAGGGATCTTGCTTCTCTAGTCTCCAGCGATGGATATAGCGCCTGCTGGACTCGAAATTCCGGTCGCTTTCATAGTCCTGCATTTGGGTGAAGAAATGTCCCACGCGGTCATCGGCCAGACGCGGACGGAAACCCGACCCGGGCAATTCGGAAATGCTA
>QHYJ01000227.1:0-9488 GCA_003223255.1 Acidobacteriota bacterium | reverse complement strand
GGGCGGAAGCATGGGCGGCAAGGGCGGCTGTTCGGTGGCGAAGTGGTTTATGGTTTCAATTTCCACGTTGCGCTCGAAGGGCTTGAGCATGCCGAAGTTGCTGTTCTTCACATCGTAGTGATACGGAATGCGAAACGCGGCGTTGAGCTGGTAGGCCATCATTGGCACGTCGGTCAGAAAGATTGCGCCCAGGTCAATCAGCTCGCTCTTGCGCTCCGGATGCGGCAGGCTTTCGCGCTTCGTCGAACCCAAAATCGAATCACTGAAGGAATGCGCTACAGCGCGCGCCATCGGGGAGTTTTCCTGGGCTACGAATCGCGTGTTCTTCGCGATGACCTGCACGTTTTTTCCTTCTTTATGAAAGGTGATGGGCGTCTCGCCACAGGAGTCGTCCGCGTAAAACCCGCCTTCACCTAAGCCGGATTCGCAGGTGAGCGACAGCATGTACATCTTGTTGAACTGGTCGGGCTGAATTTCCAGTAGGACTTTGTCTTCCGTCTTGTAGAAGGTGAAGAGTCCCTGGATGACCTGCGTGTCTTTTACGACCTCGGCAAAAGGCTTTTCCTTCGGCGGCTCAGGCTTCTGATCTGTCGCTCCGGGCTTTTTCTCCGCATCGGTTTTTTGGTCCGGGGCGGGTTTCTTGTCCTCCGGCTTTTCTGGAGGGGCTTGCGCCAAAAGCTTGGCGCTGCCGAACAAACATAGTGCGCCCGCGAACATGGCCAAGATTGCTTTTCGCATGGGACTCACTCCTTTGCTTGACCGCTCAACGGTCAAGCGCGCGTTGGAAGGGATAGGCGCCTGATATCGGAGTTTTTCGGCAAAGTCAAGTCAAGCTGGCCGACGCCGACGGCAGGATCCCCTTGTTTCAGACTTCGACGAGGCGGAAGCGCTGGTCGGGCGCGAAGCGATATCCTTGCAAATACTCGTAGGCCACGCTCCAAACCGCACCGCCCGAAGCGGCGAAGAGAAGTTCTTCGATCGGCACGCGCGAGACGTAAATTCCGAGAAGATTCGGAACGTTGTAATAGCGCTGCACGAAATCGGGATACAGCGCCAGGAAATACAAAAACAGGGCGAGGTACAAGAGCGTGAAAACCGCCGCGCCCACGAACATTGTGGGAATCAAATCGCTGCGAACAAACGCGACCAGCAACGCGCAAACTACGAAGGCAATCACGGTGTTGTAGATGGTTTTGCCGGGATGCCAGAACTCAAGAATGGCAAAGACCGAGACCAAAACGACAAAAGGGAAATAGTGCTTTTTGCGCCGGTGTTTTCTGCGCGCGGCAAGTCTTTCTTTGAGGACGATTTCCCCCACGACGGAAGCGATGCCGCCGACCGCTCCCGCCCAGAGGACGTCTTCAATGCCCACGCGGAAACGTGCGTCCAGGTCAAAGAGCGACGGCGGCGTCCAATACTGGGGGATGAACAGAATGCTGGTGAGCGCCAGGGGCGTAGAGATCACCGTGCCCCAAATCATCTGCGGCCGATACCGTTTTCCAATAACGCAGCAAGCTAGCCAGGCCGCGTCAAAAATCAGGGCCCCGACCAGATAGGCGAAGTGGTAGTTCATGATGGTTCCCTCCGCTTCTGACTGCTGACCTTCAGCTGGTCTCCGTTGCAGGAGGAGCGCGGGGCACGATTTTATCGTGCCCCTACGAGGGAATCGCTCATCCCTATTTGCTCAGCAGGGATTTCCAGCGGGCCCAGGCGTCGGTGCGGGCTTTCTTGTTGGCGTCGGAGGCGTCGGGGGCTTCGCCGGCGCGCATGAAGCCATGACCTGCGCCCTCATAGGTGACAGGTTCATAGGTTTTGCCGGCGGCTTTCATGTTGCTGATGGTGTCGGGGATGGTGGCGTCAATGCGTGCGTCATTGCCGCCATAAAAGCCGTACACGGTAGCTTTGAGGCGCGCCATGGCGTCTTTCTCCGGCGGGCCGCCGTAAAAGACGAACGCGGCGGCGAGATCGGCGCGGTTGGTGGCGAAGCGGAACGACTGGCTGCCGCCCCAGCAGAAACCGGCGACAAAGAGCTTGCCGCTTGAAGCCGGGAGCTTTAGCGCGTAATCGGCGGCGGCGTTCAGGTCAGCGGTCACTTGGTCGGGATTCAAGTGGCTGACGGCTTCCATGGTTTTGCCTTCGGCGAAGCTGTTGCTGCGGCCGCCGTTCGGGCCCATGCCGGAGAGCAAGTCGGGGGCGACGGCGATATAGCCTGCGGCGGCGAGTTAGTCAGCGAGATCCTGGACCCAATCGGTCATGCCAAAGATTTCGTGGATGATAAGCACGACCGGCGTTTTGCTTTTGGATTCGGGATAAACCACGAAGGTCTCGACGGCGCGGTCGCCGTGCTTTACGGTGACCCATTCGCGGTGGCGCGGGGACTTTTCGAGCGTGGCCTTGGCCCAGTCTTGCGCGGAGGCGAAGGGCGCGGCACCTAGAATCAGTGTGGCAAGCAAGGCAGTGCGTTTCATGGCTTGGTTTCCCCCGGGAGAAAGTCGCTGGCTGGAACTTGGCCCCGAAGCATGCGTCTTGAGCCAGGCGATAGTAATGCGCCTCGGAAATTGCCGCAAGAGCCCGAAACTTCCGGGCAACGAAATGCGGCAAGAACGTTGCTGGTCGTATGGACACGGCGCCCGACCGAAGGGCCAAGTTCCCGATACGAAACCGGGTAAACTGGCAAGCTTGTGGAGAAAGCCCTAGTCCCCCCAACATAGTGCCACCCCTAATTCTCATTGGGCAATGAAAGAACGGAGGGATAGATGCGTAACTTCATGATTGTGTGTGGGTTAGTGCTCCTGGGAGCAGTGTCCGTTAGTGCCCAGGAAAACCGTGGTGTGGAAGTTTCCGGCAGCTATCAGTATGTGCGTTTCAATCCGGGCGGCGGGGCCTCTGGCATCAACTGCCAAGGCGGTTCTGGCTCATTCGGTGCATATCTGACGTCGCGCGCCGGGGTCATCGGAGAGTTCGGAGCGTGCAGAGTTACGGGCATGCCTTCGGGCTCGAGTGCGCATGAGATGAACTACTTGTTCGGGCCGAGGATGTATTTCCACTCGAACGGCCGGGTGTTCCCGTTTGTCCAGACACTCCTTGGCGCGGAACGACTTTCAGCAGCTGCCACGGGTGTGGGCTCGCTGGCAAGCAATGCTTTTGCATGGACGGCGGGCGGCGGCGCGGATGTCACGCTAACCCGGCACGTTTCGCTGCGCGCGATCCAGGTCGAGTATTTGTACACGCGCTTCGGTGGCGCTTCGCAGAACAGCATGAGGGTGCAAAGCGGCATCGTGTGGCGCTTCGGCCGGTAGTGCAAAGCTGAAAGCCTTCCTAAGAATCATCCTGTTCATTGGGCGTACTGCCATTCCACATCGGCAGTACGCCCTTTGTTTTGTGATCCCGAATAGAACCTTGTTTGCTTTCTGGTGTGTTGAGTTAGAAGTGGAAGACGATGCCGGCGGAGACGCGCGGCTGATTTTGCGAGGTGCCGTGCAGGTGGGTGCGGATGCTATCGATTTGAAGGACGCGAAGGGCGACAAAAGGAGCCACGTCCCAGTCGAGGCCGCCGCCCAGAGCGCTGGCCCAGGAGGTATCCGATCCGAGGCTAAACTGGCAGGCGGCTTGTGTAAGGGCTGGGCAGACGCCAAACGCATCCTGGGATTCCCTTGCGAAACCAAACAGGACGTGAGCAAAAGGCGAGAATTTCGTGGGCAGTGAGATTTGCGGGCCAAGAAGGTAGGTATGTTCGCGGGTGCTGGCATTATGGAGTTTGCCGTAAGTGCCGTTGAAGTCCGCGACGCCGCCAAAGAAAGGCAGGAACTTGTATTGCGTCGAGAACTGCCAACCGTTGAGATTCACCTGGGACGTGGGGAAGGTCTGAATGGGACAGTTGTCCAAGCAGGGATTGTTCTGGCCCTCCCGGATCGAAGCGCGGAAATAGGAGTAGCCGCCGAAGAGCTCAACCTTATCTTGGGCCCTGGTGATGGTCGACATACCAGCAATCAACAGAGCCAGAACGAAAAGCCTCAGACGAGCAGAACGAGCGGCGTGAAAGAATGCAGACGAGGAACCTGGGCGCATCTCGCACCTCGCAATTTCTGAATGCTGAGCAGGGATTGCGATGCGAAAGGCTGAGCGTGGGGTTGCCAGCTTGAGAAGGAGATCTCAAATTAGTGTGATTGTGATGTAGTGTGATGGCGTTTCGTTGACACTCGGATGCGCGTCCGATACGCTGTAAAGTTTACGTTGCGCGACAAATTGCGACTGAGAGGACCGGGCAGACCGCGGCATGGCCGACGAAAAGCTTCCGACACGCGCAGAGGATTTTTCCGAGTGGTACAACCAGCTGGTGCTGAAGGCGCAGTTGGCGGACTACGCGCCGGTGCGCGGCTGCATGATCGTGCGGCCATACGGGTGGGCGCTGTGGGAAAACATGCAGCAGTCGTTGGACCGGCGATTTAAAGCCACCGGCCATCAAAATGTAGCGTTTCCGCTGCTGATTCCCCGCAGCTTTATCGATAAAGAAAAGCATCACGTCGAAGGATTTTCGCCGGAACTGGCGGTGGTCACGATTGGCGGCGGGGAAGAGCTGGCGGAGCCCCTGGTCATTCGCCCCACTTCGGAAACGATTATCGGGCACATGTGGTCGAAGTGGATTCAGTCTTACCGCGATTTGCCTGTGCTGATGAACCAGTGGAACAGCGTGGTGCGCTGGGAATTACGTACGAAACTGTTTCTGCGCACGCTGGAGTTTTACTGGCAGGAAGGTCACACCGCGCACGCCACGCGCGAAGAAGCGGAAGCGGAGACGATTCAGATGCTGAATGCCTACGCGGATTTTGCGATTACGGACGCTGCGATTCCCGTGATCCCCGGGAAAAAATCGGACGCGGAGAAATTCGCGGGCGCTGATGTCACGTATTCCATTGAAGCGATGATGGGCGACGGCAAAGCGCTGCAAGCGGGCACGTCGCATTTTTTGGGGCAGAATTTTTCTCAGGCGTTCGACGTGAAATATCTCGACCAGAACGGGCAGTTGCAGCATTGCTGGACCACTTCATGGGGGCTTTCGACGCGCGTGGTGGGCGCGATCATTATGGTGCACGGCGATGATCAGGGATTGGTGATGCCGCCAAAGCTCGCGCCTTACCAGGCCGTGATTGTTCCCATCTTCAAGACGGACGAAGAGAAGAAAACGGTTTTCGAAACCGCGCGCAAATTGAAGACGGACCTGGTGAAGGCAGATGTTCGGGTGACCCTTGACGAGCGTGAAGGGCAGAGTCCCGGCTGGAAATTCAATGATTGGGAGATGCGCGGGGTGCCGCTGCGCGTCGAACTCGGACCCAAAGACGTGGCGAAACAATCGGCGATTCTGGCGCGGAGGGATAGGCCCGGCAAAGAAGGAAAAGTCAGCGCGTCGCTGGCTGATTTGCCTACGACAATCCAGAAACTGTTGGCGGACATTCAGCAATCGCTGCATGACAAAGCCCTGGCGTTTCGCAAAAGCAATACGCACGACGCGAAAAATTACCAGGAGCTGAAAAAGGCCGTCGAGAGTGGCTTCGCGTATTCCTACTGGTGTGGAAGTGCAGAGTGCGAAGCGAAAATCAAGGAAGAAACACGCGCCACCATGCGCTGCATTCCTTTGGAGCAGGACGGTGGCAGCGGGAAATGCGTGTACTGCAACCAGCCCGCGAAAAGCCGCGCGATTTTTGCACGGGCTTATTAGCATTAGAAGCCCTAAGAAGCTTAAGAAAATGAGGACTGACGGAAGGTCTGTCCGAAGATTCTCCTCGAAAGGGAGAGGACAGGCTAAAGCTGTCCTACTGCACCGGTTCCTTTCCCGAAACATGCCCTTGCCATTTTCTCGACACCCTTGGTGCGCGGTGCTAGCTTGAAATTACCGGGAATTTCCAGAACGGGCGTTCTGTGCCGTGAAGGGTGACGGCGAAAACCGCCAAAGAGAGGATTCGAGTGGACAGGGAAGGCAACCGCGCGGAGCGCGAACGGAGGCAGCGCCGGTTCGAACGCGGCGAAGGCAAGCTGAAGGGCATCCTGATTGTCACCATTGTGGTGCTGGGAATTTACACCGCGTGGAAGATCTTGCCGCCGTACGTGAACGATTATCAGCTCGCCGACAAGATGCAGGAACAATCGCGCTACGCAATGGTGAATCGCTACACCGAGGATCAGATTCGGGACAATATTTATAAAATCATGCAAGACCTCGATATTCCGGCGAGGCGGGAAGATATCAAGATCGTGGCAAACGGCAACGTAGTCAAGATTTCTTTGGACTACACAGTTCCGGTGGATGTGTTGATGTACCACACGGACTTGCACTTTTCTCCGAATAGCGAAACGAAGTCGCTGTTGTAAGGTTCGGATGCCCAGCATGGTATTTGGGGGTACGCGGCTGGCAGCCCTGCGGCCTGTAACTCCGTCTTTTCTAGCGGATGCGGTTGCGAGACAATAAGAACTCCAGCCCAGGGGGATAGCTTTTGCAAATCCGGGTCCAACGAGGGTTTTTTACTTCCACTATCGGCCTGACGATTCTTGGGATCATCTTTGGAATTTTTGTCATCGCGGGCGGAATCTTCACCTACTACTATATGAAGTACTCGCGCATGATTGATGCGCGCCTGTCTGGAAACATCCTGCAAAACACCACACAGATTTTCTCCGCTCCCGAACACATTTCCGCGGCGCAAGCGTGGGGACCGGACGAGCTGACCGATTATTTGACGCGCGTGGGCTACCGGCCGGAGCCCGACCCAAATGCGCTGGGGCAATACACCGTGCAAGGGGACACGGTGGATGTCCGGCCTTCGAAGCTGTCCTATTTTGGGGGCAAGAACGCGTTGGCCGTGAAATTCCGGGGGAAGAGCATTCGCAGCATCCGGCCGCTCGAGGGCGGGGCGGAAATGGACGCGGCGGAAATCGAGCCGGAACTGATCACCAATCTTTTTGACAGCGCGCGCGAAAAGCGGCGGCCGGTGCGGTATGAAGACCTTCCGGTCATGCTGGTGGATGCCATCCTTTCGGCGGAAGACAAACGCTTCTTCGAGCACGGCGGATTTGATTTCATTCGCATCGCCGGCGCGGCGTGGGCGGACATCCGCCACACCAGCCAGCACTATCAGGGCGCCAGCACCATCACCATGCAGGTGGCGAGGACGTTCTTTCTTTCCACCGACCGTAACTGGCGTCGAAAACTGGCGGAGGCGCTGATTTCGTTGGAACTGGAGCAGCGCTTCAGCAAGCAACAAATCTTCGAGATGTACGCGAACGAAGTGTATCTCGGGAATCGCGGCAGCTTCGGGATTCGCGGCTTTTCCGAGGCCAGCGTGGCGTACTTCGGGAAAGATATCCGGGAGTTGAGCCTGCCGGAATACGCGTATCTGGCGGGAATCATCCGCGCGCCCAATTACTACTCATCCGCTGACCGCCACCCCGAGCGCGGCGGGCAGGCCCGCGATCGCGTGCTGACGCAGATGCTCGAGAACAAATACATCACCGCACAGGACGTGGAAGAGGCGAAGAAAGAGCCGATGAACATTGTGCATGCCACGTCTTCGGGACGAGAGGCGCCGTATTTCGTCGACATGGTGAAAGACCACCTGTTGGACGAGTACTCGGAAAACCAGTTGCTGAGCGAAAACTTCCGCGTATACACGACGCTGGACCCGGCGCTGTAGCGCGCGGCGGTGACGTCGGTCGAAGCGGGCATGAAGAACGTCGATACACTGCTGGCCAAAAGATACGACAAGTGGAAGAAGGAGCTGGCGAAGAAGGGGAGCAATGAGCCTGTTCCCGAGGCGCAGGTGGCCCTCGTAGCACTCGATCCGAGGAGCGGAGAAATCAAAGCCGTCGTCGGCGGACGGGATTACGGACAGAGCCAGCTGAATCACGCCCTCGCTCATCGCCAGCCGGGCTCGGTCTTCAAGCCATTTGTCTATGCAGCGGCGTTCGACAACGCCGTCGATAACGTGCAGCCGATTATCACGCCGGCAACCACGATCGACGACGAGCCCACGACGTTCGAATTCGACGGCAAACCATACACGCCCAACAATTATGGCGAAAGGTTCATGGGCCGCGTTACCGTGCGCGACGCGCTCACGAACTCGCTGAACGTCGCCACGGTGAAAGTGGCAGAGCTCATCGGCTACGGCCGCGTGGTGCAAGTGGCGCGGCAGATGGGTTTAGGGGCGAACATCCAGCCAACGCCGGCGGTGGCGTTGGGCGCCTACGAAATGACACCGGTCGACGTGGCTGCGGGCTATACCGCGTTTGCGACGATGGGGACGCGCGCGGAACCGCAATTCATCCGCAGCGTGGTCAATTCGGATGGCGAAGTTCTTGAGAAATTCACGCCGCAAACGCATATGGCGCTGGATCCGCGCGTGGCGTTTCTCGTCGATAGCGTGCTGAAAGACGTCCTGAACCGCGGCACCGGCGCCGGCGTGCGAGCACGTGGGTTTACGTTGCCTGCAGCGGCGAAAACAGGGACCTCGCGAGACGGCTGGTTCGCGGGCTTCACTTCCAATTTGCTGTGCGTAATCTGGATCGGTTTTGATGACAATCGCGATCTGGGCTTTACGGGCGGCGTGGCCGCCGGGCCTATTTGGGCCGACTTCATGATCAAGGCGACTTCCATGTCGCCTTACCGGGATGTGAAGGATTTCACCGTGCCGGATGGCGTGCAGTCCGTGGTCATCGATCCGGAATCCTTGCAGCTTGCGACTCCCAACTGTCCGACCACGCGCGAGGAAGTCTATGTTGCCGGCTCGGCCCCAACCGATTTCTGCGAACTGCACGGCGGCCATGGTCTGGTAACCTCAACGGGCTCGGTGCTATCGCAAATCTTCGGCGGACAACCGAAGACTCCGCAAACGGATACCAACGGTCAGGTGGTGATGAAGTCGGATCCCAACCGCCCGCCGGACGCTACAGGACAGCCGGGGCAACCTGCGGACCCATCCGCTAATGACGCGGACAAGAAAAAGAACCCTTTGCAGAAAATATTTGGTATCTTTGGGGGTAAGAAGAAAGAACCCGACAAGGCAAAGCCCAAGCCGGAGAAGGGAGATTCGCCATGACCCGCACTCTAATGGCGTTTCCAGCAGCGTTTCTCCTCCTGATTCTCTCCGTTCCCGTTAAAGGACAATCCCCCTTCGTAGATGATGGTTCCGGTACCCCTCAAGTAGCGCCGCATTTGCCCCAAGCGCAACCGCCTTCCCCCGCGCAGGCCTCTCCGATCGTTGTGCGACCCGACCTAAGCGACGAGCAGATGGCAGACCTGTACATGGCGCGGAAGGAATACCGGGAAGCTTCGCAGCTCTATAAAAAGCTTGCGGATCAAAATCCGCAGAATGCGGTGTACCTGAATAAACTGGGTATCGCGCTGCATCAGCAAGCCGCGCTGGGACAAGCGCTGAAGTATTACGAGCGGGCAGTCAAGATGGATCCCTCCTATGCCGACGCCCAGAACAATATCG
>QHYJ01000040.1 GCA_003223255.1 Acidobacteriota bacterium | reverse complement strand
CTCGTGACGTGGTCAGCGCGCAAGTCATACTGCAACGCGCCCGGATCGGGCGTTCGCGGCATAACGTAGAGGATGTCGCCTCATGCGTGCCGCGAGAAGCCGTCGCCTTTCAGGCGACGGAGTGATCACCTCCTCCGTTCTGGCTCAGTTTTATCAACTAGGTTACAAGTTTTGCCTCAGATATCTGTCGTGGGGAGAACCGCCTCCCGAAGACCTGAGCGATCAGGAAGCGGCAGACATTCTGAACTCGGGGCTTGCCTTAATGCCGGTTCAGCACACGCGGGACCGCGGATGGTCTCCTAACCAGAGCCTTGGAGAACGATACGGACAAAGCGCCGGCGCAAATGCGCAAAGCGTCGGCTTTCCGGCGGGGGTCAACGTTTGGTGCGATCTTGAAGGTGTGAACCCGAGTGCCCCGGTGCAGGAGGTGATGGACTACTGCAAGGCATGGCACCAAGCGGTCAACGCAGCGGGGTATGTTCCAGGCGTGTACGTTGGGTCAGCGGCCGGATTGACCGGCCAGCAGCTTTACGAATTGCCCTTCGAGCACTACTGGAGGTCGCCGAGCGATGTGCCCGACATCCCCACTCGCGGATACCAACTGCTTCAGCTTTACCCGTCGATTTCGGTCAACGGAATCTTCATTGACATCGACGTCGGTCAGAACGACAAACTTGGCGGACACCCGCTGTGGCTCCGGGTCGGCGCCGGATCCTTGGGCTCGAGGGGCCAGCGATGAACCCAGAGCAGGTCACCATATCCGTGACAAAATTGGTGCGCGCGCGAAGGGCGGAGACCACGATGTTCCCGCTCTTTTCTGTTCTCATAAACGGACTTGAACCGCCACGCTTACTGATCCACCAGATGATATCCATGGCTGCTCTCATTACTCGCCTCGACAATCTTTGCCATCTGATGGGTCTCGAAGTTTAGAATTAAACGAATAACAAACTTGACTGCGCCCGGGATGGATTCGCTGGTTTGGTCTCCATTCTTGTCTTTATAGAATTCGGTGACTGCTGTCAGCGCATGTTCGTCCCAATCGGTGACGGCGAACGTATTCGTGGATATGGTGACAGAGTCTTTTGCACTGGCGTGCGCTTCCGTCAAGAAACATGCCCCGCTGCTGTCGCGTTTTAACACATCCTCTTGAGTCGTGACACGAACACAGAATAGGCTCACCCCTTCGCGGGATTCCTTCCACTTGCCAACAGCGAAGGCAGCGTCGATATTTCCATTCACGGTCTGGGCGCTTGCGACTGCTGGTAAAACCAAGAGAAAAAACAACGTGAGGTATTTCATGTCGTAGCCTCCCCGAGGGCCAGCAACAAGCAGACTATAACAAATTAGCTCCCCGGCGCTGGCCGAGCAGACTGAGATTGACCTCCTTCCCTTCCTGAAAAGAGCAGCGGCGTTATCGCCGGAAAGCTCTCAAACACTCATTCTGGCAGGTCTAAGGACACAATGAATTCTTTGAGGGCGGAACGGTATTGGGCGGGCGCGATGAGCGAGGATTCCTCGTGGCAGTCGCCATTAATCCGCAGAAAGTGTTTGGGGGAGCGAGCGGCGTCGTAGACCTCCAGGCCGAATTGGAAAGGCAAGACAGAGTCCTGTGTGCAATGCACGACCAGAATTGGAGCGGTGATTTGTTTCAGTTCCGATTGCGTGTCGAACTGTGAGTGAACGAGGAGGGTTAGCCCAGGGAGGAACCAAAAAATCTTACTGGCTACGCGAGATGCGGAGGGAAATGGGGCTTCAAGGATGAGGCCGCCGACTACGCGGTGAGCGGCGAGATGCGCAGCTACCGCTGTGCCTAGAGATTGGCCAAAAGAGAGGATGGACTTAGGGTCGAGGCCTTTTGTGCTGACGAGGTATTGATAAGCGGCTTCGGCGTCGAGGTAGAGGCCAGTTTCGCTAGGTTTACCTTCACTGTGGCCGTAGCCGCGATACTCCAATGCAAGGACGTTGGCAGGCGTATCGCGGAGAAATTCGTAGGCAGGGGCACGGTTAGCAATGTTGGAGGCGTTCCCGTGGAACGCGAGGAAAGTGAATTTTGCGTTTACATTGGGAATCCACCAAGCGTGGAGCCTGGTGCCGTCGGAAGCTGTAAGCCAGACGTCTTCGGGGGCAAGCGTGCGTGGATGCCAGTCGCCTTCGAGGCGGCCCGGGTAGTCGGGGAAGAAAATCACGCGATGCTCGAGGAGACGAGTGACGACCAACAGGAGCACATAGGCTACAAGAATGTAGAGCAAAAACATGGATAGCCGCTTGCGGAGATGCTTGGGTGGGTTCCGAGAGAATTGCATCTTCATCTATTCCGCGAGAAATAGTGTAGCCGAGAAACTGTTCATCCTGTTCATCCATGCTAGGTACGCGCTAGGAGTGCATGGGGGGGGTAATCTACGAACGCAACCGTTGTGGGTCATGGAACACCTGCTAGATGAATTGGGCAGAAGGAACGGGGAACACGATTATTCCAGCATCTTTTATAGTGAACGTGTTAGGCTCCGATTTGGTGTGCACCACAGTACGGTGCACTGCCGGCGACAATGGATACGTTCATAGAAAAAATAATCGATCTCTTTTGGGCGGCTAAATACGCCGTGACAACAACCGTTTTGGACAACGAAGTCAAGATAAGAAAATTCATTGGTCTCGCGCTGGCCGTGCCGTCAATCACGTTCCTGTTTTATCGAGTAGTGGATGGTATGTATCAGTCTTGGCAATTGTCGGTCGGGATCCAGCGTCCCGACGATACTGTGCCCATCCGGTTTATTTTTCTCGCGCTGATACTTACGCTCGTCGGTGTGGATATCTATACGGACGCAAAAAACCACTGATTTCGGAAGAAGGTCGAGCGTTCTATTCATACGTTTCGGCGAACATCGCGAACATTGTGAACGTACCGAGCGGACGCGGAAAGGACAAGCGGTGCCAGTGCCGATTAACGTCACTCTCTCAGCTTCGTGATAGGAGGCCCGAGGCGTATTCGGTTACTGCATAGCCATCGTCAGGTTTTACGAAAGCAGAAATGGCTTTGCGTATAACCGGTAAAAAGGTGTAGGTTATCCGTGCAGCGGCCCACAAGAGATAAAACCCACCGTCCACCTGGGGAATCCATGATGGCAACTCCCGTGCCGATCAATAACGAAAGGGCTCGAGTCGCAGCTCTCCAGAAATACGCCATCCTAGACACAGAGCCGGAACAAGCCTTCGAAGACTTAGTCTTGTTGGCCTCTTTCGTTTTTAGCACGCCGATTGCGATGATCTCTCTTGTTGACGAAGACCGGCAATGGTTTAAATCGAAAATGGGGATGTCCATTTCGGAAACGCCTCGTGAAATCGCCTTTTGTGCTACCGCCATCCGGCAACCTGATGTTTTTGTCGTCCCGGATACACTGAACGACGAGAGATTTCAAAATAATCCGCTGGTAACGTCAGAACCGAAGATCCGCTTTTACGCGGGGGCTCCCCTAATCAACGAAGACGGCTATGCACTGGGTACCATCTGCGTGCTTGACCGGACTCCACGGGAGTTGGACTCCGGTCAACAGGCCGCGCTGAAGGCCCTCAGTCGCTTGGTTCTGGCTCAAATGGAGTTTCGGCGCAATTTGATGCTCTTGAAAGATGCGCTCATTGACCGCACCAAGCAAGAGCATGAGCGCCAGCGAGAGCTCTTGAAGCTCCAACAGACTCTCCTCCGAGTCTTGGGGCTGCGCGTTGCTAAATCCTAGCTGAGGGAGGGGCTCCCTCCCGTCGCGGTGACACGCGGCCACACGCTAGCGAGCCAGCCTGCGGACCTTATTTGGGAGGCTTCCCATGCAGGCGAAGCAGGTAGTCCTTTTCGCTCGGCAAGCGGCTCTCGACGCGGACGACCTTCACCGAATCATTCACGTTTGGGGCTTTCACGTATCCGATGGCGCCGGGAACGTTCAGGACAAACTTGAGCACTTCTTCGGAACTCGGAAGAGGTCTGGGCGCAGCATGGATTTCGCCCGTGAACATGCCATGCAGGAAATAATTGATGAAGTCTTTTTCGCCCATCTTGTAAATCTGCACAAGCACAGCCTGGCGCTCCGCGTTGCCGGGCTCAAGCATAACGACGGTGATGCGGCGGCCGTTGGACCAATGGGTTTGCTCTCCCAAGAAAATCTTGCGTAGCTCGGAGAAGGACAGGTTCTCGACGGGATTGCCGCGATTGACGACGATGGCGAGTGAATCATCGGCAGGAGCTCGGCTTTGCGCATCGAGTCCGGCGGACAGACCGGCTGAAAACAAGATGACGGTGACAAAGAAAAAACAGAAAACGACCAAGCGGGGCGACGTGGTCACACCTCTAGAACGTAAAGCCGGTCTGGAGGGCTAAGGTGTGAAAGGCGCGATCGCCACGCAACATCGTGTAGTCATATTGCATCTTCACCGCCACAAACTCACTCATATCATAGCGCAACCCGAAAGAAGGACCGTGCCGTAATCCCACACTGGGCGAGAAGATGGGCTCGCTCGCCGGGGCGTTGAGATACTGATAGCGAAAGTATGGCCGGTAGGAACGATAACGCCGGGAAATTTGGGAATAAAAACCCGGGGTGTTGAACACCTGGGGCGTGCCCTGGGGCGAGTGACGAATGAGGAGCGCTTCGTTCAGCCACTCGAAGTCCAGGCCGGTGTACACGGCGTGAGCAGCAAAAATGGTTTCGTCAATGGCTGGAACCGCTGCGGGAGTCAGGAGATCGCGGTAAGCGGAGAATCCTACCTGCAAACCACGGATTCTTTCAGGCCGGGCGAAGACAGCAAAGTTTAGGGCTTTGTGTGTGTTTTCATCGACCGCGTTTTGCACGGGTTCGCTGGCTCTGTACGCGCGACCGTTGCCAAGTTCAGCGACGTAATGCAGGCCCAGACTTCCAGAGGGAACTTTGCCGGTTATAGACGCGCCTAGGTTGTGGATGGGCAGGATGCCGCCTTGGTCCTCAAAGGCAAAAAGAAAGGGGCGACCGGTGGCAGTTTGAAACCAAGTGCTGTGGTGATAGGCCGTATTGTAATAGCCGATCGCGGTGTGGTAGCGGCCGACCGAAACGTTGAGATAGTCGTTGAAGGAGTAGGTAAGCAGCATCCGCTCGATATCCACGCCGAAGACGTTGTCGCTCCCAGCTTCGAAGACGACCTCGCTGAGGAACTTGAACTTATCTGATACGTCGGAAGTCACAAACAGGTTGACTTGACCAAGACCGAAAGCGGTGGTGGACGTGGGATCACCCTTTAGAGTGCTTCCACGGAGGTCGACGTCACTGTACCCTCTGATGTGCAACAGAGTCCTGTTCAAGTCCATTGGTTCTTGCCCGGTCTGCTCGGCCTGGGGCTGGGGAGCGGGTGCCGCTTCTTGCGGGGCCGACGCAGCAACAGGCGGCGGGTCAGCAGCGGAGTGCGGGGCGGGAGCGGTTGCGGCAACGGCGGCTCCCGGCTGCGCTTTGGCCAGGGCGGCCTCTACTTCTTTGAGCCTGGCCTCCAACTGAACAACGCGCTTCAAGAGCGCCTCCTCAGGCTCCTTTTTTGCATTGGAAGGGGCGTCGGTTTGCTGCGCGCGAAGTAGCGGGGTCGCAATCACAGCCAGGAAAAGGAACACTGCAAGCCCTGCAAGCGTTCGACCGCGCACGCCCGTACGCAGCTTTCCCAATTCACCGACCGCGGAACAGTTCATTTCTACTCGTACTTTCGATTTTGGGATGCACATTGTTGGTCCTTTCCTTGGGCTTGTGAAGCCACTGGCTTCCACCCCGCCAATGGCACAAGGCCTTAGTTACAAGGACCGAGCCAACATGACGAAGCAGGGCCGGGTTTGACTTCGCCTGGATTAGTGGCGACGCTAAACGTTTCTAGACCGGGGACAACCGAGTGGGAAGCTATCGTACTCCTCGAAAAGCTGCAACGAAAATCAGAAATGGCAAACTACTGTTTGGGAGTGGACTGAGCGCGAGCGGTAACTGCTAACTGGTATTGACCCTGTTTACGGGCGGCGGGCCTGGCCTGGGATGGCCTCCAAGGCTCCAAGGCAGCTCTCCGTTGACTTCGCCACGTGGTACTCCTTAAGATGTGGCCAATGATCGGTCGAACTTTCTCCCACTTCACAATCGTTGAGAAGCTGGGTGGCGGCGGGATGGGCGTCGTCTACAAAGCAGAGGACACCCGCCTCCGTCGCTTTGTCGCGCTTAAATTCCTGCCGACGGAGTTATGTTCTGATCACCAGGCGATGCTTCGCTTCCAACGAGAGGCCCAGGCGGCGTCGTCCCTGAACCATCCCAACATTTGTACGATTTATGATATCGGAGAAGAAGATAACCTGGGCTTCATCGCCATGGAGTACCTCGATGGGGTGACATTGAAACACCTAATTGGCGACCGGGGCCTGGACAATGAAACGCTGCTCACCCTGGGCAGTGAAATCGCCGATGCCCTGGATGCCGCGCACAGCGAAGGGATCATTCACCGCGACATCAAGCCGGCGAATATATTCGTAACTAAGAAAGGGCACGCAAAGATCCTAGACTTCGGGCTGGCCAAGCTGATGCCGGTCACCTTCCGGGTGGCGCAGCCGGCGGGCGTAGCGTTTGAGGCCACGGAGGCCTCTAGCGCTGACCACTTAACCGGTCCGGGCGCGGCGCTGGGCACCGTAGCGTACATGTCGCCGGAACAAGCCAAGGGAAAGCAGCTGGACGCGCGAACCGATCTTTTCTCTTTCGGAGCCGTGTTGTACCAGATGGCCACGGGAGCGATGCCCTTTCGGGGAGATACTTCCGCGACGGTTTTTGACGCGATTCTGAACAAATCATCTTCAAAGCCCTGGAAAAGGACCGCGAATTACGTTACCAGGTGGCGTCGGAAATGCGCGCGGACCTGAAGCGGTTAAAGCGCGAGACCGATTCAGGGCACTCGGCAGAAGCGGTAGCGAGGGCTTCCGCGATTGAACCGTTGCCGGCGGGGCCAGCGGCGATCCATCAGTCAGACAGTTCTGCGGTGATCGAAGCGGTAAAGCATCATAAGGTAAGAGCTACGGGAATTGCCGCGGCGGCCCTGCTGGTATTGGTGGCAGCGGGGTTCGGAGTGTACTCGCTCGTGCACCGCGTGCGGCCCTCCAGTTTCCAGAGGTTCACGATCACGCAGGTGACCACGTCTGGGAAGGCAACGCTGACGGCCATTTCTCCCGACGCGAGATACGTATTAACGGTGGTCAACACCAAGGGCCTGCAGAGCTTGTGGCTGCGCAACCTGCCAACAAACAGCGACGCACAAGTAATTCCACCGGCGCCATCTTCCTACAAGAGCCTCACGTTTTCCCCGGACGGCAATTATCTTTATTTCATCAAGGCGGTAGACTCGACGAACACGAATTTTGATCTGTATCGTACGCCGGTGCTGGGCGGGACGCCGATCACTGTGGTTCGCGGTATTGACAGCGACATTACGTTCTCTCCCGACGGGCGACGCATTGCCTTCGCGCGGATGAACAGTCCGGAGCTGGGCAAGTACGAGTTGATGACCACCAATGCGAACGGTAGCGACGAGAAGGTTCTGTACGTTGCAGCCCCGGCTTCTGAGGCACCTTCGTTTGTGGCCTGGTCTCCGGATGGGAAGCACATCGCTTTCCGATTGTTTAAGCCCGACAAGTCGTTAGGGGGCATAGGCGCACTTGAGGTCAAGAGCGGGAATCTGGAGCGTCTGGCAACGTTCGATGACCGGTTAACGCTGGACTTCAAATGGCTGCCAGAGCGGCGCGGAATCTTGGCTCTGTATTCGCAAAGAGGGTCGGAATATTTTCTGCGGTCGCAGATCGCCGTCATCCCTGAGGGAGGAGAGCAATTCGAGCCCCTAACGCGGGATACCAACAGCTATGCCACGTTGACAGTGTCTGCTGACGGAAGGACGCTGGCAACGGTGCAAACCAAAACGATGCAGAATCTCTACCTTCTATCGGCGGGAGGCAGCCAGCCCGGCGATGCAACCGCACTGCTTCCGCCGGGACAGTCAGTTTATTCGTTCGATTGGACCGCCGATGGGGATCTCGCTTTCACTGACTTTAGCAGCCTGATGCGCATTGGCAGCGAGCGAAACGCGCCGACGCAGCTGGTTGGAGATGCCAACGCGGCGATTGCGGACTTGTCAGGCTGTGGCAATCGTTACCTGGTGTTTTCCTGGGCATTCCACGGAAGCACCAATTCGACGAATATCTGGCGGGCGAATGCGGACGGCACAAGTCCCACAAAGTTGTCCGACGGGAAGGCCGATCGCGCCCCAATTTGCTCGATGGACCAAAAATGGGTTTTCTATTGGGATGAGGTCTTACGGCAAATTTGGCGAGTTCCGCTGGACGGCTCTGGAAAACCAGAGGTGCTTCCGGGAAGCGCGGTTCCCAAGACCTTGCCAGTAGGGATGACGCTCAGTCCTTCGCGAGATGGGAAGCGGATGGCCTTCGTTGTGGCCACTGTGCCAACTCAGGAGGATCCCTACCCTCAATACAAGATCGCCCTTCTCGACCTCACGGCGAAGGCCGGGCGCCCGGAGCTGATCGATGCCGACGAGCGAATGTCGACGGGAGGATTGAGTTTCACGCCGGACGGAACGGCAGTGGCGTATCCCATCCGGGAGAATGGAGTAGATAACGTTTGGGTGCAGCCGCTGAACGGTTCCAATGGCAAGCGAATCACTGCCTTTGACTCGGAGCAGATTCTGAATTTCCGGTGGTCTCCCGACGGTAGGAAGCTTTGCGTGCTCCGCGGACACACGGACTCCGATGTGGTGCTTATCAGAGATTCCTCTTCGTGACCTGCGAGGTAAGAATCAGCGAGTTCCTCGTTCTCGGCATCAGGCCTTTCGCCAAGCGTTATGTTGTTGCTGCAGTGCTAAGGCGTTGCTGGTGATGCGGGTAATGCAAGAAATTTCTTCCTTTGCCTTGCCGACCAGCTCTTTCATTTCGTCGTCTGAGGCACTGCGCTCCAACTGGCAGAGCAGCCTCACCAGGGCATCCAAGGCCGTTTCAATCTCGCGCGCCATAGTTGTCGCCAGCGTGCTGGTGGTTCCGAGAAGTTCGGCCCGCCGCAGCGCTTCAGCGAGTTCCGCGTTCAATTCTTTGACTCGTTCTTCAGAACGCTTGCGTTCCGTCACGTCGCGAATGGCGCATGTGACGTAGAGTCCTTGAGCAGTCCGCAATGGGCTTAGACTAATCTCTGCGGAAAACTCAGTTTGATTTTTCCGTCTTCCGAAAAGCTCCAAGTCGCGCCCCATAGGACGCACGCGCGGGTCGGCAAAGAACGATTCGCGATGCTTCAAGTGCGCGCGGCTGAAACGGGAAGGAATCAGAAGCTCGACAGTTTGCCCGATCAATTCCTGACGACTGTACCCGAATAGGATCTCTGTTTGGGAATTGACCGCGGCGATCTTTCCTTCGCGGTTGACAATCAACACTGCGTCAGGCATCGAATTGAGTAGGTCAATCGGGTTGGGCAGCGCCCCCTCGGGCGGATTGCCCACAAAGTGGCTGGCAAGTCGGCGCAAAAGACTCATATGGAGGTCCCTACGGGAATGGTTGGCAGCTTTCCGGATAACTACGCTTATGATACACGTCTGGCTGTCGATGAGCGTTGTGAATTCGATCCGGAGGAAAGAGGACGCCGAAGAACAGAGCAACTTCGAGTTTTCCTTGCTTCGAGAGAGCGCGACCATGATGTTCGCTTGTTATTCGTCTTATATATTTCTCATCGGAAGGCGAGTGAGTGGTAAAGGCTTCGCAACGTGCTGATCGCACTCATCGATCCGGCGCACTTCTAACCTGACCGTGCACACGACGTGACGGACAGCTATCTCTTGGCGCTGGCCGGAGGCCATGGCGGGAAACTGGCCACGTTCGGCCAGAACCTCGTTACCGATGCCGTGGCCAACGGAACGCAATATCTGCAGCTGATCGCTTAGGCCCAGCTCGAGAAGCGTCCAACGGTTAGTATGCGGCTGGTCCGCGGACAATCTGCACAAAGCCATCCGGACGAATCCACTTTGCGAATGCGGCCCGCACTTGGTCTGCGGTCATGTCGAAGTATAGTTTCGCCGCGCGCTGGGACTCGTCGAGCGGCAGGCCGATTTGAGCACGCCCAAGGAGGCCATTTGCAACGCTTTCCTGGCTCGATTCAGCCAACGGAATCTTGCGCAGCAGCAGAGCCTTGGCCTGCTGCAGCTCGCCCGCAGTGACGTTGTCCTTCTGCATGGCGAGGAGATCTCGCTGAACCAGCCCGTATGCCCTCGCTGTGTTCTTTGGATCACAGGCGTAGGTCACGGTGTAAACGGCGCGAGTCTTCCCGTCATCCAGTTCAACATCCACGTTGTAGACATACCCAGTGGTCTGCCTTAGATCATGATAGAGCCGCGTCGCATAAAAACCTCCGCCCAGGACGTGATTGCCAAGCTGGAGAGGGTAGTAGTCAGGATCGAACCGGTTGATGCGAACCATTTCAGAAAGGCTCACGGAATCTTGTAGTTGGGTTGGGTCCAGGACCGTCGCTGCCGTTGGTTTGTTTGGGCGCACAGCGGGCAACTCTATGTCCGGTAGAGCACCCATTGCCTCCCAAGACCCGAACCATTTCTCGACGACCGCTCGTGCTTCGTCCAGCGTAGTGTCTCCAGTCACGACAATGGTCGTCAGGTCAGGGCGGAAGGTTTTGGCGTAATAGTTCTTAACATCATCGAGCGTTAGCGAAGTCACGGTTTGCGGCGTCTCCTCGCGGAGGCCGGGATCGTTTTGCGGCAGAAGAGCGGTGGCGAGCGCGCGTTCCGTTCGATAGCCCGGGCTCTTGCTGCGACCAGCGATGAACTGCGCCAATTGCCGCTGAGTGATGTTGAAGGCCTCAGCTGGCAACGCAGGGTTCATTTCGTTGTCGGCCAGGAGTTGCATGCCGCGCAAGAAGTCCTCCTTCCCTACCTCGAGGGAGAAGTCGTATCCGGCTGACTCGTCGGCAGCAATTTCGTCTAGCGCTTTGTGGAAAGCAATGCGGTCCAGTGTCTTTGTTCCGTAGGAGAAGAGCTCGTCGAGCACCTCCGAGACACCGTCTTTGCCCCGTGGCACTTCCGTTTCGCTGTTGTGCCGCACACTACCTCGCACGGTGATCGTCGGAGTTATCGTCACTTGCCGCACGATGAGACGAATGCCGTTGCGCAGTACCGTTTC
The DNA here is from genome assembly GCA_003223255.1 of Acidobacteriota bacterium. Taxonomy (GTDB): domain Bacteria; phylum Acidobacteriota; class Terriglobia; order Acidiferrales; family UBA7541; genus Acidiferrum. Next base: position 42,696 of record QHYJ01000040.1, on the reverse strand, counting down.
CACTGGCTGGGGAACTGTCGGCGGCAGTTCCAGTGCCATGAGCCGTGATGAAGCCCATTCGGGCAACTTCACTGGCTTGGTCGGTCGAGAAGTCAGCTGCTCGGTTTCTCCGAACCCCTTTGCAGAAACCGCCTCGCCTCCGGGCACGGATTTTAGCGCCGCGGTAATGGAGTTTGCGTCGGTCAGGAACTCCTTTGCTATGCGGTTCACGTCTTGCAGTTCGACGAGTTTCACCCTGTCGACGTCGTCATCCGGCGAATACAGCCCCCTGGCGGCGAGAGCATCGGACCACGCTTCAGCCAGCCCTGGAATGGAATTGCGGCGAAACTGGGCCTTGGCGATCAGGCGTCGCTTAGCAGCTTCGACAAGGTCCCCTGGCAGTCCGTTGGTTGCATAGCCGTCAAGAGTCTTGCGCATTTCTCCCACTGCCGAGGCTGCGTCACGACCCGCGGGCAGCACCGCAACACTGACCGCCACGCTTGCCTTCGGATACGTCTCTTCGAGGTCGAAATCGATTTGCAGAGCTTTTCCCTGCGGCACCATTTCATACAGTTTCCCGCGCTCACTCGCGAGCACATCGGCAAGGATCCTGGTGGCCGCGAAGTCTGCGCTGTCCGTGCCAGGTACGCGATAGGCGATGAAGGCCAGCGAATAGGGGAGATTACTTTCCAGTGTGAAACTTTCGGACTTCACCGGAGCCAATTTGATTTCGGGGCGCGGCGGCAGTTGCTTCCGGGGAATGCCACCGTAAAGCTCTTTGACTTTTCTCAGGACTTGCTCGGGCTGCACATCACCGGCAATCACCAGGATCGCGTTGTTCGGTCCGTACCAGCGCCGGTAGAACTGCCTAAGCATCTCTCCGGTGGTCACATCGAAGGATTCCTTCGTCCCCAGCGCGTCGTGCGCGTAAACCGTGCCGGGAAACATATCCTCGTTTAATCGCGTGAGGAATTTATAGGCCGGACTGGAAAGGTCGCGCGCTACTTCCTGCTCGATCGCGCCCTTCTCCTGGGCCCACTCCTGCTCTGAGTCGTCAATGCTCTGCATGCACGCAGAGTCGACACGAAGCGCAATGTCAAGGTCCGCCGCAGGAACTGTCGAAAAGTATTGGGTGATGTTCTGCTGGGTGTCGGCGTTTTCGAATCCGCCCAACTGCGCAAAAATCGCCGCGATCTGATCCGCAGTCAGCCCGGCACAGCCTCGAAACGCCATGTGTTCCTGGGCGTGCGCCATTCCCGGAAATCCTTCCGGTGTTTCGTTGCCTCCGACGAGGTAGTTCTGCTCCACGGTTACAACCGGGGCCAGCGGGTCGCGGACGACCACCACTCTCATTCCGTTCTCGAGCGTTGCCCGGGTGACATCACTGGGCGTTACCGAAGATATAAGGGCGGCTGGTCGAACTGCAGAGCGGTAGATCTCAGCGGCCGAGTCCTGCGGGTTGAGGGGGGCCGCTCCGAGAACTGCTAAAAGCGACGTGACCGCCGTTAGATGGCGAAAGAAGCGTTGCAATTCTACCTTCCTGACCAGCCACAAGCGTCGCACGCCGAAGGTTCTTCAGGCAGCGGCTGCCAGGGGGCAGCAATAAGGTCTTTTGACTGTTTCTGCCCTCAGTTAATCAAACCCGTAACGGAATCTTGACGTATGAAACGCGCGGCATCGCCTAGATGCTAGCGACTGTCTTGTAGACTGCTGCACTGGCAAAACGCCAGTTGGGCTGCTTCGCTGCGGCGAGGGTGACCCTGATTTCCTCCGTTTTCCCGCCTAGTATAACGAAAGTTTCGAAACTGTACCTTGCTAAAGCGCAAATCAGCGGTAATGAAGCGGTAAATTCTCGAGTGAACCCGCCGTGGGTGGGATTCAGTTGGGAAACTGGCCTTCAAATGCGAGCTCCTTCAGTTACATTTGGAACGGCGCATTCGGGGAGGAGCGACAGAAGACGAAGGGCACAAAGCGCTGCCCCTGCCGCCACTCCTACGGTTACGGCCCGATGCCTCGAATCAGAAATTACAAAACAAACTAGGCTAAGTAACATGGAACGCGTTAGCCGGAAAAGAAGGCGTATTTGGTTGGGGAGGAGCAGCTCGCCATGAATCCGTGGGGCGCCCCAGGCGGGTTCTCCGCGACCCTCCGAAAAGTAGCGATTGAAAGCCGCAGCCTTCACACGATAGGCTTGCCTGCATCGGAGTTGATTCCATGCGAAAAACGCCGGTCCTCCTGGTCATGGTGACCGTGACCGCTTATGCCCAACAACCCGCTAGTTTGGAAGATACTTTGGCGTGGATGCACAATTTTGTGGCGGATAACGGAAGCCAGTTCACTGGGCAGAGAAATACGGACAAGGGATTATGTAAGCTGGGTACCCCCAACTGCGAGCCGCGCCATGACGTGACCACTTTCGATAGTCATGGTTGTCTCGCCACGATAACGTGGTCCGTTACCTTGAATTATAAAGATGTCGGCACCCACACCTACCACTTTTCGCTGAAAGACCTTGACCCCAATAGCGTAGCTTTGGTGAAAGACAATCCCTTCGAGAATGCCGTAGTCGCAGAAACAACGAAGAGCGAAAAAAGCGTCACGGAATCTTTTACTCAGCCGGGTGGCAAGGCCGAAGAAAAGAACAAACACTCGTGGGTTGAACTTGGCTTTGATAACGGAGATAACGCCAGACGTTTCGCGAAAGCCTTCAAGCAGGCGATTCAACTTTGCGGGGGAAAACCGTCAGTACATTAGGTGGTTACGGGAATGTAGCATCCTCATCGGTGGGCTATGGTAGTGATGGGTGTCCTGACTCGGCTGGAAATGGAGAAAGCCTTCATCCGTTAGGATAACGGAGCGAACGCGTAAAGAAGCACTACACGCCGGAAGAGAAGGTCGCCATTCTGAGGAGGCCTTTGCTGGAAGGAGTGCCGATCGCGGATCTGTGTGACGAACTGGGGCTCCAGCCGACGGTGTTCTGCCGCTGGCAGAAGGAGTTCTTCGTGAACGGAGCGGCGGCTTTCCAGCAGAGAAGACGGACTAACCATCAGTGTCACTTGCACAAAGAATTTGTTCCTTGAGGAGCCTCAATGCACCTTCTTAAACTCCGTACCTGCGTTGCTTTGCTTCTCGGTTCATTCTGTTCCGTCGTAGCCGCGGTGCAATCACCGTCCCCTCTTGAATCGCGACGCAAGGCACTCAACGATCTACTGGCCGAGCAGTGGGAATATAGACTGCGCACCAGTCCGCTCTTCGCTTCTTTCTTGGGAGACAAGCGCTGGAACGACAAACTCGACGACTTCTCTCAGGAAGCCATCGACAGGGATCTGCAGGAAACTCAGAAATTCCTCACTCGCTTCGAAGCCATCGATACTTCCGGCTTTCCCGAGCAGGAGGGGCTCAACAAAGCTTTGATTGTGCGAGACCTAAAGCTGCAACTAGAAGAAGCTAGCTTCAAACCCTGGGAAATGCCGGTGGACCAGCAGAACGGTATCCAGCTTTTGTTACCGGAGCTTGTCAACGTGCTTTCTTTCCAGTCGGTCAAAGACTATGAGGACTATATTTCCCGCCTGACGCAAATGCCCCGTCTCCTGGATCAGACGATCGTCCAGATGCGTAAAGGCACGAACGATAAATTGATTCCGCCCCGTTTCCTGCTGAAGAAAGTCCTAGATCAGTGCCAGGCCATGGCCTCCCAGGAACCAGGGAAGTCTCCCGCCGCTCAGCCCTTTTCCACTTTTCCCAATAGCATCTCCGAATCCGATCAGAAGCGCCTGCGCGAGGCCGGCCTTTCCGCGATTAAGGATTCTGTCTTACCCGCTTATGCGCGGTTCACCGCGTTCGTCCGTGATGAATACGTCTCGAAGGGTCGCATCGAACCCGGCATATGGTCACTTCCCGACGGAGCATCGCGGTATCGCCTCGCAATCCGCCACATGACGACTACTGACCTGACACCAGAACAAATTCGCGAGATCGGGCTCAAGCAAGTGGACGAGATCGAAGCCGAAATGCTTGCCGTCGCGCGCAAGGTCGGATTCAAAGACCTAGCCAGCTTCAACAACCACATCAAGAAGGAGCGTCGATTCTATGCCACATCCGGCCAGCAGCTGCTCGACTTGTACACGAACTACGTGCGCGAAATGGAGCCGGAGCTGCCCAAGCTCTTCGGTCGTCTTCCCAAGAATAATCTGACCGTAATTCCGATGGCAGCTTCGCGTTCCAAGGAGGCCGTCCCCGCTGACTATACCGACGGCACTGCGGATGGTTCGCGCCCAGGGCACATCAACGTTAATGAGTGGGATCCCGAGCACCGTCTCGTGCTGAATGTTGAGGCGATCGCCTATCACGAGGGAATTCCCGGACATCATCTCCAGCTCTCGATCGCTCAGGAACTCGTTGGTCTGCCTTCATTCCGAAAATATGAAGATTACACTGCTTTCGTCGAGGGCTGGGCCCTTTACGCAGAGCGGTTGGGCAAAGAAATTGGTCACTATCAGGATCCCTATAGCGACTATGGGAGGCTGGAAAACGAAATGTGGCGAGCTGTCCGCCTAGTCATCGATACCGGTGTACACGAAAAGCACTGGTCCCGCGATCAGATGGTGGCCTACTTCCATCGGTACACCGCCATGGATGAGCCTAATGTTCAGAGTGAAGTAGACCGATACATCGCGTGGCCTGGCCAGGCACTGGCTTACAAACTCGGGCAGCTAGAGATTCTCAAGCTTCGCCAATACGCCAAAGATCAGCTCGGCGACAAGTTCAGTATCCGCGACTTCCACGACGAGGTCCTCGACGGAGGGGCCCTGCCCTTAGAGGTCCTTGAGAAGCGCATCCACGAATGGGTCGCCAAGCAAAAGTTGCTCTCCGCTCCCTCTGCGACCAACGTACACTCCGTCAACGGCAGCACTCGCTAATCGGGAACCACCTGAAACTGCCTACTTATGTGACTGCTCACGATTATGCTGCTGGATTATGCTCGATCGATGAAATGCGCATTCGAGAGACCGGGGGGCGAGGACGCCGCGATGGCTTGAAATCCCTGGCTAGGCAATCAGTAAACCGGAGGTCGTCTACCTTGTCACGCCCGGCGACTGTGCCTGGATCACGGGCAACCGGAAATTGAAGGCGCATGGCGAGCGACAAACTAATATAGGTAGCTCGCGCAGCTCCCTTTGCGTAAGCGCCTGAATTTCGGAGCTTGCCGACTGTGAATTCAGGTGGGGTTTCTAGCTCGCCCTTTTACTTCCTCTCTGCCCACAAACCTGAAGGCCCTGACGGTCCACCCGCTTCGTATCGATCAGCCGCAGACGGCGTACCGCAGAACAACCACGCCGTGCGGAACCGGCGCTCGTTGACCAACTCCGGCTTCAACCGCACACGATCCGGGAAGAACCGTTTTCCGGCGCCGACGACCACAGGCAGACGATCATTTGAAGCTCGTCGACAAGACCAGCCCTTAACGCATGCGTGGCGAGCTCGGGTCCATCAACAGTGATGTCGTGGCGGACGTCGGCCTTGAGCCGTCGCACTACGTCGGGATCGAACTCGCGCTCGATCCGCGTCCGCACGCTGCGCGGCTCGGCGAGGGTTCTGGAGTAGACGATCTTCTCGGCAGTCTGCCACTGCCGCGCCCAGTCGAGCACGAACTGCGGCTGGTTGGGAACCGTGTGCGCGGTCTCCCGGTAGACCATCGTCTCGTACCTCCTCCGCCCGTAGAGGTAGGTGCCGACGGACGACGCGAGCTGGCTGATGTAGGAATGCACCTCCTCGTCTTCGGGGGCGCCCCAGCCGAAGCGCCCGTGCTCGTCTTCCACGTAACCGTCCAGGGACATAAGCATCGAGTAGATCAGCTTACCCATGCATCTCACCTTTCATTCTTCTGAGAGTTCCGGATCTCCGTGGTCGCTTCGTGTAAACTGGCGTCTCTGTTCTTCGGTGCTGTCAGCACCGTCGCAACACCGCCTCCCGATCCTGTCCTTGAATGGATTGGCATCATGAACGACACCGTCCTCGCTGCTGGCACCAATCCCCTCGCCACCAGCCGTGTTGTCGCACTCGTTTCTAGCGCCGTCTACGACGCCGTCAATGGCATCGAACCACGTTACCGGCCCCTCTACGTGAAGCCGAACGCTCCTCATTCGGCTTCGCAGCGCCGCCGCCGTCCAAGCCGCTTATTCGATCTTGCTCGACCTCTATCCTGCGCAAGCGGCAAACTTGACCGCGCATCGTGCCTCCTCCCTCGCTGCTCTCGCGCAACACGAAGGAGCGACATCGGTCAATGCCGGCATCGCTTGGGGCCAGACCGTTGCCGATGCGATTTGGGCCTGGCGTCTCGCCGATGGCAACGCTCCACCTCCGCCTCCGTTCGCCGGCGTACTCGGCATTGAGGATACTCCCGCAGCGCTCGGCGCCTGGCGTCCCAGCCGCTACTGAACTCGCCGGGCGCTGGTCCGCAATTCGCATCAATGACACCATGGGTCCTCACCCGGCCTTCACTCTTCCGCCTTCCTCCTCCACCAGCATGGAACAGCGCTACGATGAAGCTGTTGAAGTTGGGCAGGCAACAATTGAGGTCTATCCTAAGTACCCGTCGACATGCGCAGCTCTGGCGGGAGTCTGGCTAGCTACTTGCCGAAGATGTGATCCGCCCCGTCAGTATGGCGATTGTGTCGCGGACTATACGAAGAGAACTTCGTTCCGGAACATCTTTTCCAGCCGCCTGTTAGGGCTCACCCTGCGGCTCGTAGCCCGCGCGCGCGTCCTGTTCTTGCTCGATCAGTTCGAATTGCCCACGCCGACATCGTGGCCGTGTTGATGCCAGTTGGCAGTAACCTCTCCAACCCTCACGGTCGCCGAGGCCGTGACGGTGTTGATGCCCGTAAGAGCTGACGAGCCGCCGTTCAGAACAACGATGTCGGTTACAGTGCTCGGCACTCCGGCGTGCCCAGCGTTTATGGTCACGTGAAAGACGCACTGACCCTGCGTGGTGGTGATGCCGGTGTTCGTGGTCTTGTCCATTACGGACACCAGCGCTACACCTGCTTGTCCAACCAGGATTTTGATATTGTCAGGGGCAGCAGCGGCGGCATGGCAGTCGCTCGTGGAATCAGTAATGGCGATGTGGGCCTGGGCAATGCCATGTGGGGTAGTGTCAATAAATGGGAACGCGGCGCCTGGCGCCAGACCAGCAAGAAGGGAGCTTGCCGCGATAAACTGGCTCTCGTCACCATTTGCCGACGCCTTTCTTGCCGGAAGGGCGACGGCGAGGGCAACGATCACCAGACCAGCCATAACAACCAGGTAAGACTTTCGAACTTTCATTGGACACCTCCTGTGCACTTATTTCGTGCGGCTCTGAAACTAAAGCTGAGGCAGGCAGTACGCAACAGGCAAGAGCGGGCTGCCCGCTAACGTCCGCTCGTGCGCGTCGCTTTCGTTGCGGGGACTACTACGTTGGAGTACAATCTGCCCAAATTCGGGCAGGATTTCGCCCTATCTCCCGAATCGGCCTATGCCAGGTTCCGGTTCACACAATCGGGAAGAGCCTTCGGAACCCCACGTTTCGGACCGTTTGGACTCCTGGAAGGAAATCGCTGCCTACCTCAAGCGTGACGCGCGCACGGTCCGGCGATGGGAAGAACAGCAGGGCCTGCCTGTCCACCGTCACCAGCACAAATCACGCGCCGCCATCTTCGCCTATAAATCCGAGCTCGACGCATGGTGGGACAACGGCTGTAAGCACCTAGAGGCACCCCAACAAGCGCTAGCAGCTAGAAACCGAAGGCGGAGGTTCTTCTGGCCGGCGGCGGCAACGGCGATAGTGTTGGTACTCGGTGCTGGGATTTACGCACGCAAGTGGCTCCGGGACAGGAGTGCTCTCACGCACGTCCAGTCGATTGCAGTGCTGCCGCTTGCGAATCTGTCTCAAGACACTGGCCAGGACTATCTCGCGGATGGGCTGACCGAAGCTCTGACCACTGACCTCGGGAAACTCAGTGTCCTTCGTGTCATTTCACGGACCTCAACCGCACAGTACAAGAGCACGAAGAAATCCATTCCGGAGATTGCGCGAGAGCTTAAGGTTGATGCAATCGTAGAAGGCGCGGTATTGCGCTCCGGGAACAGAGTGCGGATTACGGCATAGTTGATTGAGGTATCGACTGATCGGCACGCGTGGGCCGAAACCTATGACCGTGACCTGCGCGACGTATTGGCTTTGCAGGCCGATGTGGCGCGCGCGATTGCCGTGCAGATCCGAGGGAAATTCTCGTCTGCGCCGCCTCACGGAGCAAGCCCGCTAAACCCTGAAGCTTACGAGCTTTATTTGAAGGGCCGCTATTCGCGGGATGAAGGCACAGAGGATGGACTGAAGCTGGCCTTTGAATACTTTCTGCAAGCCATCGAGAAGGATCCGCAGTACGCGCCCGCGTACGCTGGGCTCGCGGACTCTTACGCCCTGCTTCCCTTTTATTCGGAGACCCGTCCGGGAGAAGCCTTCCCTAAGGCAAAGGCTGCCGCAATGAAAGCCCTGCAGCTCGATGCAACTCTGGCGGAAGCGCATGCTTCGATGGCCTACGTGAAAACTTATTACGATTGGGACTGGGAGGGCGCCGAGCAAGAATTCAAGCGCACGCTTGACCTCAATCCCAATCATGCAGACGCACATCACGCCTATAGCAGATTCTTGGCGTCTCTGGGCAGGTTGACCGAGGCTCGCGCCGAACTCAAGCGCGCACAAGAACTCGATCCTCTCTCTCTGCTCGTGCAGGCCAACGCGGGAGTAATTTCGTACTTCGCACGCCGCTATGACGAGGCTATTCAGGAACTGCAAAAGATCAGTGAGCTTGATTCGCATTTTTTTGTGCCCCACTGGGGCATGGGCCTGTGTTATGAACAGGAAGGAAAATATGAAGACGCGATCGCTCAGTTTCAAAAAACGATCGATCTCTCCGGGAGAGGTGCGAACACCATCGCTTCGCTCGGTCACGTATTTGGTCTGGCAGGCCGACCGAGCGAGGCGCAGAAAATCCTGCTCGAATTGAAGGCCCGCTCGAAGAAGCGCTATGTTTCATCGTACCAAGTCGCCTTAGTGGAACTCGGCCTTGGCTACAAAGATCAAGCAATTAGAGACTTGGAAGCGGCTTTTGAGGAGCGTTCCACGCTTCTCACCTACCTGAAGATGGACCCAAGATTTGACCCCCTGCGATCAGATTCGCGTTTCCAAGACCTGCTACGCCGCGTCGGCCTGCCTTAGAAGAATTAGGGCCGGCTGAGATATCGGATCAAACCCACGCAATGCATCGACCTTAGTTAGGGTAAGAAGGGAACAAGTTTTTGGCTTGCAACCGATCGCGGCCGGATGACGGGCACTCGGAAAACTATATTCCCGCAATTCACACTCGAAAATGTAAATGGCACTTTGCAGAGCAAAGGAGCTAAGATCAGCACCACGTTGCCTGGAGTATCTCCACGTGATCACTCCGTCGCCTGAAAGGCGACGGAGTGATCACTTCAAAGGCACGCCTCATCAGCATCAGCAGTGTCCGTTCCTGCTCTCCTGTGATCATGATGATGACCGTTGATGCGTTGATGCGAGAGGAGCGGACCTGGCGGGCGAGTTCGAGGCCATCCGGCGGCGGCATGGGCATGTCCAGAAAGACAGCGTGGTACTTTTCTTTGGTCAGGCGCTCGGCGGCTTCGGCGCTGCTGGTTAGTGAGATTGCTTCGAAGCCGGCGGACCTCAAGATCTCGGAGATGAGTTCAGACGAAGGTGCATGATCGTCTACAACAAGGACCTGTGCACGCACCCTACGATTCCTCCAGACGAGAAGCATCGCAGGTTCGACGGATCCTAACAAGTCTAGGGATTCAGCCTTAGCGCCTTGGCGTTTTCGCCAGCGTTCCAACTCTTCGCGAAAGATTTCGAAATTAATTGGCTTCGAGATGCATGCATTACACCCGGCTTCGAGGAAGCTTTGTTGTTCGGTGACCATGGCGTGCGCCGTCACTGCGAATACCGGGATAGCGCTAAGTCCGGGTTGTTTTCGGATCCACGCAGCCGAGGAAAGGCCGTCCTGATCGCCGAGCTGCTCTGGTTTGTCAGCCCCCGCACTCCGCTTTCCTGGTTGCGATCGAAAATCTTATAGCCGGTCTTGCGGGAATCACTTGCGCCGCCCGGCATGCTCGGCAGGGCTAAGACCAAGCCCGGTCTAGGATCCATGGAAGCATTCAATCAGCGAATCCGTGGTTACGCCATTGAAGGGAATACGACAGACGTTCGCGTGCTGTTGTTTAAGCCAGGTCTCCCACTGAGTAACTCGCGCCAAGTATGCGTCTTCGTCAGAAGCGTCCGCGCGATTGGGGGCAGGCAGCATGGCGACCCTTACGCCTTTGAGGTTCAGGGGTAAGTCGCGCCGGTCTTTGGGCAAATTCGAGAAACTGGAGACAATCAGGAAGACGTGGTCCGCATCGAGCACTCCAGCCGAAGAATAAAAGCTCAACGAACCTGCCACGTCTCCGAGCCTAGCTCCTGGCGAGAATCCCTGCATACCCTCGGCACATTCATTCAATAGCGTGGGAAAATCCTGACCTGAGGAATCCGGGGCCTTGACCAACCGTGGAGTAAATTCGAGCGGAGGCCTCTGTAACGGAATGGCAGATTCGTCCCGCAAGTCGGCCCAAGTCACGGTGACGGGGGGCTGCCAATCGCGTGCAGCCTTGTTCAACGTGGCTGCAATGGTTTTGAGCACCTCCGGTCGCGCTGTGTCCGGCATGTTTTGAAGCACCACGACGTCAGTGCCTGCTTTAGTTCCACTTCCTAGAGCGCGCACGATGCGTTGCCGCGTGACAGAGCTCAACGGAAGGGCTACCACCGATGCCGCTCCAGCTTCTCGCAGCGCTTCGCTCCAGCGCTCGATTCGCGCAAGATGGTCAACCAGGGTTAGCGGCGTCCTTTCCCGTCCCAGCCGGTGGAGCAGAAGAACTCGTTCGCCGTTCAGTTGTAATCGGATTGGCCGCTTCCCTCGTGGCAACTCCTCTATGAAATCCGAGACGATAACTATGTATTTCGGACCGAGCACGCTTTGCCCTTGGTCTGCCGCCAGGGCCACTGCTCCTGAAATATCCGTATACGCAGACCTCTCGGAACCAGCCGTGGAAGCCCGCACTACGGCTTTCGTACACGCCTGCAATTTGTCCGCGATCTGAGAGGAATGATCGTTGTCGCGTTTAATAAGGGATTGCTGGAACTGGAAAGGACCACACAGCGGACCTGAAATCAAACTAGCAGTCTGAATACGCGACCACAGAATTTCTACGGGGGGCTGCCATTCCCGTTGTGCGAGTTCTGATGTTGCGGCCGCCAGTTCCTCCAGGGCTCGCTCATCACTTACGAGAGGCGCAAAGCTCTTGCTGAAGTCCACTAGCACGACCACCGAGGTACCGGCGGATTCCGATTTATCGACCGAGCAACCTCCTAAAGCGACTGCGACCGCGAGTAGCAGTACAACGCGCGATTTGGACGTGACAAAGAACATGAATGCATTGAACGAATTAAGATGCACTAAGCACCGAAAACGTCGGACGCTTGCTCTCATCAACTGCATGGAGCGACGGCACTTCGCGGCCGCGCAGCCGGAATGCCGGCGCGGCAAGTGCGAGAGCCACCACCTCTAAACAAAAGGCGACCGCAAGAAAAATCCTTACACTCAGTCGTAAGACTTCCTCAACCATAGCGAAGAGCACGCCAACACAGAGACGGAGCCATATGCGCAGGCCCTTGCCCGTCGCACTTGCCTGGCTCGCAGCGGCACTCAGGGCACCACAAAGGACAAGCATGAGAATGCAGAAGGCAGCCTGGTAGCGAGCCACTCCAATCCGCCAGAGGAGTATGCCAAAACCGGTGAGAACAATCACAGCTAAGGTGACGGCGGTTTTTCCCTTCCAGGGCGACCCCGAAACAATGAGCCGTCGCGTTCGCGTTCCATCGAGAATCAGTTCGCCCCGAGGCAGCAACAATCCCAGGATCAAAAAACAGGCAGCTAAGCCAACGGAGACGAGCCATGCTGCCCTTATTCCAATGTAAGGAAAGAACGCATAAAGTCCGCTCGCTATAACGATGAGCAGACTCAGCAAAGTCAACAGGGACCACATCCCAGACAAAGAGGCAAAGTGATGGGCTTCGGCCGTCGTTAGCTGTCTGGGTGCCGCAGCATCCTCAGGATCCACTGAGGTTGCTCCCTCTCTCAGTTCCGCCACCGAAGCGACGAGCGACGTTGTTTCTTGGGCTGCGGCTTGGAGGTCTTGCCGGATAGCCGCAACTTCATCGCTCAGGCGGCCTGCATCTTTTCCTGCACGCGCGCAGGCAGCATCAAATCTTTCGCGATATCGCCACAGGCGTCGTGTGAGCGCGGGCAAGTGATCCGCAGACTTCGCGATTCGCTCGAGCGATGCCGACCAGATTGCTCCGAGGCCGAAAAGCACAAGTACAAGAGTGGCCCCCCAAAGGAAGAATAATGAGTTTCTGCTAGGAGCAACCTGGGAATAAAAGAAGCCTTCCACGCAGGCCATCACTACAGCGAAACACGCGGCAATGAGCGGCCACAGCGCAAAGCGTGAAGCCTCGTCCGGCGTCGGCCGGCCGGCCGTGTGCACATATCCCAAACCAGCCTCGACCAGCGTAAGCATGAAGGCGAAAACGAGGTACAGCGGAATGCCAAAATAAGTGAGGTCATGGGGGATGAATCCCAAATCTCGCAGAATCTGACCCAGCATTCCTGTATTGACCGAGATCAAGGCGATCAGAATCATGCTCGATACGAACAGGCGGGCCTTTGCGGTTCGGAGGCTTCCGTGCTGTGCAGGTAGTTGATCGGCCGTTGGCAGGTTCGGAAAAGCAGGAGCTACTTTCAACGCAGATTCTGTCAGCTTATTGCCGACTCGGTCAAAAGCGCGCTGTAGATCAGAAACTCGGGAGAGCTGGGGTTTTAGCTTCTTGGTGATCTCGGAAAACGAGGCCAGTGCTGCCTCAACGCGCGTGAGGCGTTCGGACACGTAAGTAATCCCGGCATTGTCCTTGAAGTCCTCAATTAGCCCTTCCACTGCCCGCCGCCGACGTTCGCGTGCCGCCGACTGCCTCGAGACTAATCGAGACAGGTAGGATGCAACTCCTCGCCGCACATTTGTGGTTATCGGATAGAGGAGGAAATAAGCAGGAATTGCGGCAATCACGATCAGTCCAAGAATTGCCAGAGACCACGCCAGAACACCCCAGAACCAAGGGATGTGTTGGGACACAAAGCCAGTGAAGGATTCCATCGGATAGCCCCGTAAGAAGGCTGCGCGCTATAGAATACCCCTCGGGTTGTGGCCAAGCAGTTATCCTCGGTCTTTGCCTTCCAACCATTCGAATCTTGTCTGATGCCACAAGCGCAGCCTTGACCGCACACTGGCTCGACCCGAACGTCTCCAGCGTACGCGGAACGGCCAACGGTCCTGCTGATTGCGGCAGTCATTTCAGCTTCTCCGAGCACAAGCGCTACGCCTGGCGCGAGAATCGACTCATGACTCGCCAGCACCCCGATACCAATGAGCTCACGGACCTCAAGATCGTGAAGACCGTGAACGAAGCGCTGGCCGCAAAGAACTTTGAGGAAACGAAAGACCATCCGGACTTCTACATCCACTACGATGGAGGCGGAAACATGGATCTCCTTGCGGGAAGTCCGGAACGAGCAAATTCCACGCCCCTCAGTCCTACGGAGCGAACTCCAGCCTATGGGTTAGGGAATGGACCAGCACTTGCGCCGGCCACATGGCTGAAGGTGAATGGCGAGATCGTGCTCCACATTACGGACGCGGAATCTAAGAAGGTAATCCAGGTAATATATTCTGCCGCACCGTCAGATTTCGTTGTAGAAGGGACCGGTCATGCGACGATGGAGTGCCGGTATATTGATGTTCAGGCGGCGTGGCCAGCACCTAGAGGTGTTTCTGGTTCACCCCGGCGGACCATTCTGGCAGAAGAAGGAGATCGGAGCTTGGTCGATCCCCAAGGGCGAATACCTGGATGGGGAGGACGAGCTGGCTGCCGCGAAGCGTGAATTCGAAGAAGAAACAGGGATTAAGCCCGAAGGGGAGTTCATACCCTTGGGCAAAGTTACCCAGCCGGGCGGAAAGGTTGTAACCGCTTGGGCTCTCGAAGGCGATTGCTCAACGACAATTCGAAGCAATACGTTCTCCATGGAATGGCCACCGAAATCCGGTCAAACGCAAGAGTTCCCTGAAGTTGACCGCGCAAATTGGTTTCGCCTTGAGGAAGCTCGGGTCCGTATCCACAAGGGACAGAGCGAGTTTCTTGAGCGACTCCTGGCTCGATTCTCCTCGTCGGAACCAAGGAAGTCCGCCCGCTCCCGGTAGCTCCAGAGTTCTTCTCTTTGGGGCCTCCCTACACCTGTTTACACAATCCGTAGAGTTTTGGAACATCATCGTTGCTCGCCTGCTCGCCTTAGGGATTGCGGGGCTCAGAGCTGGACCCAGGATGAACTTTTCGCGCGCTCCGGCTTCTCGCCCCGCTTCAAGAAATAGGGCACGAATTCGACTCTGTAGTTCTTCCACCTGGGGATCTGTAGTAAGAGGATGAAGCGGTCTGCCTCCTGGGATGTGTTGTGAGGTGGCCTCAAGAATTTCTCTGAGCACAAGGATCCTGGGTTTTTGAATATGAGAAATACATTCGCTTGGCTCTGTTTCTCGTTCTGCCTATCAGCTGCCTGGATCTTCCGCACGCAGCGGTCACCACGAGATGTAGCCCCCGAAGCCACCATCTCAATCGATGCTTCCAGCCCCTCGAGCTACAAAATTCCGCGAACGATTTTTGGGACCTTTCTCGAGCCGATTGGCAATTCAATCTATGGCGGGTTGTGGGCCGAACTTCTCGAGAATCCCAGTTTCGAAGACAATCTTTGGAGCGCCCGGACCATCCAGAAGATGATTGGCGACGAGCTCCCATTGGCGAGGGCCTCGGAGCTGGGCCTTCCGCTTCCGTGGGAGCCGCTCGATGCCAAGCAAGGGAATCGCTACGAGCCTCGCTGGAATGACGCCGCCAATTCTTACCGCTCGCTTTTTCTCATGGGCTTGCCGGAACAGGATGTGGGGGTACGGCAGAAAATCTATCTTCCCGTCCACCGAACGCTGCACTACACCGGAAGCTTGTACGCGAAATACGAAAGCGGCCCGCGCAAGATCCAGGTGTCCATACGGCAGCGCGATCATGCGGAAAATGTGTTTGCGAGGAGCGCGATTGTGCTTTCCGGAAACGATTGGAAGCGCTACGAATTCTTTCTGGACGTGGAAGCGGGCAAGATCGCGGTGCGGGAACCGGCAGATTTTGTGATTGCGGTGGCCAATGAGACTCGCGTGCTGGTGGATGAGGCGTCGTTGATGCCGGCAGACAACGTTGCTGGCCTGGACCCGGAAATTATCGCCATGGCCAAAGCGATGAAGTCGCCGCTGCTGCGGTTCGGCGGGAATTTTACCTCGGCTTATCACTGGAAGGACGGAATCGGGCCGCGCGACAAGCGCGTGAGCATGCTGAATATCTCGTGGGGCACGCCGGAATACAACACGTTTGGGACGGATGAATTTTTGCGCTTCTGCGAATTGATTGGCGCTCGGCCGCAGATTGCACTCAACCTGGGAAGCGGAACAACCGAGGAAGCGGCGGGATGGGTGAAGTATGTGGACGAACATTGGGACAATCACTCCGGAGGATTGCTTTGGGAACTGGGTAACGAGTTGTGGGGAACGTTTCAGGTGGGCTACCCGACGCCGCAGAGAGTGGCCGAGCGAACGAAGGCGTTCAGTGAGGCGGTTCGCAAGGTGGATCTAAGTTCACGCTTGATCGCCACGGGTGGCGACGAGGACTTCTATCACGATTGGAACCAGGCGCAGCTAACGCATGCGGAGGCCTTTGATTACCTTTCGACGCACTTCGTGGTCACGGACGACAAGCTGGCGCATCCGAATCCGTCCGCGGATTTCATCGCGCAGGCAGACTTCGCGCTGCCGGTGGGATTGGAGCGGAAGCTACGCGAGATGCATGAGCAAATCCAGCAAGATTCCCAAGCGCGCGACCGGGTGAAAACGGCGTTCACGGAGTGGCTCTTCTGGGCCAGCGGAGGCAACGTGCCGCGCTACGACAATATGGGAGGCGCGATCTCGACCGGCGGATTTTTGAATATGCTGATGCGCGTGGCGGATATCGTGCCGATCGCGGACATGACGGGAATTATGGAGTTTGGCGGAATTTGGAAAAAGCGCGGCCGCGTATTCGGCGCGCCTGCATACTGGGTATTTCGCATGTATTCGAATACAGATGCCAGCCAGACGGTGGAAACGCGAACGCAGGTGGAGAAATACGATATACAGCAAGGTTCGGTGCGGCTGGCCGCTATTCCTGAGGTTCCGTATTTGGATGTCGTGGCGGCTCGAAACGACACAGGTGACAGGCTGACACTGTTTTGCGTGAACCGTCACCTGACGTTAGATATCAACGCGCACGTTTCTATAGCGGGATTTGCGCCTGCTGCGGATGGCTCGGTGCAAACTCTGTTTGCTTCGAGGATTGATGACCAGAACGACGACGTGCATCCCGAGAAAGTAATTCCTCTCACCAGCCAGGTGAAACTGCAAGGCGCGAAGCTGGACTACACGTTCCGGCACGAGAGTGTCACGGTCATCGAGGTTCGCAAGAAAAGCCAATTCCCTTCTTGGGTGGAACCCGCCACCACGGTTTTTGCAGAAGGTCATTAGGCACAGCGCTATCCGGTAATCACCGGATTGACCGTCGGAGTGGCAGCGCTTTCAATATCGCTCTGCGTCCGTGCGGCGGCCCCGTCGGATGCCCGTGCCTCCTGCGTGTCGCAAGTATTGGGTGATGTTCCGCAAGCCTGGCTGAGCAAAACCGAGGGCCACTTCCTTCTGGCCTGGAGTGGAAAAATGCGACTGGTTTATCGATTACTCTCCTTCCTGTGTGTTTTTCTATGTGTGCCCGTGGTTCTCACGGCGCAGTCGGTACGCGGCGTGCTCGCGGGAACGGTCACCGACCCCAGTGGAGCGGTCATCGCGGGAGCCACCGTTACAGCGAAGAACCACGACACGGGTGTGGCCACGACAACCGTGTCGACGAGCGCGGGCGTGTACCGGTTCCCAGAGCTGCCGCTGGGCACGTACGACGTCACGGCAACGGCTCCGGGATTCAAGAGCGCGGTGCTGACCGGGGTGGTGGTGCAAATCCAAAACGTCAGCGCGCTGAATATTACGCTGCAAGTAGGGACGCAAACGGAGAGCGTCACGGTAAATGCCGGAGCCCCTCATGTGGAGGCTGAGTCGTCCGATGTGGGGGGAGTCGTATCCAGCAGGCAAGTCATCGAATTGCCCCTTCCCCTGGGAGGCGTTGGGGCCTTGCGCGCGGTGGAGGCCTTTGAGTTTTTGCTGCCGGGAACAACGGGCCCCGGCACGGCCAATAGCAACAATGGGATTTTTATTTCGAAAATCGCGGGAGGCCAGAATTTTGCCAATGAAGTGCTGATCGACGGAGCAAGCCAGACGCGCAGTGAAAATGGGTCTTCGTTCGACGAAGAAGCTCCTTCGGTGGAAGCGATCCAAGAGTTCAAGATTACCGACGCGCTGCCAGCCGCGGAATACGGCCGAACCACGGGCGGCATCGAAAACTTCGTCACAAAGTCGGGAACCAACACTTTTCACGGTACCGCCTACGAAATCTTCCGCAATGAAGATCTGGACGCGAACACCTGGTTCAACAATTTCAACGGTTCGCAGTGCGCGGCGGGCAATGCAGCATGCGCGGCCACAAATGCGCGGCCTGTCGATAAGAAGAACGATTACGGTGGAACGCTTGGAGGACCGGTCTGGATTCCCAGGGTTTACAACGGCCATGATAAGACGTTTTTCTTTTTTTCCTGGGAGCAGCTTGGCTATAAGTTGGGAGCCACAAACCCGTCCACTGTCCCTACGGACGCTATGCGCAACGGGGATTTTTCATCGCCTGCCATTTTCAATACGGGCAATCGCATTGGCACAAATCCTTGCGACGGCACGCCGGTCTATCAAGGAGAAATCTTCGATCCTGCTACCACGAGAATCGTGAATGGCGTTCTCTGCCGAACGCAGTTTCCGGGCAACAAGATCGATCCCAGTCGTTTCCGCGCTGTCGCCAAGAACTTGCTTCCCTTCTGGCCAGAGCCAACCGACAAGACAGCTCAGTTCAGCAATTTCTTGTTTTCGAGCACCATCCCCATAACCAACACAGCGACCACCATCCGCATCGACCACAGCTTTTCGGAAAAAAGCAAATTCTTCGGCTCTTATAACTCCCGCGAGAACAGTCGGACTTCGGGGGGAAATCCCATCCTTCCAGACCCGGTTGATCCGAGGACTTGGAAACAGGATTTTACGACACATTTTTTCCGCCTGGGTTGGGACTATTTTTTCACCCCCACGCTGCTCAATCACCTGGTCATTGGGTCCAACCGCAGTAATAGTAAAAACTATGCTCAGGCTATTTTCGCGGGAGTCAATTGGTCGCAGAAGCTGGGCATTGGCAACGTAAATTCCCTGAACTTTCCGCAGATCACCGTGGGAGAACAGATTGACAACCTGGGAAACCCGCCGCAGAACGACGACAACGTGGATAACGGCTTGCGCTTCTACGAGAGCGT
The DNA here is from genome assembly GCA_003223255.1 of Acidobacteriota bacterium. Taxonomy (GTDB): domain Bacteria; phylum Acidobacteriota; class Terriglobia; order Acidiferrales; family UBA7541; genus Acidiferrum. The sequence continues at coordinate 23,977 of QHYJ01000040.1, read as the reverse complement.
AGCTTGGGAACACGGCAAACACAGCATGAAGTTTGGCTTTGATTACCGATGGCAGCAGTACTCGCCGATCAACGGAAACAGCCCGACGTTTAACTTTTGCCGCGCGCAGACAACGTCGGACCCCACAGAAACGGCCCTGGGCGGCAATGGCTTCGCGAGCTTTTTACTAGGTGACCCGTGCGGCGCCGGGCAGCGAATCGTGACGTCGCAGCCGCGCTGGACTTCGCATTATGTGGCCGGTTTCGCCCAAGACGACTTCAAAGTCACGCACACTTTGACGCTGAACCTGGGCATCCGTTACGACGTGGACGTGCCACGGCGCGAAGCGCGTGACCAGACTTCCAACTTCAGCCTGACAGCAATAGACCCCCAGTTCGGCATTCCCGGGGCCCTGGTTTTTGGCTCGCACTGCGACATTTGCAACACGGCCTGGGCAGACACCTGGCGGAAAGATGTCGCGCCGCGGATTGGCTTTGCGTATTCGCCGGAAAGACTGCATGGCAAAACCGTTGTCCGCGGCGGGTTCGCCATCTTCTACGGGCCGCTCCAGTATGCGGATTTTGGAGGGGCCATGAACACGGGCTACGTGGCCAATCCGTCGGAACCAAGTCCGGATAATTTTTCGCCTTCTTTCAACCTCGACAGCGGCTTCCCGGCATTCGCACCGCCCCCGGATCTTGATCCTGGCATCTTTAACGGCACATTTGTGGGAGGCTCGTACATCGGGAAAGATCAAGGCCGCCCAGCGATGGTCGATGAATGGACCTTGCAGGTGCAGCACGAACTGGCGAGCGATCTCATCTTGAGCGTGGGATATCTCGGCAACCACGTGCAAAACCTGCGCTCCGGCGTTCAGAATATCAACAACATACCGAAAAGCGATTTTTCACTTGGCGACCAACTCACAAAGCTTGTTACCAACAATACGGCCGGGGTTACGCCTCCGTTTCCAGGTTTTACAACATTGTGGGGTCCCAATGTCCACGTGGAGCAGGCGCTTCGCCCGTTCCCGCAGTATGGCTTCATCGCTACGGACTGCTGTCTTCAGAATGTGGGCATGTCAAGCTATGAGGCGCTGCTGGTTTCACTGAACCGGCGCTTCCGGAGCGGCTTGAATCTTCAGGCGTCGTACACCTGGGAAAAAACCCTGACGGACGCCGACAGCGCGCTTCCGTTCATCAATGGCGGAGTCGGTCAAGAGCAGGACCCCTCGAACTTGCATCACGAGAAGGCGCTGAGCATTCAAGACATCCCCCAAACGTTCGTTCTTAGTTGGATCTACCAACTGCCCTTCGGTTCCGGAAGGAAGCGGCTCAACAATGGCCTGCTAAGCCGGGTGCTGGGCGGCTGGGACATAGGAGCAGTGCAGCGCTATATGTCGGGCGAACCCATTTCCTTCGGCTGCGCGATTGGCATTCCCGGGTGGGATAACTGTATCTACTTCACTCGTGTGGCGGGACAAAGCCTCAAGAGCGCGGCGTACGCCAGCGGCCACCTCAATTTGGGCAATGGGGACGTCATGTTCAACCGAAACGCATTCACGGATCTGAACGTAGACGCAATCCGCAACGGCGGTCCTTTTGTGTTTGGCAATATCCCTCGCGTGACTGGAGAAATACGCAACTGGGCTTATTACAATGAGGACTTCAGCTTCACGAAGAGTGTGCCGATCCGTGAGCGCCTGACGTTTTCGCTGCGGTTTGAGCTCCTGAACGCCTTCAATCGCCACGTGTTTGGCATTCCCGATACGGCGCCAAATGACGGCACGAATTTTGGGCGTCCTACCTACACGATCGACACTCCGCGCAACGTGCAAATCCTCGGACGATTCACGTTCTAAACGAAAACGGGCTGGAAAGCTGAGCCCAACTGCGGTAAAGCTGACATCAGGGGTGACTGAGGTAAAGTCATTCCTGCTGCTTCTCCATCCTTATGAGGCGCTGGCGCAACTTTATGACTTTGGTCATCGCTAGCCAAGCCACGTTGACACCTTGGCGCGCGCAGAAGGCCCCCAATCAATCCGCCAAGGAATCTGCCGCTCATGAGGAAGCGATGAAATCCTTTGAGGCCGTTTTGCGGACGGACCCGCACAATGCGGAAGCGCGCGTTGGAGAAGTGAAATCGGCGATCGCCGCCGCACTCGAGGCGAAACGCGCAGGAGATAATGATGGCGCGATGGTTTATCTGGTGCGGGCGCGTAAATATGTTCCCGATGATCCGGAGCTGCTCTTCGATTTCGGGGTGCAGGCCGATGGAATGCATCTTTATAAGGACGCGGAGGAAGCGCTGAACCAGGCGCTGGCAGCTCGCCCGAGAGATGCAAAGACCATTTATGCTTTGGGCCACGTCGAACTGGACGAACAGAAGATGCCGCAAGCCGAAGCGCACCTGCGCGAATACCTCAAGCTGAAGCCAGGAGATGCATCGGCGCATTATGGTCTGGGCAAGCTGCTGCACATGATTGCGCGCAACGAGGAAGCGCGAGCGGAACTTCAGCGCTCCATCAAATTGCAGCCGCAGCAAACGGAGTCTTATTACGAATTAGGGAGCGTCGAGTTGGACGCACTGCGGAACGAACAGGCCGCGGCCCTATTCCAGAAAGTGCTCGAGCGTAATCCCAAACACGGCGGGGCTTTGACGGGAATGGGCATGATCGCGTACCGCCAGAAAGATTACGCGGTGGCAGAAAAGTGGCTTAAATCGGCGGTGGAGAACGCGCCGGAATATTCTTCCGCGCATCTTTACTTTTCGATGGCACTTGCGCGACTGGGCCGACGAGAGGAGTCAGAGAAGGAACTTGCGCTGGCGAAAAGCCTTGCTGAAAAGGAGAATCAAGGGCACCGCGGGTATATGCTCTCCGATGCTCCGTCGCATTGACCGGCCGTCGCGCGCGTACAAATTATTTCTCCGGTTTCTCAGGCGCGGAAGGTTTGCGTGGCGCAGAGGGGTTGTCTTGCGAAAGACCCGCCGCTGCCGCAGCGGCGCCGGCGTTCATCTTTTTCCAATCCTCCAGTTGTTGGCCTCCTTGTTTGTCTTTCTGCTCCTGTAACTTCTGATAGCGCGCAAGCGCATTGCGCGCGTCCGCGGGACGCTGCAACTTGTGATAAACCTGCGACAGCTTGTAATAGGCGCGCCGCACAACTTCACCGTCCGGCGCAGACGCCGCCGCTCTTTCCAGATGATCGGCGGCCTCCGAGTACAAACCCAGGTCCGCTAAGCCGCGTCCAAGGTAATAATCGGCGACGCTCGGCTTGCCAAAGACTTTGACGGCCTCTTTCAGAAGCGGAACTCCATCCTGGGCCTTTCCTTGGTCAACGAGAACGCTGCCCAGGTCGTACAAGGCGATGGCGTTACGCGGAGTCAGCTGCAACTCATTTTTGTATGCGGCCACGGACAGGTCCAGGGAGCCGTCTTTGCGGTACTGGTCGCCCAGCTCTTCGTAAAGGTCCGCTTGCTTTGGCGCGAGCTTGATGGCAGCTTCGTACTCACGAATCGCCTCTTTGTGTTGATTGGATTCGGAGTAGATTTGCGCGCTTAACCGGTGCATGCGCCAGGAGTTCGGATCCAGCGCATACATTCGTGCATAACTATCCTTCGAGACCAGGAGATGAGCGCGGCCGCGGTAGTCGAGAATGTTGATGTCCTTTGGAGAAAGCTCCGCCGCCTTGTCCAGCGGGACCACGGCCTCTCCCGGGTTTCCCGCCGCCAATTCGGTGATCCCAAGCCACATAAGCGCTTCGGGATTCTCGGGATTCACTGCAATCTCCTGCTGCAGGGCATCGCGAGCTTGCTCGAAATGGTTCATTTGATAGTAGGCAATGCCAAGGAACATTTGCGCGCCGCTAGCCTTGGGATTTCTTTGCAGCGCCACTTGCAGCGATGCGACGGCCTCGGCGAGCTTGCCTTGCTTCAGCTGGGCCAAGCCCATGTCCAAGTAGCCGTCCGCCAGCTGCGGCGCCAACTCGGTGACTTCGCGGAAGTATTTTTCGGCTTCGTCCGCCTTGCCACGGCGCATGGCCTCGGCGCCGAGGCGCATGTTCGTTTCAACGCGGCTCTCTTGCGCAATGGTGGGCACGCCGGTAAAACCAGACAGGAACTGGAGTGCGGCTATTGCCGCAGCGCATCGAATACGAATAAGAATTGGACCGTCCGAAAACATTCCGAAAAGCGAGGCTAGCGGAACGCCAAATTTGTGTCAACGAGGCGAAAACACTCCGGCCCCCGAACACAAGAAGGCGAGGATAAGAGCAAGTTCAACGCCGTCAAGCACGGTTTGACCGCGCGCCGCATTTCAGGCGCGCAGGGCAGAGTGGGAGCAGATCGAGGCCCTCCGCGCGGATTTGTATTCCGTCTCTCAGCCGGCAAACGCGATGGCGGAGCTAATGATCGAGAAATTCGTGACGGAGTATGCGCGATACCGGGGCCTTGTGGAACGCGAGCAGACCCTCTGTGAAAATCACCGCAACTTCTTCCTTGACATTACCAGTATGCTGGCGCGCTACCAGACTGCGATAAACCGCCAGTTCTTGGAAGCCTTGCGAGAGTTGGAAAGCCTGCAGACGGGCGCAAAGCGAAAGGGCAACAGGGTTCCGCGCCCGAGGGCACCGCTGACCAAGCCCCGGAACCCGCTTTACAAAACGAAGCCAGGTGGCTGAGCCTCGGGCTGGACACGACTTCGACTCCAGAGGAATAATGCGGGTCGACCCGGGGACAGGAGGGGAATCAACGACGTTAGTAGCGGACCAGGTGGGCTGATCCAAGGGCAAAGCTACGGATAGCGCTGGCGGACCTTCACCGTGCGATCCAGTTCATCGGACACTTCCAAAATCTTTAGCCGAAGATCTTTGTCCAGCGCCGCCCTACGCAGGAATTCGTGAACCTGGGCCTGGGCTTCGGCGGATTGCTGGCCGCCAATAAACGCGTTGAGCCAGCCAAGTAGAAAAAAGATTTTCCGTTCGCGCTTGATCTGCGGCAGAGCTTCAAGCGCAAGCTTTAAATAAGGCAGCGTGAGCTCGGACTGATTCCAGGAATTGAACGGTCCCAGACTCTGCTCGATCCAATCTTCCGGACGAGCAGAAATGCGCAGATATTCCCTGAAATAGCGTTGCTTGGAGGTGCTCTCCGGGCTGGCAGCCTGGGCCGCGTAGGCGTACTTCTGGCCGTCGCCGGTGGTGTCGCGCTTCTGTTCCGCCGCGAAGAAGGCCTCGGCGTCTGGATCATTCAAAGCAATGAGCGCCGTGACGATGGTCCAACGGTCCAACGGACGAAGCTCTACACCAGGAACGGCCAGCTTTCCCGTGAGAAGGTCTTTCAGTTGCGCGCGTCCCTGGGCGGTCTCGGCAACGGCGCGAAGTCCGCGAAACCAAATGATGCGCAAATCCTGACTGGACGAATGCAGCATGCGGTCAGAGACCAACGTCTCCGCTCTGGGAACAATTTCCGCCCTCACCTTCGGATTGACGTAACGGTGCAAGGCGGTGGTGACGTGGCCGATCAGATTCTGAGTCAATTGTTCGTCCGCCTCCTGAGGCAGCAGGCGCAGCGCAAGTTCCACGAACTCGCGCGGAGCAAGTTCCGCTTCACGAACAGAATCCCACAGCGATCCCCAAAGCAAAGTCCTCTCGAACACATCAGAGATTCCGCCAAGTTGCCCGAAGACAGCCTTGCGGCTGCGGTCGTCGAGCAGAAAACGGCCGTAGGCGTAATCCTGATCGTTGAGAAATATAAATTGCGGACAGGGCTTCGCCATCGCTTCCTGCAACTCGGCCCTTGGCGTGTTAAGTTCGGCGCGCAAAGGAACTGGAGCGCGGTCGGCATACGCAAGCAAAATTTCCATCGCCACCGGCCAAACACCGCCTTCGCTGAGAACATCCTGTTGCGTCAACGAAAAGTGGTCAATGTGGTTTTGGCGGTCGCAGGACCAGGCCACATCGACTTGCGGCATGCCGCGGTGACGAATCCACATCGCTGCCCAATCTTGAAGCGGCTTTTCCGAAACATGCTCGAACGCCCTCACCAGGTCGCTCCACTCCGCATTCGCATACGTATGCTCCTGCAGATAAACGCGTAGGCCGTCGCGAAACTTTTCTTCACCCAGCACAAATGCGAGCTGCTTGATGACTCCCGGAGCTTTGGAGTAGACGATCGCCCCGTATGCAGATTTCGCGTCTTTCAAGTTGGCAATGTCCTGATAGATCGGCGTCGCGCCTCTTGTGGAGTCGATGGCATAAGCGGCGGGTTTGATGGACTGGTAGAAACGCTTCCAGATGTTTTCGCCGGGCCTGATCGAGGCTAGCGCCTGATATGCCATGTACTGCGCGAAGCCCTCTTTGAGCCAGAGGTCGTCAAACCAGCGCATGGTGGTGAAATCGCCAAACCATTGGTGCGTCAGCTCATGGAGCACAAGAATGTCGCGATTGAGGTGGTCGCTGTGCGTCGGCGCCACGCGAAAGAGAACCGATTCCTCGCGCAGAAAAGTTGCTCCGGCGTGTTCCATGCCTCCATACGCAAAGCCGGGAATCAGCACCATGTCATATTTGGGAAACGGGAAAGGCTGAGCAAAAAAGCTGGAAAGATAAGCGATCCCTTGCGCCGCGATTTGCTGCACTTGTGACGCTTCTTCTCCAGCCTTTTGGAACTTTGACTGGCGCACATACAGTCCGGGCAGGCCCGGCGTTTCATGCACTTTGCGGAAGGGGCCCGCGGCAAAAGCGAAGAGATAAGTGCTGACGGGCCGGGTTTCTTCGAAAACGGTAAGGCGCTGGCCGGAACCAGCCTGCGATTGGGATTCCATGGCCGTATTGGAGACCACTGTCCAGCTTTCCGGAGCAGTCACTTCGAGATGAAAGCGCCCTTTCAAATCCGGCTGGTCGAAGCAAGGAAAAGCCATCTCCGCATCCATGGGAACAAAGAGCGTGTAGAGGTACTCGGTGTTGTCGTCTTTGTCTTCAAAGCGCGTGATAGCTTTTCCCGCCGCAGCTACCGGAGCAGTGAAATCTACACTTAGGACGTTCTCACCCGCGTGAATCGCGCTTGCCGGCAACTCGATGTGGCCGTTGCCGATGGTTGGTGGAAACGCTACGCCGTTGACAATCAGGTTGGTCGCGGTTCCTTCCCGGAAGTCGAGCAGCATCGCCTGCGAAGAACCGGCGTGAAACTGAAGTTCCTCATGCCCGGAAACGGACGAAGCGTGCGGCGTCAGCGTGAAGCGGAGGTGATAACGCAGGTCTGAAATCTCGGCGGCGCGTTGACGCGCCAGATCACGCGGAATGCCCTCTGGCGGCGCTGTCCCAAAGTGGTTCGCGGCCAGTAGCGCGAACGCGGCAACAATCGTGCGCATAAAGGGAAGAATCTACACGATGGAAGGGTGCCTGGGAAGCTCGCAGTCTCCCCAGCTCAGAGTCTCCCCAGGACGCAGCAGAGATCCTGAAGCCGTCTCTTGGTTGCAAGTATAAGGAACGCAGCTTTATCTTAGCCGCAGCGCAAGAACGCTGCGCCTTCTTGGCCACCAAATCGAGGATAGGAGCGCATGTTCAAACTGCGCTTGCTTTTTCGAACTTGCGAAACAATTCCCTACTCAGAAGTAGAACCGCAGCGACAGTTGCAAATTTCGCTCGCCGCCGCCGACTCCACCTCCCTTGGTTGTCACTTTTCCGAAGTTCGAGCTCATGGGATCGAAATTCACGCCGCCACCGCTGCCTCCGCCCCAATTCGGGTGGTTGATAAAGTTAAATGCCTCGGCGCGGAACTGAAAGCCTCGTTGCTCGTCAATCGGGAACGCTTTGAACAATCCAAGGTTCCAGTTCTGGAACCCAGGCTGATAGATCAGGTCGCGGACACGTTCTGTCGTGAACGTGCCGGCAGGTGGCGCGCTGAAGATAGAGCTCCCGTCGGGGTTCTTCGTGGCGAACCATTGCCCACTGGAGCCGAACGTCCCAATGATTCTTGGCGTTCCGTTTACTCCCCAGTATTGGCCGTTAACCCCGCATCCAAAGTTGGAGTCCAAGCCGACGCCGGCATAGTCGCTGGCATGGGCCGCGCCGCACGGTAGGCCGGTCTGAAACTGCGTGACACCGCTGATTTGCCACCCGCCCAGCAACTTACCTGGCACTGTCGAGCGATTCTTGAAGAACGGGAGGTCATAGAGGTAGTTAATCACCAGGATGTGACGGGCATCGAATTCCGAGGGTCCCCACAACGTGCTTACATCGTAAGTATCAGGGACGACGTCGCGCTGGTTCGAGCCGTCATCCATGCTCTTCGAGAGTGTGTAGGATACGCCAAACCACAGCCCGGGATAGAGCCAAAACCCTTGTAAGGTCGCAAGGCATTCAGATTGACCCCCGGATTCGCCGCCACCACCGCCGTAGTAGGCTGGTTGATGTCGGCCTCTCGTTGCAAATGCAAACCCCGGCGCGCCACGTAACCCACGCTCAGAAGCGACTTCCAAAACAGCTCGCGCTCGACAGTGAAATTCCAGCCCCACGCTTCCGGATTCTTAAACGCCTTGCTTTGTGTAGTCACAACCAGAGCCGTGTTACCCCCAATTCCGGGCCCCAGGGCATCCACAACCCCGTTGGCCGCACTGACGTTCGGTTGGAACGGTGGATTCCCACCCAAAAAAATTGAATCGCTGACGCCCAGACGCGTAATGAAACGCCCGGCTCCGGCCCGTAGTACCGTCTTACTGTTGAGCTGATAAGCCGCACCCAGGCGCGGCTGAACGTCCCCCCAACGGACGTCGGAATAGTGGTTGGGAACGTTATGAAACAACCGGCTGAAGTCGAACTTGCTCGGATCGGCTTCCGGAAAGTGGTTTATCGCCGAACTCGGAAACCCGCTGCCGGGAATCACCATGCCATTGAGCGTATCCGCTCCTGTTCCCAGAACCACACCGGTTTTCGGATCGATAGTGCCGACGATTAAACCAGTGCTGGAGTCAATGGTCACCGCCTTCGCTGGATCGTAGAAACTTGGATCAAACACGATCATGTTTCCCCATAACGCGTGATAAGGAACGATAACCGTGTGGCGAAGACCGTAGTTGATGGTCAGATTCGGCCTGAACTTCCAGGAATCCTGCGCGAAGCTTTCGTACATGTTCGCGCGAAAGATGGTGTAGGCCCGGTGTCCGATTTCCGAGTAGCTGTCATATAAGCCCAGCGCCGCATTGGCAACAGCAACCCCCGTTCCCCCCGCTCGCTTGTCGGTAAATGAAAACTGACCGTTCTGGTTATTCGTACACGTATTGCAAGCCTGCACGTTGATCTCATCGTTGTCATTTTCTCCAGCCCGCTCAAACACGAAGCCAAACTTGAACGTATGGCTGGACTTGATCCACGTGAAGCTGTCGGACGCGTCGTAAATCGGTCCGGACGAATGCGACGGATATGGTCCGCCACTCAGTGTGGAGAAGTTCGACATCGTCACGGTAGGAATGCGGTTCGGCAGCAGCTTCTCGCCGACTGGGAATATGTACTGGTAGGTGCCGCAAGGAATATTTGTCCCTACGTACGGTGCGCAGGCTTGCGTGCGGTCGTAAAAATTCTTTGTGTCAACCGGGATGTGCACAATATCTTCGCTCGCGGTCACGAGCACCTCGTTCACCTTGGTCGGGCTGATGGTCCAGACATGGTCTAGCGATCCCGTCTTGTTCGGGCGGTTGAAGAATTTAGGCGTGCGGTCCGTATTCCCGTCGAGGGGCTGGTACTCGAGATAGTAGTAGTGCGTGAAACGGAAACGGAGTCGCTGTTTCTCCGAGAGGTTCACGTCAACTGCTCCCGTGTCTTTGCGCTGGTCGAAGGTATGCAGCTTCGCGGCAAACCAATTGCCACCGCCAACTGACGTATTGGGAACTGGCCACATGTTGAGAATGCCGATTCCATCCGGGCTCAGCCTGTTGACGGGAATGACGTTGGGACAGGCGCCGTTTGAAACCGGACAAGCGGGACTATAGTTGGGGTCGGCAGAATTCGCTGAGGCGACGAATTGTGTCCCCGTGTTCGGGTCCGTAATGATCTTCGGCGTTGAGTAGTACAGGTTTGGAGCGGCAAGCAATTCGCTGAAATCGCCCTGACGCATCGCCATGGAGGGCACCAACAGCAGTCCAGGCGATCCCGACGATCCGAGGGATGAGCCAGACTCAACGAAGTTGTACTTCAGCCACTCCTCCCCCCAATAAAAGAAAACCTTACTCTTGTCAGTGTTGAATTTTCCAGGAATGTAAACCGGCCCGCCGACGTTGAATCCAAACTGATTGTAATGGACCGGCGCTGCGGACGAGGTAAGCCCGTTGGAGTTGGCATTTCGCGCCCACGTATTCGCGTTGAAGGCTGTATTCCGCAGATATTCGTAGGCCGCTCCATGGAATTGGCTCGTGCCCGTTTTTGTCGTAAAACGAATTTGTGCGCCCGACGTACGCCCGTACTCCGGAGCGTAATCCGTCGTTAGGATCTGCACTTCCTGCGTCGAATCGACATCGGCTGCGCCTAAACTGGTCCCGTTCGAACGCGTGCGAGTTGCAGGCGCCCCGTCAAATGTGATCAGGTTCTCGGGATTGCGTGAGCCATTAAAGTTTGCGGGCCCCTGCGTGAATCCGAAGTTCAGACTGGCCAGTGTCGAGCCCCTTGCCCCAGGCACCAAGGCCGCTAGCCAAATCGGATTTCTTCCATTCAATTCCAGCGAGTCAATCTGCTCCCGAGTGACCAGCTTCTGCACCGATGCCGATTCGGTTTGCAACTGCATCGCTGATCCCGTAACTTCCACGGTTTGCGTTGCCGCCCCCACTGTTAGCGACGCATCAATCACCAGATCCGCTGCTGGATCCAGCTTGTTGTCTTTACTCTCGAATTTTTGGAAACCCGCCGCTCCTACCGTCATCGTATACAGCCCCGGCGGAACGTTGGTGATGACGTAATATCCCGATTCGTTCGTGGTCGTCGTGCGCTCCACAGCGGCGTTGTTTCGCACCGTCACTTTTGCGTTCGGGACCGTTGCTCCGGAGGGGTCCTTCACAAATCCGGAAATCCTGCCCAGGTCCGACTGCGCCCGACTTCCGGGCGCGCCCAAACCCCAGCAAAGCGCCAACGCACTTGCCAGCAGCGCAACACACACCATCGCCTTGTTTCGAATCGTGATTCGAATCATCACCCCTCCTCAGACCGGCTTCCGCCGCCGGTCGGCCATGGCCCATTGGTAGGAAAGAACCTGTTACGGAGTCATTTCGGCTCGAACCACTCGCTTTGGAGCGTCAGTGGCGAGAGACACCACCGCACCAGCCGTCGCCAACCCGCTCCGGGAGTTTGAAAGAAGTTGTCGCGATGTAAATCGGGTAAAGACCTGAGGCAATGCATAATCTGAGGAAATGCTCCGCTTTTTGGAAGCTCGTCACTTCCTCAACACGTACATTTATTTCTACCGGCTGCAAGCAACACGGCATTGCACTTAGCACCGCGCCGCAACGGCAAGTTCGGAATTCGGCTCTAGACCCGCTGCGTCGCGAAGACTAGAGCTTGCTTTTTTCCACAAGCTCACTGGAGCCGTCACGTCACCACAACTTCGCGCGTGCTGGGGCGGCGTTTCCGCTTCCATTCGTAATCCTTGCGCAGCTTTTCTTGGTGCTTCTTGACCTGCGCTTCCAGGTCGATGAACGCCTTCTTGCAACTGCTGCGCACGGCGGAGCCTTCGCCGGTGGCGCGCAGCACGCCCGACGGCAGCGAAAGCGTCAGCGCGCAGGAAATGTCCTGCGTCCGCGGGTTCACCGAAAATCCGCCATGCAACTGGACTAGGTCTGGCGAGTAGCTCTTCAACAGTTTCTGCAGTTTGGAAACGTGACGCTCGGCTTCAACTTCTACCGGCTTGTGCGATTCGACATGCCTGTAATTGATGGAAAGTTTCATGTTTGCACCTGTAGGACTCTTCCGAACAAGGCAGGCGAACGGGATTACGCAAGTGGGACCGCATCGAACACAGCATAGCAGCCTGTCGCGGCCGGGGCAACGGTGTCCGTCACATGTCCGTCACCTCCCCTCGGGTTTTCCATCATTTTTCCACGGCAGGAAAGTACGTTCCTCGTGGGTCAATCCAAAGGCAGAGTTGGTGATGCCTCACACGGCTGACGCTAGCGGCGGATCCCGCGGCGCATTGACACCCCTCTGCTCTTCTTACTACTCTGCTCGCGGCACTGGGGCCCCATCTATGCTATGTAAATAGCGACCATGCCGCCGCGCAAACAAAAAACTTCGCTGCCCGCCAGCGTGTTCCACATGCCTGGCGCTCAAGATCATCCCGGCAAGCCCGATGCCCTGGATATTCCCGAGCGTCGCGGTGCCACCCATGAGGGTGTGCCCGCCGCGGCAGCGCATGTCCTGCGGATCGGCCCTGCCGGATGGTCGTATCCGGACTGGGGCGGCTACGTGTATCCCTCGCGCCGGCCACACGGCTTTCACGAAGCCGCCTATCTCTCCGAATTCTTCGACACCATCGAAATCAACACTTCCTTTTACCAGCCGCTTAAACCGGAAACCGCCAAGCAGTGGGTCGATCTGGTTTCGGGAAATCGCAATTTCGTCTTCACTGCAAAACTCTGGCAGCGTTTCACGCACGATGTTGCTTTCACCACGGGCGGGTCCGCCACCGAAGACGAGCGCGCCGTGCGCGCCGGTTTTGACGTGCTGCGCGCCGCCGGAAAACTCGGCGCCGTGCTCCTGCAATTCCCTTTTTCCTTCCATCGCACCAAGGAAACCATGGCGTATCTCTCTGCCGTGCTGTTGCGGTTTCGCGACTATCCGCTCGTCGTCGAAGTGCGCCACGATACCTGGAACGCGCCCGAAACGCTCGCGCTCTTGCACGAGCACGGCGCGGGCATTTGCAACATCGACCAGCCCATCATCGGCCGTTCGCTCGCGCCTTCCGCGCAAGCAACTTCGCCCGTTGGCTACGTCCGCCTGCACGGCCGCCGCTACGACACTTGGTTTACCGACGACGAAAACGTTCCGGCTCACGAGCGCTACAACTACCTCTATTCGCAGGAAGAGCTCGAACCGTGGATCGCCCGCGTTCGCAAAGTCAGCGAGCACACGCAGCGCAGCTTCGTCATCACCAACAACCATTTTCAAGGCAAGGCCGTGGTCAACGCGCTGCAGCTCATCAGCATCCTGAAGCACAAGAAAGTCAAAGTGCCCGAGCCGCTCCGCCAGCATTACCCCGAGCTCGACGACATTGCCGACGAGCCTCCCGCCGAGCCCACTTTGTTCCCGCTCAATCGAAAGTAGTGGCCGACCTCTTGCCCTGATTGACATCCTCCACTCCCTGAAGGGAGAGGATTCCTACGGGTCTCATGCATACGCACGAATACCTTCGGTGGGTTCCTGACACGACGGCCTTACTTCAGCCGAAGATTGCGAACAGGCTAACGAGGCTAATCCAGCCTCTTTGATATTTACGGCTGCTACGAAATCAGCGTTGGCTGTGAAGCCGCACTGGACGCACGAGAACTTCTCTTGCGTCCTGCGATTCTCCGCAGAAACCGTACCGCACGCAGGACACCTGCGGCTGGTGTTTTGCGGAGGCACGGCTACCAGCAACCCGCCCCGCCACGTCAGTTTGTACTGCAACTGACGGCGCAGTTCGAACGGGCTGGCGTCGAGCACAGCACGATTCAAGCCGGACTTCCGCTTGACGTTCTTGCCGTGCTTCTCTTGGCTGCCCCTCGCTGACTTTGACATGTTCCGGATGGACAAGTCCTCGATGAACACCACGGCGTGGTTTTTGCTCAGGTCCTTCGACGACTTGTGTACAAAATCCTTTCTGATGTTGGCAATTTTGTTGTGCAACTTCGAGACCTTAAACTTGGGCTTCTTCCAGTTCTTCGAGAACTTCTTCTTGCGGTTGAGAACACGCTGCAACTTCGCCACTTTCACAGCGAACTGTCGGAGCGGTGACAATTGTTCTTCATAGTCGCCGTTCGACAGGGTATAGAACCTCTTGATGCCCCAATCCAAACCAACCGACGACTTGGACGGGTGCATGGGCGTCGCGACTTCCCGCTCGGTCTGAATGGAGATGAAGGCTTTGCCAGGCACCAGGCTAACGGTGACGTTCTTCGGCGTGCCTGCGATTTCCCGTGATTTGCGGTAGCGCATCCAGCCAATTTTGGGCAGTTTGATCCGCCCGTTGTGGTTGTCAACCTGGAAGCCTTGGGGGATACGAAACGAGTCTTTCCGACCCTTCTTGTGAAATTCAGGGAACTCGGCGCGCTTCTCGAAGAAGTTGGTGAACGCGCGCTCCAAGTCTTTCAGCGATTGCTGCAACGCTTGCGCCGGTACATCAGAGAGCCACGCGAACTCGGTTTTCCACCTCGGCAACAGAGCACAAAGGCCAGCGTAGCCCAGGCGCTTCGCCTTCTCCTCGTACCGTTCTTTGTTGAGCGCCAACGCCTTGTTGTAGACGAAACGGCAGGCACCCACGAATCTCCGCAGGTTGCGAAGTTGTTCGCCGTTCGGCTGCGCCTCGAATTTATAGCCTTGCTTTCGCAACATGCTTGGACCAAAAAAATTAAGATACTCTTCCTCGCAGTTGGTGCCTCGGGACGGAGAGGACAATCATGTCCACCTCGTTGTGCGCTACCCGACCCGCTACCCCCCAACTGTGAATTGGAGCGCCGTTGTCGGGAACTCTCTGAAGCTGCTCCGCTTCCGCGTACTCAATCGTCTTGGTTCCTTCTACTGGGGTCGTCATTCTTGTACTCTCTGGTCCAGCGGTTTCTTCGTTTGTTCTGTTGGCGTTACGTAGCCACAATAAGGTTAAAGCTTCGTGTTCGCTTTTTCTTCGTCTACGTTATTTCAACTCCCTTTGTCTGTCAAGCTTTGGCAAAGAACCTAAAAAGAACCTATCATAAAGAACCTTAAAGAACCTTGCCGGTCTACGGGGCCTTATATCCCCACCCTAAAGCCAACAAGCCCAGGTACCCAGATGTTCCTAATTGCGCTCGGCACACGAGCACTGGCAAGGTGCGACGGTGCCGAGCCGCGAGAAAAGACGTAAGAGGCAAATTCCAAAGGTTCGCTCGCCGAAAGTTAAGCTGCTCTTCGCCGAGGGACGCTCGGTTTGAGCCTGTGGAGACGCAGTAAGGTCGCATAGTAGCTCCGAAGAATCCCCCGCCGTTTAGGCGTGGGGAGTCGTCAATCTTCCCGCAAAACCTCCACCGGTTGCACTCCCGTCGCGCGCGCCGCGGGAATCAGACTCGCGCACACCGCCGCCACCGCCAGCGCTCCCACCCCCAGCCCCAGACTCGCCGCATCATTCGCCTTCACTCCAAACAACATCGCCCGCGCCGCATTCCCCGCAGCCAGCACCAAAATCACTCCAATTACTAGCCCTGCCCCCAACAACACCATCCCTTCCCGCAGAATCATGCGCAAAATCCTCGTCCTTCCCGCTCCCATCGCCATCCGAATCCCGATCTCATTTCTTCGCCGAACCACCATGAACGAAACAATCCCGTACAGCCCCACCATCGCCAGCGTTGCCGCCAAACCGCCATAAAACCCGGAAAGCGTCGCCATGAGCCTCTCTCGCGCCAATCCTCGCAGCACCGACGTTCGCAGCACGCCGAAGTTCAACACAATTTCCGGACTCGTCCTCTCCGCCATTTCTTTCAGCGCCCCAATCAGTGACGCCGCGCTCTCCCCGGAACGAACCACAAATGTCGAATCCGGGTCCGGCTCCGCGTCCTGGCTCTCCGCCAGAAAAATAATCGGCTGAAAATCTTCCCGCACGTCGCGATACTTCGTGTTCCCCACGAGTCCGACAATCTGATACACCCTCTCCTCCGGCTTCCCGCGCGTTACGCGAAACGTCACTCCGATGGGATTGCTTCCCCCAAGAATCTCCTGCGCGAAGCGTTCATTCACAATCGCGACGCGCGGCGAATTCGGTGTATCCGATTCCTCGAAATCACGTCCCGCCAGCAGCGGCACCTCCAACGTCCGGAAGAACTGATCGCTCACCGTGTTGAAGTCTATGATCCTTCTATGAACGCCCTTCTCCGGAATATCAATGAAGCGGTTCCACGAGTTGCCCGTCATCGGAACGTTGATCGCTTCAGCCGCATCATCCACGCCAGGAACCGCTCTCACCCTCGCCAGCAACTCCCGCTTATATTCTGGCCGCCGCCCCACCGGCATCTTCAAGGGCGAAAAGTCGAAATCCGCCACCAGCACGCCGTCTTGCTGCAGTCCCGCGTTCACCGACACCAAATTTCGGAACGTTTGCACGAACAGCAGCGCCGCCACCAGCAGCACCAGCGAAAGCGCCACCTGCGAAACCACCAATCCGCGCCTCAACGCTAGCCCTCGTCGCCCCGCGGTGCTTCCCCGCCCGCCTCCTTTCATCGCATATCCCGGGTCCGATCTTGCTGCTTGCAACGCAGGAGCAATCCCGCACAGCAAACACGTAAGTACCCCAAGCGCCGTCGTGAACAACAGTACCCGCCAGTCTGCCGACAGCGGGAGAAAAATCGGATTGTCTTCGCTGCTGATGAAACCGATCAGCAATCTGCTCAGCGCCTGCGCCAGCACCGCACCTCCGGCCGCGCCGATCGCTGAAAGCAGCAAGCTCTCCACCAACATTTGTTGGATTAACCGCCCTCGCGATGCTCCTAACGTTACCCGCAGCGCCATTTCCCGCTCTCGCGCGCTCGCTCGCGCCAGCATCAGGTTCGCCAGGTTCGCGCACGCAATCAGCAGCACCAATCCCGAAATTCCCAGCAACACAAAAAGCGGAGCCGCGTAGCTCGCTCTAAGTTCTGAAACTCCGGTCCCCGCTGGCAAAACGCGAAAGGTAAATTTCAAATACTTCTCTCGCGCCGCCGCGTCGTACTCCGCAGGCAGCGTCGCTGCGAAAATCCCCGGCGCCACCGCGTTCAACTGCACCGCCGCTCGTTCCGCCGTCCATCCCGGCTTCAATCTCCCAATCACTGCCAGCCACCACGTTGTCGCGCCTGCGGTCCACGACTGATCTCCCTGCACCGTCGGCTCGCTGCAGAGTGGTACCGCCACATCGAAATTGAATCCCGCCTCCAACCCCGAAAAACTTGCCGGCGTCACGCCAATAACCTGGAACGGCTGGCCATTCAGCGAAAGCGTCTTCCCGATCGCATCCGCACGCCCGCCAAATTCCCGCTGCCAAAATCCATCGCTGATCACCGCGCCCTCTACGCCGCATCCCTTGTAGTCATCGCTCTTCGTGAGCAGCCGGCCTAACTCTGGCTGCAGTCGCAGCACCTGAAAAAAATCCCCGCTCACCCACAACCCTTTCGCGTAGCGCGCTTCGCCGCCCCGCCCCAGGTTGAAACCTTGCGTGCTCCACGCGGCAATCTCCGAAAATCCTTGCTGCTGCGTTTCTACTTCCTTCCATTGCGCGCTAGAAAAGTCCTGCTGCCGTGCCACCGTGCTTCCAATCCGGCCCGCGTGATTCACACGAACCTCCGCCAACTGCTCTGGCGCCGCCACCGGCAGCGTCCGCAGCAGCACCGCATCGAGCAACTCAAAAATCGCTGTGTTCGCCCCGATTCCCAGTGTGAGCGACAGAATTGCTACCAGCGCAAACACTGGATTCTTCCGCAGTAGCCGCGCGCCCAGCCGCACGTCGCGGCTCAACCCGGCTAAAAATCGTTCCTGCCGGCCCAGCCCCGGCACCGCCGGCTCCTGCCGCCTCTCGAGCGGCGGCCGCAATCCCGCCAGAAATCGCGCATCTCGTAATTCCTCGCTCAACATCCGGCGCGCGTCCTGTTCCGCGGCCCCATTCCTCACCAACTCCTCATACCGCTCCGCCAAATCCTGCTCCAACTCCTCCACCACGGCTTCCTCGCGCGCTGCATCTGTCTCCAGCTTCGCGCCCGCCAGCGCTTCCCGTATCTCGCGCTTCCATTCAGGCATGTTCCTCCCCCGTAATCCGGTTTACCGCTCCCACGAAATTCGCCCACGCGCTGCGGTGCTCCTTCAACACCGCCCGCCCCTCTGCCGTCACCCGGTAATACCGCCTTCTCCGCTGCCCCGCCTTTTCCACCCAGCGCCCCTCGATAAATCCCCGCTCTTCCAGCCGGTACAGCAGCGGATAAAACGACGCCACATTGAACTGCAGCACGCCCTCCGAGCGCTGCTCGATCAGCTTGCTGATCTCATACCCGTGCCGCGCCCGCTGCTCCAGCAGCGACAAAATCAGCAGCTCCGCGCTCCCCTTCTTCAACTCCCGCGCAAACCCTTTTACTCGCATATATATCACTCAAACATATCCTACTCACACCCCGGCCCATCGTCAAGGTCCGTCGCGGACCCAATCGTCGGAATCACGTTTGCAAAGTCCGAGTACTAGCCCAATACACCACGATCAGAGGCATCGAGGCAGTGCAGGAAGGCAATATCCACTTCTGCAACGAAGGCACTTCCCTAAACTTTCAGGGATTTGTGGAAGGCGGGGCGACCGAGGGCGTACGCGTAGCCGATAATGAAATAAAGAACACGTAGCTAACCCTGGTAAGGTGAGAGAAAAGCTCGAATCCGGGCGCAGCTGGCCGGTCCCCCTACAGAGAATTTCTTCCTACACCCCATCGCCCCATCGCACACAAACACTTTCGTCATCGCCCACCTCGAGTACTGAAGGCCAGCAACCGAAGCCTGTGGACGCAACAGCGCGGTCAAAAACATCTGTCCGAGTTGCTCGGGCCTTAAGAACATTCGCGTGGATCACCACATTTCCGGCTGCAGGCCTCTTTCTTTAGGTGAAGCTCAAAGCTATTTCTGCGAAACGGCCCTTTCCGCTTCTAGAAGCTCGGCTCGTTCTGGCTTGTCGGCACGTTGGCAAACCTTCAGTAATTGTCGAAAATATCTCTGACTCGCTTCCTCGTTTCCGCTGAGTTGTGCAGCGTGTCCCGCTCCATAGAGCGCTCGGAAGCGCCTCGGCTCCTTTTTCAGAGTCGCTTCAAATTGCAGAAGCGCCCCGGCCGGCTGACTTGCCGCGAGCAACATCTCGCCCAGCAGCTCGCGCGCCGGGGCTAGCGATCCCGGTGTTACCGCGCTCTTTTCCGTTCCATCTTCCAGCACTGCCGCTGAGTCCATCTCGAACAGCGCTTTTTTCTTTTTCCCTTCTGCCATCAGGGCCCATGCACGCACCGCAAGCTCTTGGATGTGCACCTGCAGAGCCCAGTAGCTTTCGCCAGATTTCACCAATATCTCTGCAATCTGCTTCAGAGACGCCGCCGCCTCGTACGCCGCCGGAACGTGTCCCACTCGGGCTGAACCGTAACCGCGCGCGAACCAGGTTATCGCCTCGGTGTAGGGAAAGGGCGACTCGCGCGGAGTGAGTTGGGCCGCCTGCTTCCAATCCCCACGTTCCAGCGCGTAGCGCGCCGGGATTGCCGCCAACGCAAAATACCCCGCCGAGGGTCCAGCCGCGCCGCTGACCACAGCGTTCGGATCGAACCGGGCTGCAATCTCCGGCAGGGAGTACAATACGCTGCGCGCTGCCTGGTCCCGAGCCGTTTGCAGGTAGGCATAGGTCAGGTAGTCACTGGCGTGGAGTTCTTCCGCGATCTGGCCCTCGCGTTTCGCGCTCGCAGCTGCCGCTATGTTGCTGCTGACGGAATCCTGCCAATAGCCCGTGCGGGTGAACGTGTGCGAAGGCATGTGCAGAGCGTGTGGTGCACCCGGCGCAATCTCGGAATAACGCCGTGCCGCGTCCAGCGCGCGTGGGGCCAGGGGAGGAACGTCGTAGGTATGAATAATGTAGTGCGCAAGTCCTGGATGATTCGGCTCCTCCTTGAAGAGTTTCTCCAGAATCGCCCCCGCTTCCACCCGCCCTGCGTAGGTTTTGTCCGCGGGATCCTCGGAGGCCGCGATCGCCAGCGCGTAGAAGATCTGTGCTTCGTTGTCCGTCGGGTATTTTGCCGCGAGCGCAGACATCGCGTCGCGATACGCGAGTAAGCGGGCACGCTGCGGTGTCTTATCGAAGTCGTCATACAGCATGCCCACGGCAGCAATGTATGCCCGCTCGCGTTCTGTCTTCGCGCTGGTAGTTTTGCCGATTGGCTCGTGTCTTTTATTCCGGCGGCGAAGGGGTTACTCCACTGACTGAGTGCGATGCCCCAATACGCGATTCCGCAGGTTGCATCGTTGTTCAGCGCTGCGTCGAATCCCTGCATTGCCCTGCTGAACTGGAAGGAATGCAGCAGCGCCACCGCCCGGTCGAACTCTTTTTGCGCCGCTCTGTTGCACGACGTGGAAAAGTGCGCATCGCCTAATTTCTCAGCCGAGGCGTGCCCGCGCTCCTGAGCGAAGGCGCTGCCAGCCCCCAGCAACAGCGCGCAAGCGCCAATGATCCAAGCGTGCAACAAGCCCGTCCCTCCTTTGTAGGCTGAATTCCGCGCCGATTGGTCTTACCGAGACTAAGGGTGAAATTATCCGGCCGGACTGCCGGGCATCGACTATCCACTCACCGGTGATGAGGTGCACAGAATCATCGAAAGCACCCGCGCGCCCCTGAACACGATCGTTGCGGTTACTTTACTCCGCGGTCTACGCCGCGCCATAGAGTAAGGCCGATTGCAGTGATCTCTGACGACACTGGCCGCGCCAATGTTTTACTTTCCTGCTCCGACGCGCAGCCGCAGGTCACAGCCTTCGCAACCCTGGCTCCATATCCACGTGTCATCGAGTGGAGGAACCTTTAGGCTTTCCTAATCGTACATCGAGCCCAAACATGGGCCCGTACACATTAATCCCATAGTTGTAGAACCTCGGTTCCGACAAATACAGATTCGATACGTGCATATAATTAAGTCCAACCGAGATCGCGTACCGAGAATTGAAGTTGTACCGCACTCCGCTGCCCATCATGAAGGTAAACGTCAAGTCTTGCCCCTGCGCATACGGCACTCCCAGGGGGCCCTTAGCGTCAATCCGTCCCACACCCAGGCGTACGTCGAAATAGGGTGCGGTTCTCCCGTTGTGCCGGACAAAATTTCGTCGAATCCCCACGTCAAAAGCCTGATAGTGCGTTTCGGGTCCGCGCGGAATCCAAGTGAATGCTCCGCTGAACGTAAGATCAAAATTGCCACGGAGAATCCAAGGCCCTCCGACGTTGCCCATTTGCCATCGCAAGGAAGCAAGCGTGGGAACCAGAGTGTAGTTAAGCCCGGTCACGTTGTATTGGTCGCCCACAAAGCAGTCAAAGATAAACGGGATGTTGATAGGAAGCCATCCTGTTTCCAAGGAGAATTCGAGCTTGTTTTTGTAATAGATACTGCTGTTGAGATCAGGCGGTCTCGACGCCCTCAAAATTCCATTCGAGGTATCCGAGGGTTGACTCTCGCCATCCTGACCCAGAGACAACGCCGGGTGGCTTAGACATACCAGCATGAGCAAGATCAACTTTCCGACGCTCATTTTCCCGTGAATCTCGGCTACAAAATACCTGCACAGCCGTTATTCAAATTCTTGGTTGCGAATCTTAACCCTTCTCGTGCCACTTTCACAACAAAAGTCTCGACGGCGTCGACGGCGGCGGACTCAGCAAAATCTCTTGATGCCGGGATGCATGGAAAGAATTATGAGAAGTCGACATCTACATCAATCGATAACGCACTTGTCGTGCGAGCGAATTTCGTCACCGATGCCAGCGGGACGTCCAGGAAAGTTATGGGTTAATTGAATATCCGCTTGCGCGGATCACTTGAACGGCTTCACTGCGGCTCTCGGCGTCCACCTGCTTCAGAATTCGATGAATGTGGTTCCTCACCGTATATTCCGACAAGTTCAGTTGCGACGCGATCTCTTTATTTGTAAGACCCTTGGCAACCAGAGCGACCAATTGCTGCTGTCGCAGAGTGAGTTCGGGTCTTGAAGCCAGGTTTTCGGAAGGCATCTCCTCAGCTGTTTGAGCGACGAACCGGAACAGAGTGCTACAAAGCTGAGACGGGCAAACGGCCTCATCCCGAAAGACAGCGCGCACAGCGTTTACGACATCAGAAGCCGAGGCATCTTTCAACAAATAGCCAGTCACGCCGGCGCGCACTGCCGCCATAAATTGCTTCTCATCAGGATCCATGCCGATCAGGACAACTTTGAGGCCAAGCTGCCCCAGGTACTCGAGTGTGAAGTCTGCGGGAAGCCAATGTGCTTGGAAAGACGCTACCACCAGCACATCGCATTTCGAATCCTGGAGGTCCTGAATGGTCAAATCTGTCTGGCCGCTTTGTCCAACGACCGCCAGATCGGAGCGCTTGCGAAAAAGCCGATCCAACGCTTCGCGCAGCAGGCGATTCTCGATCAACAGAAACACCCGTATGGGCTCATGGGCGATAGTGTCATTCATTGGGGTCCACACGCCTCGTGGTAACGAGCTCGCCGAGGACAGATAATGATAAGGCGACAGCGCGCAATGGACGGACAGCATGCCAGCCGCCAAAATTACGCAAACACGGTAAAGTGACTCCGTCCACTTGTCAAGCCCCCCCGGTCTAGGGCAGTCGAATCAACAGTGCCAGAAAATATAAAAACTCTCGTTGCACCGACGACTGTTACTTTGACAGGTACTACACATATATAGAGGATATGTTTCCGTTGCAAAATATGAAATCTTTTGGACGGAGAGTATATTAATCCGATAACATAAAAGCAAGTTGTTTCCAAACCTTCCAAACCTATGATGGCATCGATTCCCTAAGTCAAAGCAAAGTTGCCTCTGGGAACAAACGAAAGAATCCTCTTGCCGGTGTCGCCTTTGCCCGACAGTTATGTCGATGGGTCATTTCTCAGGTCAAGCTGGGTCAAAGTTGGTACGTACCAAAACCCCGCAAGTCCCTGAATTCCATGGAATTAGGTCCTGCGTTTAGAGCAATTTTGATTCTTACGTTCGTCGACCGGAGCCAGAATACTCATCCCGCAGGGAGCGTGCCCATGGAAAAGTCCATCCGGGTCCTCGTGGCGAATCGCCCGCGCCTTATGCGCGAAACCATTCTCTCGACCTTTGCCGACCAGCCCGACATAGAAATTGTCGGTGAAGTCGCGGAAGAGTCTGAGATTTCCGAGAGCGTGAATAGAACGCACCCGAATTTCGTGGTCATCGCTCTCGACCATCCGGAAGAAAGGCCGCTGATTTGCGATGTTTTGCTTCGGGAGCATCCCGAAGTACGCGTGATCGCCGTGGCGCCTGCAAAGAATTATGTCGTCTATTACTGGGCCTCGCTCGATATTCATTCGAGCAGCATTGAGGCTTCCGAGGAGGGAGTACTTGGCGCTTTGCGAAGTAGATTCGCCGTCAACAACACACATTGACCATCGCAGCCGGGCGGGCACGAAATGCCTTGTAAAGAGAACGGCTACAGCGGAGCGACAAAGTACGACACCGGAGAATTGTCGCCCGCTGTCGCTTGCGTCACCAGAGAAAGTGGCGATGATGAGTGCAACATATCCCGAGATCTCAGTTGAAAGGAATTGCCTGGCCAACGATTTAGCTGCGAGAAGGCATGCACATGGGGGGAGCTAATGAGAAGTAGCAACATCAAAGGCCGCGCAAGCATTAGCTGGGCGTCACGGCAAGCCGCCGCGATGTTTTTAGCTGGTAGTCTCGCAGTACCGGCGGCAATGCCGCAGCAACAATCTCAGCAGAGGGCGACGCAAGGGTCCGGCTCAGAGCCAACTCGAGTGCCCGCGCGCCCGCCGGACATTATCTCCGACAATCTTGACCGTGTGGCAGCCTCTGCCGAACAGATCCTCGAGGTCCTGAACAAAGAGGCTGGCCTCATGGTGGAGTTCAAACGCATCCTTGCTCAAGAAGCTGGGGTCAGCGGGCAAATTCTTGAGGAGTCGGATCTGACGGATGTTTCCATAGCCGAACGCCTCCGGTCGAGTTTGCGTGCTCGCGTTCTGGCAACACGCCTGCTGCAGCGCTATGGGTATCTCGTACCTAAGGTGAATCCCGA
>QHYJ01000225.1 GCA_003223255.1 Acidobacteriota bacterium | reverse complement strand
CGGCGCCGCCCTCTCCGGAAGTGATCAGTTTGCTGGACTGAAAGCTGAAGCAGCCGAAATCGCCGGAGGCACCTGCGCCTTTGTCGCGCCATTTGCCGCCGTGGGCGTGGGCGCAATCCTCGATGACCGCCAGGTTTCGGGAGCGAGCCATGCGCAGGATCTCGTCAAGGTCCGCGAAGTTCATGGCCAGGTGCACCGGAAGTATTGCGCGCGTCTTGGGAGTCAAAGCCTGCTCAATGAGCCGTGCGTCCAGGCAATAGGTGTCTCGGTCCACGTCAACAAAAACAGGAACAGCGTTCAACAACAGGATTGGACCGACCGTGCCCTCCCAGGTATAGGCAGGGACAAGGACTTCGTCACCCGGTTTGATGCCGATTGCTTTCAGGGCAACTTCGATAGCGACCGTGCCATTGGCGAGGGCGATGCCATATTTTGCGCCGTGGGCTTTGGCGAATTTTGCGGCGAATGCATTCGCATGCGTATTGGGAAACGGATAGCCGCCCCAACTTCGGGAGCGCAGCACCTTCATGAGCGCTCGAGCTTCCTCCTTGGAATAAACTGGCCAAGCTGGAAAAGGTTTCCGGCGAACCGGCTTCCCACCTGTGATAGCGAGTTTTGCCATCGCAAAAATTCCTTGTCCAGCCAGCGACTCGTCACCAATGGACTCTAACGATGTTGGAATACGCGGATTCGCCGGCGTCGTTGAAGGCGCGAACGCGATATCCGACGGAGTTTCCCCGCGGAACGCCGGTGTCGGAGTATTCTGTTGTTACCGCGGGCAGTCGAGCGAGTTTCTGCCAATTTCCGCGGCCAGCAGAACCGTTGATGATCTGGCGTTCGACGTTGACGCCTTTAGTCTCCGCGTGAACCGCCCAAGTAAGCTTAAGAGAGCCCTCACTGAAAATAACGTTGAGGGAGCTGGGAGTTTCAGGCAATACGGGCCAATCGAAATAACTCTCGTCGGCTATGGCTATCACGGTGTCGCGTAGGGGCAGCGCTTCGAGCGTATCGCTCGTGCCCTTCTTCCAAGCGACTCGCTTGATCTCTCCCGAGACCACGTCGATCAGCACGGGGTGCTCGATGCCCGTTTTTTTGAGTGTAAGCTCCGAGTAGATCGGAGGAAAAACGTCGCCCGGAGAACTGTGGCCTGCGAGCCAATATGCCACGATTGCCTTTCCCGACAGAGCACGAAAACCGTACGCAAGAAAGGGATAATCGGCACGGAACTGCGAAGGCACTTCGGCGCCCGCAATCTCGATCGAAGGATCGAGTTTTGCTTCAGAAAAGAGAGCATTGGTGTTTTGCAGCGCGCCGAAGACAGCGCGCGGCGTGAAATCGGTTTCGTGATACGTCAATCCGTGGATGATGCCAAAGTCCTCGTATTCGTTGCCATCGGTCGCTGCCGTGAGCAGCCAAGGGAAAGTCTTGACGCCCGCAGCCAAATTGTAGAGGAGGCCTCGGGGAACATATTTTGCCTGAACCGATTCGTCGGAACCCTGCCAGGAAGGAATGGCATTGAATTCGTCGTCAAAAAAAGAGATGTCTTTTGACGAACTGGCGCAAGGCTTTTGGAGAATCCTTCCCATACGCACCCGCGTCCATCGTTTCGGGATGCAGATTCCTGCCGTATCCAGGATAGGTGTGATAGGCGTAGACGTCGATGCCGGAACTGCACTGACAGCTATCCAGGGCGCGCTGGGTAAAATCTCTGGTTGGATCCGCTTGGGCTCCATAGATGACTTTGGCTTCTGGATTGGTTTCATGAACCGCGTGCACGAAAGATTTCAGAAGCCGGCCATATTCTTCGGGATTCGGAACCGGATTCCAGTAATCGATGTCTTGCTCATTCCAGAGAGCCCAGTAGGAAATGCGCCCGCGAAAGTGCTGCACCATCCATTGCGCGTAGCGATTGAACGCATTGATCTGCTCCGGTGATTTTGGAGGCCAAAAGATCGAGTAAAGACTGCGGTCAGGGTTGTGAAAAGAACCCGGTGCGGGAACGCTGACGTCAGGAAGCTTTCCGGACGGCGAAGTGTACATGGCGTTGCCGTACAAAAGCTGGACCTGGATGAGCACGCCGTTATCGACGAGGGAGTCCACGTAATCTTCGACCTGCTGCGGAACGGAAAAGACCCCGCGCTTTTGCTCGACCCAATCCCAACTCGTCCAATCGGAACTATTCTCGTATTGGCCAATGCGGATCCATTTGAAGCCTGCATCAAACATGCGCGTCCACCAGCGCCGGTTCCAAGGCAAGTACGGGTCACGAGGAAGGTCGGAGTTGATTCCGAAGCCATCCCGGATTTGCGAAGAGCGTTTGGGAGGAACGTGGGACGGCAGGGCGTGTTTTTCATCGTTGGCAGAAACCCTCCAGGGCGTCGAGAGAATTACCAGCATGAGGAACAAGCAAAGAGGATGCTGAAGACGAGAGAAATCATTGCCCACACGACACCTTAGGAGCAATCTTTTCTGAACATTAATTCGCGAGCCCATGCGATTCTCGTATTGCACGAAAAATCAGGCGAATCCTACCACAGAGAAAAGAGGAAAGGCGCCGCTAAAACCTGCGGGCCATCGGAAAGTCCGGGCTCTACGGAAGAGGTGTCAGACGCGCCTGCAGTTCTGCCCTGCTACTTCTTGTGGAAATGAGGGAGGACCTTTTCGCCGAAAAGGCGGGCTTGTCGAAGGCGGTCTTCGCCCCAAAGCTCCAGCATCATCTGCGTGCAGCCGGCCGTGTGATATTCCTCCAGTTGTTCGATGCATTGCTTTGGCGAGCCAGCGATGGGGCGAACTTTATCGAGCACCTCGTTGGAAACGGCGCGCGCTGCGGCTTTGCGGCCGCCTTTTTCCATCGCGTCGGCAATGGGCTGAATTTCCTCTGGTGCGAGGCCCGCACATGCAAGCAGTGTGTCGGCAGAGCCCTTGATGTTTTGTACCTTGTTCGCGAGATACATCGCCGCCATTTCGCGCGCGCCCTCGCGGGCAGTTATTGGATCTTCGCCAATACTTCCGACTACCACGCATCCAAGATCAAGTTGTGAGCCGTCGCGACCGGCTTTTTTCGCGGCCTCTTCCATGACGTTACGCGAATAAGCGGCAAATTTAGGCGTAGTGATGCTTGCCGTGAGCAAGCCTTGTGTCATAGCGCCGGCGAGCCGCTGCAACACCGGGCCCGTTGCGCCAAGGTACATGGGCGGCTGCCAGCGCGGAGCGTGTGCTTCAGCTTTGAGCGGGGGCGCGAAAGCCTGAAACGCTTTGCCCTCGTATTTCACTTCCTCACCGGAAAGCATGGCCCTGATGATTTCAATGCTTTCCCGCAAGACCACGCCGGGGCCGACTTCCCTGCCCCTTTCCCCTTCGCCGATTTCCTTCATGAAAATTTTCGACGCGCCAAGACCTAGAAGGAAGCGCCCTTCTCCGGCAGCCTCTTGAAGAACGCGAGCCTCCATCGCGATCTGCACGGGATGACGCGTGTAAGGCGAAATGATGCCCCAGCCGATGGCCATTCTCTTGGTTTCGCGTGCGATGATCGCAGTCGTCGCCGTGGAAGAGCGCGCCTCCAGAGAATGCTTGCGCCACCAGGGGTACGCTTCCGCCAGCCAAAAGACGTCGAAGCCCGCAGCTTCGCAAGCTTGCGCCATTTGCACCGTCTCGTTGAGCGGCTCCATGCTCAATTGCAGAACGCCGATTTTGAATGGAAGGCTCATTGCTCCATTTGCTCCACCTCAGGCTCGCTTACGAGCCGGCGCGGCAATTCCTTCTTAAAGTAGCTTCGGATCGCGCCAATCAGCTGTTTCGAGTCAGCTTGACTACGCAAATTGCCGACTTCCTGTAGCAGAGCAATGCGCATCCGCACCAGCGTGCCGATGTCTTTCCGTTCCGCCCTGCGAATCTCCGTGCTGGGTGCGGGCTTGTTTTGCATCGGGACCTCCCGGAAAGGCCATTGACAACGCCGAAGACAAGGTTCACGGATCAGTCCAGGAATGCTCGAGCCCTTTGATCAACTGCCACATGGCACGATTGAGCGGCGTTGGCACACCGATCTTTTTTCCCCATTCCACAATTGCTCCGTTCATGAAATCGACTTCGGTCTGGCGCTTGGCGAGCACGTCTTGCAACATGCTGGCATTGTGCTTGCCGGGAGCACTGGCGCCTTTTTCGACCAGCGCGCGCGGATCACCGTGAAGCTCGATGCCTAAGGCCTTGGCCACCGCTTCACCCTCCGCGATGAGGTCATTGAAAAGAGCACCGGTGGGCGGAAGATGCGTGGCCGCGCGGTGGTGGAGCAGAGTCAGCGCGCCCACCGGATTTGTCGAAGCGTTGAAGATGAGCTTGGTCCACTGGGCGCCGCGTGCGTCCTTCAGCGGAATGACGTGCAAGCCGCTGCGATTGAGCAAGTCCGAAAGTCTTTCAACAAATTGATACGGTGTGTTCGCGGGCTCGAATGGCCCGATCCAAGTGTCCCCGCTGATATCAAAGCCTACGTGTCCCGGTTCGATCACGCGCCCAGCGGGAAATGTCGTGCCACGAATTACATATTTCACGTGCTCGGCAAGAATCTCTTCGTTGCCAACCCCATTTTGCACGGAGCATACCGCGCTGCTCGGGCCAAAAATATGCTTTGTTTGCTCGATCGCCGGACGTGTGTGCGTACTTTTCGTAGCGACAATTCCAAAATCACAAACAGGGATTTGCGAAGAATCCTCAGTAGCGTGCAAGCGCGCCGTAAAGTCTTCAGCCCCGCTAATGCGCAAACCGCGTTCGTTGATGGCACTGACGTGCTCCTTGGATACGTCATAAGCGTGCACTTCGACGTCCGCCAATCGCGCGAGATGCGCCCCAAAGATGCTGCCAATCGCCCCGCAGCCGACGATGCAGACTTTCACGCTCATGCAGGCTCCAAAGCCGCGAGTCCTGCGAGTTCCGCCGCGAGCAAATCTGGCCGAGAAAGAAACGGGCAGTGACCGCCAGGGATCTCCAGCGGCTCGACGCCTAGTAGCGCCCGGCTGGCTTTCCGCGACCATTCCGGATTGAACGTCCGGTCCTGCGCGCAAACGATGGATTGGCTGGGGACCGCAGGCCATTTCGCAATCGGCGGCGGTTCCGTAGCCGCGCGACTTGAGGCTTGCGGGCGCAGATGGGCGACGGCCTCCTCAGCCAGCGCCGCATTGCAATCATGAAAGAGGTAGTCGAGCGCATGCTGACGGTTCCGCGATGGATCTTTCCCCGGCCAGTCCGGCTGAAACATGTCGCGTTCTTCGCCGCGGAACCGGTCAAACAAGCTCCGCTCCAGTTTCGGGATGGCCGCAGCAAGAAACACTAGCAACTGCACGGGGCGGCGGGAAGCAACAACCGGGATAGCCATTCCTGCCATGGAGTGGCCAACCAGAATGGGTGGCTCATCCAGGTCAGCGAGAGCGCGCACTACTGCATTCGCATATTCGCTCGCGCCGGCGTTCGGGTCTTCCAGTGGCAGATCCATGGCTACCGCCTGGTGGCCAGCACCGTGCAAAGCTGCTATCACCTTGTGCCACACCCAGGCATCTTGACAAGAGCCGTGGACCAAGGCGAAAACGCTCATGCCGTTTTCGAGACCTCCGCTCCGGAGTAAAACTTCCACGGCACGCTGGCGAGGCACTCCCCTTCTTTCTTGCCGATGCGGTAGGTGTCTTGCGTATACAGGCAAACCTGGCCGTCCTGGTCGACAACTTGCGGATGAAAACTGCAAACCATGTTTTCTTTGAGTTCGATCTTCGTGTTCGCGCCGATGGCGGGATGTTCGATCATGGTGAGGCCGATGGAATGGCCGGTGAGATGGCCGAGAGCGAAACCGGAGCGCTGAAAAACTTGAGCGGCGGCTTTGTGAACATCCGAGGCCAGGGCGCCGTCGCGCATTTTCAGACGCGCCGCTTCCATGGCTTCCGGATAAACGTCACTCATCGCGCGCGTGCGTCGACTGGGCTTTCCTTGAATCAAGGCGCGGGAAAATTCCACCCAATAGCCATTGGCGCCGGTGACTTCTAGCGAATATAGCAACAGATCATCACGAGCGACCGTGCGAAGCGATGGAACCTTGAAGTGCGCTTCTGCTTCGCCGCCTGTGCCACTCAGGACGATGTTCATCATGCGCGGTCCGGCGCCGCGTGCGAAAAAGCGCTCGACCGCAGGGGCCATGATTTCCGCTTCGGTCTTACCGGGTTGATAGGCCTTCAGGAGCGCATCAAAGCCGTCCAGGATAATGTCCATGGCGTCTCGAACCCCGGCGAGCTCTTCCTCGCTTTTCACCGCGCGCGCCATATCGAACTGAAAATCAAAAGGAACAAGTTCGAAGGAGCCCTGCTGGAGTTCGCGGTAATCGCGCACAGCCATGATGAAGTCCAAGCCATAGACAGCAATGTGCTTCCATTTCTTCTCTACGATTTTGTCGCGCAGCCATTTTCCTGGAATTTCCGCCCACACTTGATCGCGCACCCAGGGTGCTTTCTTGTCGCCAATCCAGCGAGCCTCGAGAGGAAAGACGAGTGTCGCTTCACCGGAAAGAGGGAGCAATAGATATGCATAGCGATGGACGATTTCGAAGCCGGAGACATAACGAATGGCACCTTCAAAACCCGCGTATTGATTGCCACAAACGATGAGCGCGTCGATGTGATTCGCTGCCATGGCTGCGCGAATGTTGGCGTAGCGGCGGTCAATTTCTTTTTGCGTGGTCATACGCGACCTCGGAAATCCATGCTTATCCATGCGCGCCGCAAATTTCCGCGGCGGCCAGAGCATAAACTTTTGCCGTGTTCAGCAGCGTCGCGATCGCCACTTTTTCACCTTCGGCGTCGCGCGGACCGCTCGACGGCCCATAGTTCAACGTTTCGATGCCAAAGCGCGTCATCACCGAAGCATCCGAATCCCACAAGACCGTCGCATGCTTTGCGGACGTGCCAAGAACCTGCTGGTGGCAGGCTTCAACGGTTTTGACCAGCGGATGATCCTTGGAAATTTCCGCGCCGGGAACCGAAACGAACGTTTCGTACTCCACGCCGTATTCCGGATGTTTTTTACGAAGGTCAAGGACAAGCTGCTTGAAGGCCACGCGCGCTTCTTTCAGCGGCATCGTCGGAGGCACGCGCACATCGAGGAAAACGTCCGTGCGGTCTGGCGTGCGGCTCACGCGCCAGGGATAACCGCCGCGGATGCAGCCTACATTTACTGCACCGGGCTGGCCGTCGTAGGTCGCCTTCTTTTCCCAAACCGAAATCCAGTCGTAAATCGCCGGCAGAATTTCTTTCATGCGAAACACGGAACTCAATTCCTGCTTTCCGCGCGTGAAGCCGGTATGCACGTAGTGGCCCTGCACGGAAAGACGAATCCACACCGTGCCGTAATGGCCAAGAACTAGTTGCAGATCGGTGGGCTCCCCGAGGATGCACATGTCAGGCAGCACGCCGTGATTCACGAGATGGTGGGTCCCGACGCCATAGCCGCGAAACTCCTTGCCAACAAATTCATCGCTCCACTGGGTTTTCTCGATTTCGCCGACTACCGCAGCAAGGATCAGGTCACCTTCCAGTTTCACCCCGCAGCGCTTGAGCGCTTTCACCGCTTGTGTGTAGCACACCAGCGCGCCCTTCATGTTGTAGATGCCGAGGCCGTAGATCAGCCCGTTCTTGATGATGGCATTCGGTTTGTACCCGATTCCAGTGAGAAATTCCTCGCGCCCGGTGTTTGAAGTGTCCATGTGCCCGTTGAACATCAGGCTTTTTCCGTTCCCGGCGCCTTCCCACAGTCCCACTACATTCGCGCGGCCTTCTTCGACCTCTTGCCACGAAACGGAGAGCCCGGCCTCCTCGAGTGCACGCCGCATGTACCGGCTCATTTCCAGTTCTTCACCCGTGGGACTGGGAATATTGATGACCTCACAGCACATCGCGACCAGTTCGTCTTCCTGAATCTGCGAAAGGATGGCTTTGGCCAAATCTTCCTTCAGCGGGTCCGTTTTACCGCGCGCGGATGACGTTGCCATCATGCCCTCACAAACGAAAATCGTCGGGATAAGAACACAACTTTTCGCAGCCGCGCGCGGTCACAAGAAAGTTGTCTTCCAAGCGCAGCCCCCCGCCGCCTTCCCAGTACACTCCAGGCTCAATGGCGAGCACCATGCCGGAGCGCATTGTCCCCGGAGCTGCTTGATGGGAGTACGGAGGCTCATGCGCGCGCGCGCCCACGCCGTGCGCCACCGGATGCGATGGCTGGCCCGGATAGCCAGCGGCGTCAATTCCCTTTCGCAAGACACGGTCGATATCCCCGAGCGGCGCACCATCGCGAACACACGCAACGCCGTCGGCAAAAACCTGGAGCAGTTGATCAAGAAGCCGGTCATATTCGGCGGTGAGCCGGCCGGGGCAAATATTTTTCGTCAGATCGGTCCAGTAGCCATCGGCGCACACCCAAATCTCGACGAGCGTCGGCTCGTTCTCGATGATCGGCCGATGACTTGTGGCCGTAAAGGTGGCGATGCCCTTCCCCGACCAAACCAGCGAGAACGCGCGCGCCATTTCGACTTTTCCGTTGTAGCCCACCCCTAGGGCATGGATGTGGCCCTCAATCATGGCCGCGACTTCGCTCTCTTTCATCCCGGGCTCGATGTTCTTGCGCGCGTACTCCATGCCGATGGCCGCCAATTCGTTGGCAAGCCGCATACGCTCGATTTCCTGCGCCGTTTTAATCATGCGAACTTCAGCGAGAAGCGGAGCGACGTCGATGATGTCGCGGCAACTCGACCGAAACGCGTCATAGTACCCATGCCAGTAAACGGTAGGCTCGCCCACCATCCGGTCGCAAATCTGGGAGAACTGCGAAAGCTCGATGCCCACGCGGCCGTCCAGTTTTCGCTCGCGCAGGACTTCAACGGCCATTTCGACCGAACGGACCATCGGCGGGCGCGGGTCCTTGGCATCATAAAAACGGAAAAACCGAACATCCCTATTCCACGCCGTACGCTGACCCTCTCGGAATTGTGGCTCGATGACCAGAAGTGTCGGATCGCCCTCCCGCGGGAAAATCACGAGGTCATACCCCTTCATCGTCCAATAGTTCGTCAGGTAAAGAATATTGTCCGGTGCGCGCGCGACCAGGGCATCGAGATGGTGGCGCTCCAGCATCTCGCGCACGCGCTGCCACTTTTTCTCGTCGAGCGGATAGCTCACTTGGCCACCGCCTTCTCTTTCCCCTCGTAAGTCCACGAGACTTCTTTGGCCTTAATGAGACGGTACAGCGCGGTATGAAGAGGTGCGGGAATGCCCGCGCGCTCGGCTTCGCGGGCAATCGCGCCGCCGAGAAAATCCACTTCCGTCTCGAGCTTGTGGCGGATGTCGTAGAGCATCGATGGCGGATGATCGGTTTGCGCGCCGATCTTGTTCATCTCCCAAGGGTCTTCGTAAAGCTTCACGCCGGCGCCTTCCGCAACTCTCTTGCCCTCCTCGATGAGCTCATGCAACAGGTGGCCGAGGTCGCTGAACTCCCTTTCTTCGGCAAAGTGAAAGCTATGGGGAAGCTCAGTGAGAGCCGCGACGGCATTCACCGAGGAGTTAAAGATGAGTTTGGACCACTGCGCGGGACGAGCGTCTTCGAGTGCCACGGCCTTGAGGCCCGAGGAATTTATGAGCGCCGCCGCTTCCTGCACCCAGGCGAAAGGCGTCTTCGTCGGTTCAAACGGGCCCATCCAGGTGGCGGTATCTAGTTCGTACCGCACATGCGTATCCGTGACGCGCGTTCCGCTCATGAAAGTCGTCCCCCGCATGACATACGTTTGCGCAATCTCAGCGATGACTTCTTCACTTCCCAAACCATTTTGCGAGGAGAGAATCGCGCCGTTGCTGACAAGATGAGCAACAGGAGCAAGCGCGTTTCGTGTTTGCGTCGCCTTGCAGGAAACAATGCCGAAATCAAAGTGCGGCAACGTCGCAGGATCATGTGTCGCCCGAAGGTTCGCGTGGAACTCGTGCGTTCCGGAAACCCGCAGGCCGTGTTCATTGAGGGCCCTGGCATGATCGGCGCGCCGCACAAACGCCCACACTTCTGCCACGCGCGCGAGATGCGCGGCATACAGGCTTCCGATGGAACCGCATCCAATGACGCAGACTCGTTTCATCTAATTTTTCCGGACATTGCCGCGGCTCGCTAGCGGGAGGCGCGACGATGTTCCACACGAACCATTCCCGCGTATCCGCCGCTCTCCGCCTTTTGCACTGCGCGGAATAGCGAATCGCCGGTGTTGTGTGAATCATCGATGATCACCCCGCTCGGATAGAGCGCATCCTGAAGTGCCGCACAAATCGTGTGCACGGGCGCCGCGCCGCCTTCGCCCATGCCTTTCGCACCGTTCAGCGTAAAGGGAGAAGGCGATTCCATGTGGCCGTACATAAGGTCCGGAATGTTCATGGCGGTAATGGGGGTGTAATCGCTGAACGTCGCGGTGAGCAGGTTGCCGTCGGCATCGTAAGCGCAATCCTCGAGCAGCGCGGCGCCTATACCGTGCGCCGCCGCCCCGTGTACCTGCCCTTCGACGATGAGTGGATTCACCGCTTTGCCGCAGTCATCCACGCAGGCGTACGTGAGAATCTTCGGCTGAAACGTCTCGCGATCCACTTCAACTACCGCCGCGTGGACCTGGGCCGCATAAGTCAACGTGAGATTGCCGTATTTGCGCTTGACGTCGGGAATCTGAAAGTTAGCGTGAAAAACGTGGCGGCAATTCAGCGTGATGTCCCAAAGCGATTCCGGCATCCCCGCATTGTTCACATTGACGAGGTTAGCCAGCGCCCAGTAATTGATGGCTTTCTGCCTTCCTTTCACGCGCACCTCTGGACCTTGCCCGCCAACGCCAAACTCCAAGTCCTGTTCCTTAGCTTGCAGCTTCCACGCTGCCAAACGGCTCAATTCTTTCCGAAGCTTCATCGCCGCGCCGTGAATCGCCGTAAGCCCCGTCACCGCAAACTGGCTCGCATACGTTCCTGTGTGCCCAGTGTACGCGTTGTGCGCCGTATCAAACCCCGGCCGCACGTTCACGAGAGCGGGTGTGATGTTGAGCGCATCGGCAACCACCTGTGCCGCCGTCGTCTCGTGCCCTTGCCCCTGCGGCACCGAACCCATGCTGACAACGACTTCGCCATAAATATCCAGCTTCACGATGCCCACTTTGGATTGCCCCGAGAACGGCGCGTCCGGATTGATGATTCTCGCTTGTCCAAAATTGTTTGTACCGGAATCAAGCGTCGAGCCAATACCCAGTCCAATCCAGCGTCCTTCTTTGCGCGCGGCTGCTTGTTTCTTCTTCCACTCATCCCAGCCCACCAGTTTCTTTGCCATTGCCAGCATGCTTGCGTAATCGCCGGAATCGTACACGCAGCCGTTCGGCGTCTTGTAAGGCATCTCATTTTTGCGTATGTAGTTCCGCCGCCTCATTTCGTCGGCGGGAATCCCCAGCGCTTGCCCGCAAATATCAATCACGCGTTCCATAAACCACAAGTGCTGCATGCGCGAGTAACCGCGATTCGGGCCCACGGGGCACTTGTTCGTAACCACTTGATGCATGTCGATGCGAACGTTTTTCACACGATAAGTTGCGGGAAGCACCTGCGCCCAAATCACGCAGCCGAGCGGTTCGTAGCGTGGGAAAGCCCCGCAATCGTCTACGTGTTTCGAATCGATGGCCAAAATGACGCCGGTCTTGTCCAACGCCACGCGCGTGTCGAGAAACGTGCGTTCGTTGCCGTGCGCGCTTGCTTGCATGTGCTCGATGCGCGTCTCGACCCACTTTACTGCCCGGCCTCCGGCCTTGCGCGAAGCCAGTGCGCACACCGCCATGTACGGATAGCTCGTAATCTTGATTCCGAAGCCGCCGCCAATATCAAAACTCTTCATGTGAATTTGGTCGATGCGCACGCCCAGCGCTGGCGCGAGAAACTGCGACGCAAACGACGGAAACGTATTGTTGCAGTGATACTCGATGTCGCCCGACCGCGGATCCCAGGTGGCGAGAATAACGTTGCATTCAAGCGGCGTGCTCGAAAAGCGATGGAAATGCAGCCGGCCGATGCGCACGACATGCGCGGCCTGCTTAAAGGTTTTTTGGTTTGTGCCCATTGCCGGATGCAGAATGCTTTCGTCCTTAAGCGCGTCTTCCGCGGTAACCACCGGTGGCAGCGGCCGGTAATCGACCTCCACGAGTTCCGCGGCGTCTTCGGCAGCAAGCCGCGTTTCCGCAACCACCGCAGCAACCGGTTCTCCCTGAAACACAACTTTGTCCGCCGCCAACGGATAATCAGCGATCTTCTGCGCGCCTCCTGGACCAATCTCGATGAATGGCTGCACTTGTCTCTTGATTTCCGCGCCGGTCAGCGTACAAACCACTCCCGGGAACTTCTCGGCTTTAGAAACATCGATCCGAGTGATTTTGGCATGCGCGTAGGACGACCGCACAAACCGGATGTGCAGCATGCCGGGCATTTTTTCGTCGTCGACGAAAATTCCCTTCCCGCTTACCAGCCGGTTTTCTTCCTTGCGGCGGATCGGCTGCCCTACCCACTTCGTGGTTGCCGCTGCCGCACCGTTCCCGGAAAATCGCTGGGATCCCCCGCGCGATGCTTTCTTCTTGCTCATCGCGACTACTTTTCCGGCCATCCGAATTTCTTGTCTCCCGTTGTTGCGTTATGCGAGCGCCTTCTGCAACCCATCAATCAGTTTCTGCACGTTTTTCTTTCCCAGCGGTTCAAGCAATCCTCCGGAAAGCGAAATGATGTGGCCCAGCACGCTGGACTGGCCGGACCAGATTACCCTCGTATGACCGCCAGGAACATCTTCCAATTGAAAATGGGCGCGGAGCGTCGTCGAGCCCCCGGGAATTTCCCCTTGCCCTTCATAGGCAGCCTGCTTCGTCGGCTGCTCTTCAACCAGTGTCATCTTCACGGCCGCTGTTCCCCGGATATGGGAGATTCCGACCTTCACTCTAACCAGAAAATTCTTTGCATCCACGATTTCCATGCTCTGAAAATCTGGAAGCAGCGGACAGAAGCGGCTGGGATCCACGAGGAAGCTGTACACTTCCTCGGGAGTCTTCTCGACCGTGAAGTCGCCGGCCAGCTTGATTTCCATGGCTTAGTGCTTCTCCATTTCCGACGCTGCCATGCGAATCGACTTGAAAATGTTTTGATACCCGGTGCAGCGGCAGGTGTTCCCGGCAATGCCTTTGCGGATTTGGCTGTCCGTCGGCCTGGGATATTTCTTCAATAGTTGCAGCGTGGAAAGCAACAGCCCCGGTGTACAGTAACCGCATTGCAATCCATGGCACTCCGCAAAAGCTTCCTGAACCGGATGCAGCTGGCCGTCTTTCGCCAGCCCTTCCACCGTCGTGATTTCCGCGCCGTCGGCCATCGGCGCAAACAGCGTGCACGCTTTCACCGTGCGCCCGTTCACAATCACCGTGCAAGCGCCGCAGTACGAGGTATCGCAACCAATGTGCGTTCCCGTGAGGTTGAGGTGCTCACGCAGAAATTCGACCAGCAGCGTCCGCGGCTCGACTTCCGCCTCGCGCGGTGCGCCGTTCACGCGAACGCGTACAAGAATTTTCTTAACGTCCGGCATATTCGTGTCCCGCCGGGACCGATTCGCCTCGCGCACGCCGCGCCGCAATCCCGATGGCGCGCTTGACCAAGGTTCCCACCAACAAGCGTTTGTAATCCGCCGAGCCGCGCATGTCGCTCTGCGGTTCTGCCGCGGCTCGCGCGGCGTCTGCCGCGGCCCGAACATTCTTTTCCTCCAGCGCCTTCCCCTGCAATGCCTTCTCCGCTTCCTTCGCCCGTATCGCCGTAAGCCCCACACAGCCCAAAACGATCCTTGCATCCTTGCACATATGGTGATCTTCCATCGTGAGCTGCACCGATGCACTGGCCGTCGGATACACCGGCGCGCTACGCTTGAACGCTAGATGGGCGCCGCCACTATGTTTCGGCGGAATTTTTACCTGTATGGCCGTGACGACCTCGTTGTGCGCCAGCACGGTCGTGTACGCATCCTTGATGAAATCCTCGAGAGGCACGGTTCGCTGCCCATCAGGACCAGCGCAGATCACGGAGCTCTCCAACGCCAGCAGCGCCGTTCCCCAATCGCCGCTGGGATCGGCCTCGGCTAATGAGCCGCCGATGGTTCCCTGATTGCGCACCTGCACGTCGGCGATCCCGGCCGCGCAATCGTGAACGATGGGGATTGTGGTGCCCGCCGAGGAGTTTTCCAGGTCCGCGTGCCTCACGGTAGCCCCAATGCGCAGTTCACCTTTGGAAGTCTGAATGTCGCTCAAGCCGGAGATAAAATTGATATCGATCAGCGCCGCGGGCCTGGCCATGCGCATCTTCATCAGCGGAATCAGGCTTTGGCCTCCCGCGATGACCCGCGCCTCTTCTCCAAGCTCCTGCAAAAGCTTGACGGCCTCTTGCAGCGAGGCGGCGCGATGATAGGAAAATGGCGCGGCGTACACGTTAGATTCCGCTCTCCGCTAGGCGCCGATTGCAGCCCGGCCGTGCCCGGCGAATGCAGATGCTCCATTCCAGCGCCGCCATTCTAGTTCTCCCGAAACCGCGTAGCAAGGAGCCCCACAGCATTGCCTTCAGTCGTTCCTCTGCGGGAGCGCCAATCCCAGAGTCATTCCCGCAAGCGTCGCAATCACCAGTGCCGATCCCGCCACTGCCGCGACCTGTGGCGCAGGCCCATGACGGATGGTCTGCAGCAGCACTCCCAACGGAAAAAGAAACGATCCCAGAACCAGCCCGGATGACAGAAGCATCTTGGTTTGCTCGCTGAAACCCACGCGATCCAGCCCGATGCCCAACACCATCAAAATCATTGCGAGCCCAATCCAATGTCCATGCACATCGACATGGCGGTCATACGCATACTTCACTTCGCGGTACTGCTGGAGCGCGCTTTGCGCTGCTCCCGCGTTGCGGTCCGCCGCAGCGCGGAAGCCCGCCGTCAGCGACCCGCTCATCCCATCGAGTTCCTGATGCTCCGCAAAAACTGCGTACCACACGCCGTAAATCATGCCCAGCAGTGCCAGGCCAATTCCGCCAACAATCAGCAAGCGCCGCGCCGCACTCATCCCCTTCCTCCAGCGGCCTGGACCGCAGCCACAGCATCAATTTCTCCGGTATAACGGAAAATGCCGATCCACATCGCCAGCAGCGCGATGATCACCAGCAAACCACCGACGTCTGCAATCCCGCCCGCCAGCAGGCCAAGCTTCAACTCCAGCAAAACGAATACGGGCAACGCCAGGGAACCGATCAACAGTACCCAAGCCCAGCGTCGTTTCCATGCATCGCGCAGGCGCACATACGGCTGAAAAAACGCCAGCAGCATCGCCAGCACACCCAACTCGATCGCGTGCGCATGCGCCGCGATGTTCACCGCCTTCTCTCCGCCCAACCGACCGTACTCGCCGAGAGCCTTATCCACTGCCTGGACATTCTTCGCGGCGGCCGTAACGGTCATCTCCCAAAGCAGCGAATAATCCAGCGCTTCGTGTCGGTAAAGGTCGGCTCCCGCGTAGTACGCGCCATGAAGAAACCCCAGGAGCACAAGCGCCAGCCCGCCTGCGAGTAGCGTGCGTCCCGCGGTGCTGCGGTCCTCCAACAAACCGTCTTCTACCACCGCATGCTGCCTCTCACGCAGATGTCGTCCCATCCCGAGCAAGTAGCCGAGTGTGGCCACTATCACTAGCGCTCCGCCGAAATCCGCAAAAATGCTGGCCCACCCGATGGCCGCAAGCGGACTGTAAGCCAGGCCAACATAATGAATCAGAAACACGCCCACGGGCAGCAGCCAAGCGCCGAAAAGAAAAATCCCGGCCAGTTTTTTCCTTGTGCCTTCGCGAAGCGCCACCCACGGCTGGAGAATCGCCAGCAGAAGCGCGAGATACCCAAATGCGATCATGTGGACGTGCGTGTCCACTTTCGTTCCGCGGTTTTCGAGAAAACTTCCGACGGATTGAAAGCTGGCAGCGACCGCGTTCGCATTCCCCGCGACCGCTGCGTGAGCTGCCGCCGACAAGCTCTCCCCGACCTTCGCCGCATTCTGATGCAAAACGAAAACGGCAAAAATGTCTCCCAAGAGCATCCCTAGGAGGATGAGTCCGATTCCGCCGAGCACCAAAAGCCTGCGCGCGCTCATGGGCGCAAACGCAATTCTTGCTGCGTCCACCTTACCGGCATGCGTTGTCGATGGAATATCCGTCATCGGGAAAAGTTTCCCATTTTGGCAGTCTAGCGGGACGTCCGGCTTGCCAGGCTTGCTAAAAGTTGAACTTCAACGCGAGCTGAATCTGCCGCGGATTGTTGACCGCCCGTGGCGTCCCATAAAGAGGATTCGGTGATCCCTCACGGAATCCTGAAGCAATCGCCGGGCAGTCAAACGCTGCCGCATTGAACGGGCAAAAATCCGGCGCGCCGTAAACGGTATTGAAGAAGCGCACGTTCAGGGTATTGGCAAGGTTGAACGCTTCCGCAAAGACTTCGAGGCCGCGCTTTTCCTGGAAGGCAAATTTACGTCCAAGGCGCAGGTCAACCGACCGGAAGTTGTCGCCCACAAACGTATTCCGCGGCTCGATTCCTACGCGGTCGTTGTTGCCAAAAATGTCGCCGTTGGCGTCAAAGCCTGCAAATTTGGAAAACCGCTGCGGTGGCTGAATCGTGGCGATGATCCCCACCAGGAAATCCCGCGCGAACCGGTTCCAGGTGTTTGGCGTTGTCACCGTCCCGTTCAGCACCAGCCGGTGCCGCACATCGTCCGACGACAGAGCGCGTTCCTCACGGAAATTCTGACTGTCCTGCGGAATCAGCACGAAGCTCGGATTCGGCCCGTCATCAATGGTCTTTGACCATGTATAACTTAGCCCGTAGGAAATATTGTGAGTCAGCCGCCTGTTGGCGTTAACCAACAGCCCGTCATATTGCGAATCCCATCGCGACGTCGCTTCGAAATACACGGCAATCGGGAACGTGCGCACTCCGGGAGTGAAGGGGCAGGCCAGCACGTTGGAGCAATAAAGGTTTTTGATGCCTGAGCGGCCCTGTGAGTCGTGAAAAGTGCAGTCTTGTGCGGTGTCAAGCGCGGCCGTGCAGATCGTGGAGTTCTGAGGGTCGGGCTGGTTCACGTTGAAAAAGCTTCCCAGATGTACTCCGCGAACGTGCAGCCCGCTGATGCTCACTGTCGTGTCTGGCAGCGGCTCAAATTCGAGCGCGAGGCTGGCCTGAATGCCGTACGGGTTTTTATGATTCTGGTCGAAACGCACAATCACGGAGGGGCCAAAGAACGCGCAGTTGGTAATGGGTTGGCAAGGGGCAAACGGGTTTGTGAATGGATCTGTCGTATTGTCCGGATACGCTCCATCCTTCATCAATCCTTCAAGCCCAAGGCCTGTGATTGCACGACTGCTGGCGAACGCGAACAGCTCGGTCTTGGCGTTCAGACTATCTTCGAACGGCCGCCCCGGATACTTCCCATTGCTGAGCTGGGCGATATTCGGCGTGCCGCCACACGATGGAATCTGGCAAGCCAGCAGCGGTGCGGGAATGATTCCGTGGAACAAGCCAAAACCGCCGCGCAACACCACGTTTTTCTTTGTCCCCAACTTGTAGGCTACGCCGAGTCGCGGGTCGAAGTTTTTCCATTGTGTGCTCAGAGCGTTAGACGGCCACGTCTCCCATTCCCAGCGAAGCCCCCCGTTGAGGGTGAGATTGTTTGTGGCTCGCCATTTGTCCTCCATGTACAGCCCGTCGTAGGTATGATTCATCGAGCCTAGCGCTTCATTGCGAACGGTTGAACTAATCCGTCCCCCCGCGTAGATCGCTGCAAAATTGGCCAGGCTCTGCTCGTTATAATTCGGCGCTTGGAAGCGCTCGAAGAAAATGACGTTCGGATACTGGCAACCCGCAGGCCCGGGCCCGCCGGGATCGCCTGCCGGGGAAACGCATTGCGGCCCCACAGCGGCGTCGTTCCCTAGATAAGCCCCGAGACTCGGAAAATCCGCCTCGAATGGATAGAAGAGCGGAAACGATTCGGTAGTTTTTACGAAATTGTAGTTTCCGCCGAAGCTCACGGTGTGCTTGTCAAAGTTGCGGGTCATGTTGTCCACCAGCTCAAACCGCGATTCCCGGTAAAAATCCGGATTGCCGCGATTGACGCCTAGCGTGAAGGTGTTCGAAAGCTCCAGGTGCGGTTCTGTGGTCACTGTGGGAAAATCGAAGGACCTTCGCGCAAACTGCACGCGCAATTCGTTGACTAGTTTTGGATGAATGACCGAAGCCAGCGTGCTGGCAATCGACTGGTCGCGGTAAAAATTGTTCTTAAACGCCGAGGGCAAATCGAAACCGTCATTCAACGGTGATTGATTCAGCAAACGGCCGTCATTGACGAAGTAGCGCACGAACGACTGCTCATTGGGATTGAAACTGCGATCGACGCGCACAAATCCGTTGTCCGCATCGTTGGTGCGCAGAACGCCGCCTAAGCTGGGCTCTGCCGGAAGGCCATAAACGCGGGTCTTCAATTCGTTGAGGAACTTGATGTTCGCGAGCACCGCCGAGTTGTAAAACGGCGATTCGCCGCGCCGCTGCAGCTCGTAATTCGTATACAGGAAGGTCTTGTCTTTCTCGATCGGCCCGCCAATCGCCCCGCCAAACTGGTTCTGCCGAAGCGTGTGCGCGCCCGTGGCTTGCAGCAAGTTGATGGCATCCATTTTGTCGTTGCGGAAATATTCGTACAGCGTTCCATGCCAGTTATTGGTGCCGCTGCGTGTGATGATATTCACAATGCCGCCAACCGCTCGCCCGAATTCCGTGGAGTAATCCGTGTTAATCACGCGGAATTCCTGCACCGACTCCTGTGGCGGCGTCCCGCGCTGGATGCCTGAAGCGGTTGACACGTCATCCGCGCCATCCACGGCGATAAAGTTGTAGTGGATGTTCTGCCCCGCAAACGAAAGTTTGGTCACCGGCTCGACAATCACGTCCGTGCTTCCCGACGTTGTGTCTCCGATCTGGACCGCCGGCGAGAGCAGCGCGAAATCAATAAACTCGCGCCCGTTTA
Source organism: Acidobacteriota bacterium (assembly GCA_003223255.1). Classification (GTDB taxonomy): domain Bacteria; phylum Acidobacteriota; class Terriglobia; order Acidiferrales; family UBA7541; genus Acidiferrum. Next base: position 7,126 of record QHYJ01000225.1, on the reverse strand, counting down.
CCGGCAGGTCCACAATCTGATTCTGCGTGATGACCGTGCTGACCTGCGTTCGTGTCGGCTCTTGGAGCTCGGAAGTCGCCTCCACTTCCACTTTTTCGGCCATGCTTCCCGGCGTGAGGCTGAAGTCCAGTTCCGCCGCTTGCCCAACCTGCAGCGTAATGGTCTTGGTCTGCTTCCCGAACCCGCTGTAAACTGCCGAGACCGAGTATTCCCCTGCGGGAAGCGCCGGGATCGTATATTCGCCTGCATCGGAAGCTTGCACGGAACGCGAGAATCCCATGGCGGTGTTGGTGGCCGTCACGGATGCTTTGGCAATGGATCCGCCGGAGGAATCCGCCACTCTTCCCGATAGCGTCGCATTTACCGCTTGGCCGCATGCGTTGGATGCGAGGAAAATTACCAGCCCCAACACTGCGAAGAATGGAGAGACCTGCAGACGGACGAATTTCTTCCTGCGCACTGCACACCCCCACCAACCTGCTGAAATAGAAAAAACTGCGTGCAGCCTATTCCGGCTGAGATAAGGTGTCAAGGGATTGTCAACTTAAGGGCTTGCCAACTTAAGAAATTAGCTTCAAAAATTCCGCAGTCCCCGTTAGATTGTCAGCAGGTCTTTTTGCCCATGTGGCGCGGCATGAGCGAGCCAGTAGGTAAACGATGAGCGGAAAAATTGGCATTCTCGGGGGCACAGGTCCCGAAGGTTCGGGGCTTGCGGCGCGCTGGGCTGCCGCGGGCGAGCACATCGTTATCGGTTCTCGCGAACCGCAGCGCGCCGCCGAAACGGCAAAGCTTCTCCGTGCGCGCCTCGGGGCAAACGCTAAACTTGACGGCACAGACAACGCCTCGGTCGTCGCGCAGTGCGAGGTGATCGTGCTGACTGTGCCCTTCTCCGGCCAGGCACCGCTCCTGAAGCAGCTCAAACCGCACTGGAAACCCGGCCAAATTCTCATCGACACGACCGTTCCACTTGCCGCCGCGGTCGGCGGGGCGCCATCACGAATGCTGAACGTTTGGCAAGGCTCCGCTGCGCAGCAAGCGCGTGAGCTCGTGCCCGCATCTGTTGCCCTCGCGGCGGCGTTTCACAATGTAAGCGCCGAATTGCTCGCAAAAGACGGCCCTGTCGATTGCGACATCCTGGTTTGCAGCGATGATGAAGAAGCCAAGCGCGTTGCAACTGAACTGGCCGAGAAAATTCCCGGCGCGCGCGCGCTGAATGGCGGAAAACTTGAAAACGCGCGCATCGTCGAGTCCCTCACCGCGCTATTGATTGGCTTGAATGTGCGCTACCAAGCCCACACCGCCGGCATCCGCTTCACCGGCCTGCCCCTCAAGTAAGTAAATTGCATGACTCTCGCCATTGTCTGCAACGTAGAAATACAGGCAAGACCCTGTCATCCCGAGCGAAGCGAGGGATCTGCTTTTCCTTCCTCATCCGGTTGCAAATCCGTCGGGGCCCGCTAGGGCGTTCACTTTTTCTCGGACGTGCGAGGTAAGAAAATTCTCCTGGGTAACAAACTCTGGATACAGCGCCAGCCTCTCCCGCAGCAGGAAGCCTCTTTCCTCGGTCTCTTTCTGCAACTTGGCAATCTGCGGCCACGCCGCTTCCGGGTTGATGAAATCCTTGGTCACTGGCGAAATCCCGCCCCAATCATTAATGCCCGCATCGAGCAAGCGCGGAAAATCGTCGTAGCTCAAATTTGGCGGCGCTTGCAGATTCATCTTCGCGCCCAGAATCAGCCGTGCAACGGCTAGCACCCTCAGCATTTCGGCGAGCGAAGGCTCAGCGTAATGGGCCATCGGAATGTCCGGTTTGGCGCGAAAATTCTGCACAATCACTTCCTGAATGTGACCGTACTTTTCGTGCATTTCGCGAATTGCCAGCAGTGAATCAATCCGCTCTTCCATCGTCTCGCCAATCCCGATCAGAATCCCGGTGGTAAATGCCATCGAGCGCTTCCCTGCTTCTTCGATCGTGCGCAAGCGCAGAGTCGGAACTTTGTCGGGTGCCTTGGCATGCGGCAAGCCATCACGCATCAACCGCACGCTGACGTTCTCGAGCATCAGGCCAACGCTCGCATTCGACTCTTTCAGCTTGTCGAGCGCCTCACCGTCCATCACTCCGGGGTTCGCGTGCGGCAAAAGCCCGGTGCGCTCCAGCACCAACTCGCACATGGCTGCCAAATAATCGAGTGTGCGAGTGAAGCTTTGCCGACGCAAAAACTCCCGTGCTTCCGGAAAAATCCGCTCCGGCTGATCTCCCAAACTAAACAGCGCTTCTTTGCATCGGGCGCGCTTGCCTTCCTCCGCCACCGCCAGCACTTCCTCCGGCGTCATGAAATGCGCGCCGGGCTGTCCCGGATCTTTTCGAAACGTGCAGTACGAACAATAGTCGCGGCAAAGCGTGGTGAGCGGAATGAAAACTTTCTTCGAAAAGCTGACGGTCTTCCCTTTTGCCTTCTCGCGCACCTGCGAAGCCACTTCGAGCAACTCGGGCAACGAGACGCTTTGCGCCAGGGCCAGGGCTTCTTCCCGGTTCACACCCCGTCCGTGCCGCGCGCGCTCCAGCGCCGTCTCTACCCTTCTGCTTGCAGTTCCTTGTGTCACCTAAAATCCGCTTTCCCTCTTGCCGTGCAATTTCACTCCTGTAGGGGCGCGATCACATCGTGCCCTTCTGCTTTGAAAGTTGCTAGTGGTGCAGCTTTGCAAGAGAAGTGCATCCACGCCTCCGGTTTCTCTCGATACTGTATCAATGATGGTATTAAGAAGCCGTGGCCGCAACCTTGGGTACTTCGTTTGTCTGGGTTGCTTTCTTAGGTCGTCTTTCTTTCCGGCCGGACTTAAGGGAAGCGCGCGTGGCTAGCTCACTTCGGCAGTCCATTCGAGAGGCACTAAAGCGGTCTTACCATAGTGCTCTCCCTCCAAGATGCGAACCAGGCAGCGGGATGTCGCCTCCCGGACTTCCAGGATTCGGATTGGCGTTCCCTCGGCCACTAGAAACAACTTTTGCGCGGCAATCAGCAGAGACAACCCCACATCGTCATTGGCGCCTTCGAGCTTGTCTCTTTCGGCCGCGGATTCTTCATCAGCGGAAACCAACGTGAACGCAGATTTTCCATCCGTGGAGAGCTTTGCGAGGCGTCCTACCCGGGAATGCGCAGCCTTACGCTCTAGAACCAATGGTCCTTTGGGTGGGCCAAAAGATGCGTCAACTGCAGGCAGCTTGGAACTTCCTTCGACCGTACCGATGAATCGGTAACCGCGCTTGGGAAGTGTTTCAATGAACCGTGGATTCTTTTTGTCATCCGACAATGCCTGACGCAACTTCTTGATCGCGGTGTTTAGACTGTGATCGAAATCAACGAAAGTGTCTGCAGGCCAAAGCCGTTTCTGCAGCTCTCCCCGCGCCATGACCTCGCCGGGACATTCCAGTAGCATCGCAAGGACTTGAAACGGCTGGGCTCCCCCCGAGCAGGTCACGATTATTGCCCGCCTCACCCCAACCCAGCCGTAGTGCCCTTTCGAGTCTGAGGCGGCAAGCGAGCGGGGATCCGGAGTGTTCCTTCGGATTCCCGCTTTTTGTTTCCAAGATTCCTTCTGCTAGTTCCGCCCCGCATCCCGCCGAGCGTCGGCAAGAACGGCAAGAAGCTTCGGCTTCCCGAAGCCGTCGCAAAGGATTAAGCTTGGAGTCCATTTCGAATTGCCGCAAAGCCCTGGCCCCGTGAACATAGCATGGAGGTCCTTTTATGACTCCGGAAGCGCAAAGAACCCGAATCATTTACGGTTCGTTAATCGTCGCCGTTGCATTGGGCATTGCTCTCCGTTCGCGCGGAGCCCACGCCTTCAAGCTTCAGGCAAACGCAACGAGCCCCCGCGCCGTGGGTAAGCGCTTTCCTCCGGAACTCACCGTGAGCGACCTGCACGCGACCATCAAAGAATGGGATGTACCCACCAAGGGAGCGCATCCGCACGACCCCGCCGTCGGCATGGATGGCGCCCTATGGTTCACCGAGCAGATGCAGAACAAGATTGGCCGCGTCGACCCATCCACAGGCGCCTTCAAAGAATTTCCCCTGAAGGTCGACAACTCCGGCCCCCACGGCCTGGTTTCCGATGCCGAAGGCAACGTCTGGTTCACCGGAAATTTCGCGCACTACATCGGTAAACTCGACGTGAAAACCGGCGAGGCCAAGGAATACAAAATGCCTGACCCGAAAGCCGAGGACCCGCACTCGCTGGTCTTCGACTCCGAGGGCATCCTCTGGTTCACCGTTCAGGTCGGCAATTTCGTCGGACGCCTCGATCCGAAGAGCGGGCGCATAGATCTGCTCCGAGTTGGCCAAGTGAACGCGCATCCTTACGGCATACAAGTCAACGGCCAAGGCGTTCCATTTTTCTGTATGTTCTTCACCAATAAGCTGGGGAGCATCAACCCCAAGACCCTGGACCTCCAAGAATATGGGTTGCCGAAGGGCACGCGCCCGCGCAGGCTAGCCATCGACGATCACGACCTCGTTTATTTCACCGACTTTGAAGGTGGCAATCTCGGCCGGCTCGACCCGAAAACCGGCGACGTGAAAATGTGGCCTTCCCCAGGCGGAGCGAAATCCCAACCCTACGGCATTACCATCACACCGGATGGCATGGTCTGGTACAGCGAATCTGGCGTGAAACCCAACACGATGGTGCGCTTCGATCCCAAGACTGAAGCCATGGCACGAACCAACATTCCCTCCGGGGGCGGAACGGTACGCAATATGGCTGCAACCGCCGACGGACGGGTGTATATTGCCTGCAGCGGAGTGAACAAAGTGGGTGTGGTGATACCGGCCCGCTGACCCCTTCCTGGCAGCGCCTCATGGGTCGAGGAGGAAGCAATGTCCGGACCAGCCGTCAAGCCGCAAGAACAAAAGTGTCAGGGAATTTCCCGCGTCGACGAGCCTTGCGACAAGGGCGCGCAGCAGTATTGCGAGCGCTGCGGTCAGTGGTTCTGCCACACGCATTACCCGGACCCCGAGTGGCACGCCTGCGCCCCCGAGCAAGGTGAAGTCTGAAATTTCTTCCCCGAGCGCCGTCGAAACTTGGCATGGACGCTGCTGCGGCACCTAAGCGCGCGTAGGCAAATTGAACAAGCACAGTACACCTGCATTCTTGACGCCAGTCGCGCCATTCGTTAGCGTCAAAAGGCGCGGTGCTTTTACCGTTCCGAGCGCAACGGCACACCGCAAACGCGCCAAGCGCGTTTAGCGAGTGCGAGTCGCACAACTTTCGCTGACGAGAGAGCTCCTTGGCCAACGCGATCATTACCCTGACGACGGACTACGGCATCAACGACCACCTGGTTGGCACGCTGAAGGGCGTCATTTTGAAGATCAATCCTGATGCGACCATCGTGGACATCACGCACAACGTCACGCCCTTTGATCTGCTCGACGGCGCGCTGGCCATCGGCTCGGCGTACTCCTATTTTCCGCCGAAGACCGTTCACGTCGTCGTGGTCGATCCCGGCGTGGGCACAGAGCGCCGGCCGCTGCTGGTTAGCGCGGGCAATCAATATTTCGTCGCGCCCGACAACGGCGTGCTTTCTGTGGTCTACGATCGCGAGTCCGAGAATCTCGTGGTGCGCCACGCCAACGCGGAACATTATTACCTGCAACCGGTAAGCAAGACGTTTCACGGCCGCGACATTTTTGCGCCGGTGGCCGCGTGGCTCACGAAAAATTGGCAGAGCTCCAGCATGGGCGACGAAATTGAAGATTACAAACGATTCGCGCTTCCCCGCCCCAAAAAAGCCGATGGCGTGGTCAAAGGAGTCATCCTGCGCGCCGATACGTTTGGCAACTTGATCACCAATTTCCGCCTGGAGGATCTGCCGGAAGGGGTCCTTGGCGGCGCCATCCAGCTGCAGGTGGGCACACAGGTGGTGAGCAAGTTTGTCGACACGTTTGCGCAGGGCAACGGCACGGAACCGTTTGCCTACGTGGGCTCGAGCGGCTTTGTCGAAATCGGCGTGAACAAAGGCAATGCCGCCCGGACTCTGGGCCTGAATCGCGGCACGCCCGTCGTCCTCGCCAAGTAGTTTTCGCGAACTCGCGCTTCAACTCCATTCGTCGCTGCTGCTCGGACATTTGCCAGCCGACGTCGACGAAGACCTTTAGCTCGCAAAAGAAAAGCGCGATTCGAGCTTCGCGAGCTTCGGCATTTTGTAAACTCCAACACTCGCGCCGCGCACCACGACTTTGACGCTCTTTTGGCCTGCTGCGTCCACGAATTCTTCCAACGCGCGCAGCGCACCGGAATCGATGCGGCGCACGGAAGAGAAATCCAAAACGGCTTCACCCTGAGCGCTGTCGAGTTTCTCTGCTGCCTCTTGCGCGCTGGGACCACGCCCTTTTCGCCAATGTGGAGCAAGACGGGAATCATGGTCATATGCACCGCCATCCACTACGCAGTGTCTTGCTGCGAAGCTACCGCCGCCTTGGCATGACCTCGGCCCTCATAAGCCTTCCAGAACAGCTCGACCAGTTCGCCCATCAGCGGCATGCGCGGATTCGAGCGCCAGGACGGATCGTCAAAAGCAATCTTGGCCATTTCTGGCACGGCCCGCGCAAATTCTTCCTTCGAAATTCCCAACTCCGCGATGGACCGAGGGAATCCCAGTTGATTGAGCAACTTTTCGACCGCCGCGATCAGATTCTTCACCTTTTCTTCCACCGTGCGGCCGTCGAGACCGAGCAAGTCCGCCATCGTGGCGTACCTTTTGTGCGCCACATAACCCTGCTGGTAGGGTGATGGCATAAACTTGGTGGATACGGCTGCGTTATATACGCAATCACATGCGGCAACATGAACGCGTTGGCGCGGCCCTGCGCGACGCCAAAGCGCGCCGAAGGCATGAGCCAGCGCGTGATTCACACCCACCGAGGCGTTGGAGAATGCCAGCGCCTCTCATAAGCGATGGGCAGATACTTAAATACCCAATGAGCCTGGGGAACAAGGCTTTGTTTTCAAGGAGATAGACGGCTATTTTCGAGGAGTGAAGACTTTCCGAGTGCCCTGTAACCGTTAACCGTGGTTCGTGACATAAGCAAGGGCGCAGCAGCGCTGCGCGCCTACAACAAATTGCAAG
>QHYJ01000221.1 GCA_003223255.1 Acidobacteriota bacterium | reverse complement strand
CACCTGGTTCGCGTAGCTGACGTAACCCGAGAAGCGGCCCCAGTGAGGAATCTCGACCCACACCTCTTCGCCCACGATGCGTGCCTCTGCAAAAGCGATTGGAAAACTGACGCCCGTATCCAACAGCACATCGTCATCGGAATAGTTGCGAAAAGCGCGACGGAACACGTTGGCATCAATCCGAAGCTTCCCGAACACACCCTTAGTGAAGCCCACTTCATAGTAGTTCGCCCGCGCCGGCTGCAGCGGTAACCGCACCACGATAGAATTTGCCGAATCGAGTTGCGGTGAACTGGCGAGGAGAAGATTCTCCACGGCGGGAGTCTGAAACACGCGGTCGTAGGACGCGTGAATCAAGAAGCTCAGCGACGGAAAATAACGAGAAACACCAAGCCGCGGACTCCACGCCGACTCATGAACGACAAAACCATACTGGTCAGAGCGTAGTCCTGCACTGACGCTCCAGTTGCCTAGACGTATCTGATCCTGAGCATAAGCAGACGGCTCGACATCCCAGCGATGATCGGAAAACTGAAATTGCCGCTGAGTTTGAGGGTCGAATTGTGTGGGGTCAGTGATGATGTACTGCAACTTTTCACGAACCGGATTGAATACGCTGTCGACGCCCACTTTCCAGTCGTGATGACCGCGGTGCCCGGAGAGGTCTCCACGGGCATAACCCTCACGGTATCCACGATCTTGGAAAACGATGACGGGCGTGGCTAGCTGATTGGAGGAAAGCGTTGCAGCGGCATCTCGGACACTCCCTGAGAAGCTCAACAACAGGTCAGGCGAAACAATGTGCTGAAAATAGACCTGTCCGCTTGTCTCAGTGTTCGAAACGTCTTGCCGTTGCCCAACCTTCTGTTGAACCAGATAATTCGGCACGAGAAAACGAACCGCGTTTCGCGTAACCGTCACGCGCAAACGATCACGATCTGAAAAGTCATGTTCATACGAAGCGAAGAACCCTCCAGCATTCGCGTGATTCGTGTAGTTGGCCAATACTGGTGGGTCCAGGAAACGGTCGGTGTGAAACCCGTCACCGCTGATCGAAAAACGGTCTTTCAAGCGTGCATAGGAAACTCCAGTAGAGCCGTTCACGGTTCCAAAACTGCCACCGCTCGCATCGAATTGCCCGTGCAGCCCGAAAGGTACGTTCTTCTCCGTCACGACTTCCACAATCCCGCCAAGCTTGCGACCGTACTCTGCGGGATAATTTGCTGTCCGGATACGCATCGAATCCACACCATCCGCGTCGAGCGACGGCGCAAAGGCTGGTGAGCGGTTTTCGGTGATCGGCAGCCCGTCGACCACGTACTGCACGTCATATTCCGAGCCGCGCGGGTGTAAAACACCATTCGCTTCGTACAACCAACCTGGGAGGCTGTCCACTAAATCGCAAAGGTCTCGCCCAGGCTGAGTCGAGAGGCTTTCGCCAAGTGTCTGCCGCCCGATGGAATAAACTGTTCCCGCCCGAGACGGATCAACCAGAGTTGCCGAGTCGCTGACTTGTACCTGTGTCGCCACGGGCGCAAGCCCCAGCGTTACGGAGATACGGACAGGCACTTCGGAGCGCACTTCGACCAACTCGGACCACGGAGCAAATCCCTCAGCTTTCAAGCTCAGCCGGTAAATACCGAAAGGAATGTCCTGCATGACGCAGCGTCCGTCCAGCCCGAAATGAATTATCCGGCGGAATTGATTGGCGTCGCTCACTAGTTCGGCCTTGGGGGCCAGCGCCGCTCCCTGCGGATCACGCACCTCTATACGCAGTTCGCCATGCACGCGTTGGGCGTTTGTAACTCGCACGCCAAGAAGCAAAAGCGCGAGCGGAGCAACGAGAACGGCATGCGCCAGAAACTCGAACGATTGGCGAGCAGTTCTATTAGCGCGTGTCACGAGCCATTCACCTCTCGACACCACTTCCGAAGCTAACAGAGAGACATTCTTTGGTGCAATGATCGTCCGCCTTCGTGTTCATGGTTTGCCGTGGGTTCTAGCATGACAGCGAGCAGTCCCAGTTCTCGTTACGCGCTGGGCAGCCCCGATGCGGAGCACGAGCGCTTAGCTCAACAGGCTGCGTGTATCGTTCCATGCACCGAACGAGTTTTTCGATTGTGCCCGGATCACGGGCAATCCGTAAGTAATCCCGGCAGACCTGGTCGCGCAATTACTTCCGCTTAGCCGACGATCCGCTGGAGTAGCCGCAGGTAAAGCCGCGTCTCGATTCGTCGAGTTGGTCGTCACGCCTGGGCATCGACCGTCTGCGTTGGGGTGCCCACCCGTCGCGCAAGGTAACGATCAGTTGCGAGGCGCTTAATGATTGCTGTCAGATCACGAGCAATTCTTCCACAATCCGATAGGGGAAGAGTTGCCGACCGACCGCCCACGATGCGGCGGAATAGGGACAAGAAATCCTAATGCAGAGCAGGCGTGTTCCTCAGCCAATAGTAACCAGCCACCGCAGCCAAGTCGCCACGAAGACTCGCCAGGAATAGGTTTCCATGCGCTTCCATTCGTTGATTTCATCAAGGTACACGATGGCCAGGCGCGAGAGAGCTATCTTGCAATCGCTGCTGCCAGCAAAGAGAGGGGCATCCCGTTCGTGGGCCACGTGCCAGCTTCGATGACACCAGCTGAGGCGTCGGATCTGGGCCAGAAAAGCATCGAGCA
>QHYJ01000220.1:29031-30448 GCA_003223255.1 Acidobacteriota bacterium | reverse complement strand
CCGGTTGATCCCCTGGGTGGAGAGAGCAAAGGTCTTTTCCGCATACCCTACCAGGCGTCGGAAAACGGTTTTACTCCTTTCTTTGCTTTACCCGTTTCCATTCCAGTTCGGAAATTTCTTCGATCCGCTTTTGCATCAGGTGATAGTCATTAACCGCCTGGCGAACGCGTTGGTGCCATGCTCGCGGGACACAAATCTGGCGAAACTTGCCCTCTTGGCTCTGAACCAAGTACAAGGACTTATGCAGTTGGCCGCGGGCGCAGCGACAATTTGGTTTCCCGCACTTACCTGCTCGCTCCGAGAGCGTGCCGCGGAGGAACCATTGGCCGGTGGCCAGCTGCGCAATCCGGGAACGGAAATTGCGCTCGGCGGCAGAGAGTTTGGCGCGGTTGAGGGGCCCGTTCATCTTGTACCTTGTTAATATATAAGAGAAATCGAGGGAGTCAAGGGCAAAAATCGAATGCGAACTTGCCCGCTTGGCAGGCTCGCACCAAAAGGTCAAACAGCCCAATCTTTTAGATGATTAGAAGACGGTCGGTTGCGGAACCGCTGCCTGTTGGCCCCGTTGGCTGGAGTGGCGCATGGTCAGCGCCTGAACGAAGCACAATGCCCAGGCGTTTCGGTGCCTTGCTTTCTTTTCTGCTCTCCAATCTCTAACCTCTGGCTTCTGATTTTTGTCCAATTCATGTGCCCCAGTGCCCGCCCGAAGTTTGCCGCTCTGCGTAGTAAAATTTCGCCCTAACTATGGCTGCCACCACGGCCCCGGATCTGCTTCGTCGCGCCGCGCGCCTGCAAATCTTGACCGTCGTGTGGATGGCCATCGAAGCGCTCGTGACACTCCTTGCCGCCTGGACCGCCCAAAGTCCCGCGCTTTTCGGTTTCGCGGGCGACAGCGCCATCGAGCGCGCTTCAGCCGTCAAGGTTCTTTGGCGATTTCGCACGCAGTCGGATTCAGCCAAGGCCGAAAAACTTGCCGCTCGCTTCGCCGGGGCTTTGCTCTTCTTGCTCGCGGCCTTCATCGTCGTCACTTCCGGATTTTCTCTTCTCGGCCATCGCGAGCCGCGGCCAAGCGTCATCGGCATTGTGGTGTTGGCTGTTGCCGCGGCGGGCATGCCCTGGCTGGCAAGTCAAAAGCGCAAGCTCGCCACGCAGCTTGCGAGCGCTTCGCTGCGCGCTGACGCTGCCGAGTCGGCTCTTTGTGGCTACTTGTCGCTGATTGCGCTGGCCGGACTGTTGGCCAACGCCATCCTTCACACGCCGTGGGCCGATCCCATCGCGGCGCTCGCGCTTGTGCCTTTCATCGTGAAGGAAGGCTGCGAAGTTTTTCACGGATCATGATTCCGCCGCAGCGGAATCATTTTTCTTAGCCTCGGTCGAATTTCGCTGCGGCCGGGACGCCATCAGCCCCGCCAGCGAC
>QHYJ01000220.1:17335-28916 GCA_003223255.1 Acidobacteriota bacterium | reverse complement strand
GCGGCCGGGACGCCATCCGCCCCGCCAGCGACAGCAACAGATCGCGCTCGTCATCATTCATCTTCGAGAGATACTGCCGTAGGCGCTTGAGATCGTGTGAATCCCGCCCCGAATTTCCCCACAGGTCATGATGACTGTTGCCCGAAAGCTTGAGTGGCTTAGGCGGTTCTTCGCCGTCGTAAAGAATCTGATAGAGCGGAATCTTGAGGGCGCTGGCCCATTTCTCCAGCGTTTCCACGCCCGGAATGGTGTGGCCATTCTCCACGCGGGATACATAGGGTTGGACCAGCCCCGTGGCTTGTGCGATTTCGACCTGGCTCATGTTTTTCGCTTCGCGAATCTCCTTCAATTTCTGCCCAATCAACATAACCGCAGCCTACAACAGGCCGCCTTCAGTAGTAAATTAGGTAATCTCCCTGATGCCATTATGCCCGGACTAACTTCGCCTCCTTTGTTCCCACACATAGTGCCGGCACCCAGCCACCAGGGCAAAACGGTCATTCCGAGCGCGGTTCTTGCGCGAGGAATCCCGGCTGGAATTCAGCTCCTACTCCCTCGATGGAGGAGTGGCAAGACCGTCTTACTCCCCCCCGGGTGGCTTCTCGGCTTCGACGCGGGCGACGACCGGTTTTGCCTCGCCAGCAGGGTTCCCCGCGAGGTTCACGCGCGCGCCGGCCCGGATCAATTCCGTCTCGCCCGGTCCCTGGAAAAACGTGAATCCTGGACGGCCCTTCCACGCCTGTGGCCCGCCTAGCCGGATGCCGTGCTGCAGCGTGACGTCGTGGATGCGCGCAACCAGCGCCTCATACTCCTTGTCGCCCTGCCGATGGCCGGAAAAATTGCCCAGGTCCGTGCTAGCCGCGAAGATGACGTCAATCCCCGGAACCGACGCGATCCTTTCCGCGTTTTCGACGCCGATGGGCGTCTCAATCATAATGACCACCACCATGTTGTCATTGGCGATTTGGCGGTAGTCGCTTCCCCAGAGCGCCCCATACTGCCCGTTGCCCTGGCTGCGCCGGCCTTCGGGCGGATACTTGGACCACTTCACCGCGGCCTGCGCCTTCTCGACCGTGTCCACCGTGGGAACGATAATTCCCACCGCGCCAATGTCGGTCGCCTTCTGGATGTCCCCCTCGGTGGCGTCCGGCACGCGGATGAACGGCATCGCCGAAGCCCCGCGGCAGGCCCAAATCATTTTGGCCACATCCTCGTAGGTCAACGGGCTGTGCTGCATCTCGATCCACAGGTAGTCGTATCCGGCGTTGGCCATGGCGCAGTAGATGTTCTGGTCGGGAGAGAACACCGTGGCACCGACCAGCGTCTTGCCCTCGCGCAGCTTCTGCTTCGCCGTGTTGAAGATGCGCACTGGCGCCTTCTGCTGCTGCGCGTGTGCTTCTTGCGCCTTCCCCGGCGCAATCCAAGGCAACAGCGCGCAAATCGTAGTCGTACAAATCGAAGCGAGTAGGCCATAATTCCGTGTTCTCATCAGCGTCTCTCCTTGGGTCGGCAGGATGATACTCCGGACGCCCTGCGCCTTTGTAGTGGCGGATCTTCAGCCCCGTGGTTTTGAAGCAACCGCCGCCATGATGGCGGCACTACAAAATGTGTACAATTCCCCATGCCCGCAAAACCTCCCGAAGTTCACGGCCCCGAACCTCGATCGCCAGATGCGCTGCCTGCACTACCACCGCCCTACCGACATTATCGCCTTCAAGATGAAGTGCTGCGGCCTCTACTACGCCTACAAGGATGGCCACATCGCCCTCGCTGGCCATCCCCTCCAGGTTTGGCCGCAATCCGAATGGCACCAGCCGGGCACCCTCTTGGGAGCCTGCCGCACCGAACTCACGATCTTCCCATACCTCCAGAGGAACCGGGCGCCTGAGAAATGGGCGCGTTCCGAAATGGGAAGAATGACCCCACACCACGGCAGTTTTCGTAAGAGTGAGAAAAAAAGGACTTAGAACGTACGCAAAAGTGCGTATGTTGTTGAAAACACAGCGCAGAGATCCTTCGCTTCGTTGCACTCGCTCAGGACGACTATCCTCGTCGGATAGTCGCTTTAAAAGAATATACGGAACTCTGGAGGGGAAGTGGGCGGTTGGACCGGGCATGCATTCACACCAACGACGTCTGGATCGTGGTCATCAAAGGCGCTTATCTGTATAAAGACGCGGGCGAAAACGTGCGAGACCGGGAGATTTTCTCCGGGTGGCACAAGCACTGGAGCGGCGGTGATAAGACCGAAGGCGCGTTGTTTTATGAGGAAGGGTCAGCGAAGTTTAATCTCGTACCCGCTCCGTAGAGCGGTCCTCGGAATCTGTGGGCTCGGCGGAATGCCGGACCCTTACCGGAAAGCCTTGGTTCCTCGCCTCTTTCTGGCCCACGAGTCCCATTGCGCCGGCGGTCGCTCAGTGACAGAATTGGGGCCAGAGGTTGGGCCAGGTGCTGAATAGGTTTTACTGGTTCCCTCCTTAAGGGCCAAACGATGGGAAACAAAGGCGCTTCCTTCGGTGTCTAAAGAAGGAGAGCGGACAGCGGGTTCGGCAACGGCTCTCGCCGCGCCCGGTTAAAGGGATCCGGGTCCCGACAAGAACGGGATCTTCGATCGCAAGTCGTGCCTGGGACATCGTTCTAAGGATGGCAGAGGACGGCAACAGCATGCTGGGCCCTACAAGGGCCGTCAGGTTTGTTGGGGAAAGCAGAATCCCTCACCCCGCAAAAACTGCGGGGTTCGGGACGACAAGCGAGGCTTTTTTCAGCAAGCGGCGGACGATGGGATCGTAGGGAGACCTGAGTTCCGCGACGAGGCAGGAGATAACGACTCGGCGCGGAGTTTGAAAAGAGCCGGTCTTCCCGGCAAAAACAGCTGGGGCGCAAAAAGCGCGAGAGACCGGCCGCTACAAGCGGATGGACTCAGGTCGGAAAGGCCGGCAGTGTCCGATTGGGCTAGTGCCCTAAGTTGGGGCGGCGGTGAGGCCGAACTCGTCCACGAGCTCCAGGCGGGCTCGGAGACGGCCTTCGACTGGCTCGTCACGCACTATCACGCGCCGGTGTACAACCTGATCCTCGGCATGCTCGGAGACACGTCGGACGCCGCCGACGGCACGCAAGAAGTTTTCTTGAAAGCGTTTCGCGGGATCCGCAAGTTCCGGCAAGGCAGTTCGCTGAAGACCTGGCTCTATCGCATCGCGATCCGCGAAGCGCTGAACCAGAAGCGCTGGTTCAAGCGGCACCTACAGAAAAATATTTCGCTCGATGCTGAGCCGGAAGAAGGGCAGGCGCGCTTCGAGATTGTGGATGGTTGCGGCACGCCCTTCGAGCAGTTGGCATCGCACGAGATTCAGACGGCGGTGCAAGGCGCGTTGCTTGAGGTGCCGGAGGCGTTTCGCAGCGCGGTGAGTTTGCGCGATTTGGAAGGACTCAGTTACGAGGAGGTGGCGGAAGTTTTGGAATGCAGCGTCGGCACGGTGAAGTCGCGCATTTTGCGCGGGCGCCGTGCGCTGAAAGAGATTCTCGAACCCATGTTGCAGGAACCCAAAGCGGAACGGAAGCCGGAAAAAACGAGTGGACTGGAAGTTCCGCCGGCCCATGTTCGGTCCCATGTAAGTGCTCACGCACAGGCACACGTGCAGGCATTTGTTCAGAGAACGGTGGTGGTGTCGCAGCCGTCGCCCTACGGCGATGCCTCTTCGGCTGCGCGGGATGTCTCGGTTGCATCGCAAGGCACGGCCCCGCGGGTGAATCCCGCGGGAGAGGGGCTCTCATGAAGTGCACCACGGTACGAAAGAATCTGGCAGGTTATCTGGATGACGCGTTGATTGGCGAAGAGCGTGTGAGCAAGCGCGCAGCGATTAGCAAGCACCTGGATAGTTGCAGCGGCTGCCGCGAAGAGTTGCAACGGTTCCGCAAGCTGAGCGTGCTGCTGTCGCGCGTGCCGAAAAATGTTCCGCCCGCGGATCTGGCGGTGCGCATCAAGGTGGCGGCGGCGCAGGCGCAGCAATCGCAGGATTGGGCAAGCCGCTTCCGGCAGTTCAAGGATCATGCGGGAATCGTTCTGGAGAACGCATTTCGTCCGCTGACGCTTCCGGCGACCGGCGGCTTGTTTTCCGCGATTCTGGTCTTTGCGCTGGTGTTTCAGATGATTGTTCCGGGGATCACCGTGCGCGCGGTGGAAAACGATGTGCCCATCAATCTGATGCGGCCGGCGGAACTGGTTTCGCTTTCCGATTATCCCGAATCCTGGGCGCCCGAAAAGCACGACATGGAGCTTTCGTTGCCCCATGGGCTTTTGGTGGACGTGACGGTCGACGCGGAAGGCCACATGACCTACTATCAGATTCTTTCCGGGCCTACGAGCCTTGAGCTGCGCCGGCAATTGGATCAGATGCTGCTGTTCTCGCGCTTCAGCCCAATGCTGAGCTTCGGGCGGCCGACCGCCGGCGGGCATGTGGTGTTGAGCTTCAGCGCGGTTCGCGTGCGCGGGTAAAAGCGAAAATTGAGGGAGCCTGTAAGAGAATTAGGGGTTCTCCGGGCTTTGTCTCAGGTTTACGCTGCAGGCTGTGACAGATAGGAGATGGACCGGCACTTTGTGACGCTCATTCGTCTGCGACCTGGATCGATCCAGCCACGATTCCTCGTCGCTCCGTAGAACCGACCGGAGCGCAGAAAGTGCGCTTCGCTCCCAGGAATGACAGGACTTCGAAAGGAAAACGCTGGATCGGCCAAGCTGAAAAGTGGAAAAAGAAATAGTTGAAACCGGGGAAAAGACCGACTACACTGTGGACTCCATGAACGCGCAACTCGCCAACTGGTATTGCTGGTATCGATTTACGTGGCATGCATCCGGATGGCGGGGGGCGATTTTGTAAGCGAATTCAGCGAAAAAGATTTTTAGCCCACTCGCCAGCCGAGTGGGTTTTTTTATTTTTGGGCAAGAACGTTTTGAAAGTGAATTGGCTGACAAAAGTTGCGGCGAAATGTTCGGCACGAACGAAAGCAGATCCTCGGGCAAGCCTCGCCCTGGGAATGACAAGTTCGTGCTGTTTTTTGCCGCCCGCAAGACAAGCAAGGCAAACGGGGAAAAAGTTGAGCGCCAAAGTTTGGAAGGAAAGCTTGGGACGAAAATTCATTGATAGGCCAGAGAAATGATTATTTCCATGCAACTGCATGCAACGCGAGAAGAAATCGACGAGGTCTGTGAACAGGTTAAGCACTTCGGGTACAAGGTGCACTCGATCGAAGGGGAGGAGCGCGTGGTCATCGGCGTGGTGGGCGTGGGCGACGTGACGGCGTGCATGGAATCGATCGAGGCCATGCCGCAAGTGGAAAAGGTGGTGCGCATTTCCGCGCCGTACAAATTCGTGAGCCGGGAGTTTCGCAAGGAGAAGACGCGGATCAAAGTGAACGGCACGGAAATAGGCGGCGACGAGTTTGTGGTAATGGCGGGGCCGTGCTCGGTGGAGTCCGAGAAACAGATCATGCAGGCAGCGGAAGGCGTGGCGAAAGCGGGCGCGAAACTGCTGCGCGGCGGCGCATTCAAGCCGCGAACTTCACCGTACGATTTTCAGGGCATGGAAGAGGAAGGATTGAAATTGTTGCAGAAAGCGAAGAAGGCAACGGGACTGGCGATCATCACGGAAGTGATGACGGACCGCGACGTGGATTTGGTGGCGCGGTATGCCGACGTGATGCAAGTGGGCGCACGAAACATGCAGAACTTCATGCTGCTGAAGGCGCTGGGAAAATGCGGAAGGCCGGTGCTGCTGAAGCGTGGATTGAGCAGTACGGTGAAAGAGTTGCTGATGTCGGCGGAATATATCGTGGCGCACGGGAATCCGGACGTGATTTTGTGCGAGCGGGGGATTCGCACGTATGAGACAGCGACGCGCAACACCTGCGACATTTCGGCGATTCCGGTGCTGAACGAGCTGACGCACTTGCCGGTGATCTTGGATCCGAGTCATGCGACGGGAAGGCGGAGCCTGGTGCCGGCGGTTTCGCGGGCGGGCGTGGCGATTGGCGCGGATGGGTTGATTGTGGAAGTGCATCCCGCGCCGGAAAAAGCAATCAGCGACGGCGCGCAGTCGCTGGACCTGGCGCAATTCGCGAAAATGATGCGCGAGCTGCAGCCGTATGTTCAGCTGTGGAGCGAATCACGAAAGACCGAAGTGGCCGCAGCGGCGGGCCATTAACGCAAGTCGGCACTAAGGTTTGTCGGAGAAGAGCCGAAGATACGGCCGCCAGCCTGATCCGTGGTTTGTAAAGGGAATCCTGGACTGCTCTGTGCTGCATGGCGTTGAGCTCAGCGAAACAAATTCCGTTGGTGCTGGCAAGAAAAAGTAGACGGCTCGGAGGGAAACAACTCCTCCGATCTGAATTTTTCTTCCCTTCTCGGGCTTGTCGGCTAAAATCTCCCTCTCCAAGAGAGCCCGGTCTCAGAATCGGTGGAGGTCCCCGATGAATGCGCATTTCCGTTTTCGATCCGTTAGTTTCGCGGCCGCGATCGTCTGCGCGATGCTCGCCACTTTTACATCGGCAAGCGCGCAGGAGACGTACACGCCCACACCGGAAAATTTAAGAGCGCGCGTGTGGTTTCAGGACGCGAAGTTCGGTTTGTTCATTCACTGGGGCGTGTACAGCGTGTTGGGCGACGGGGAATGGATCATGGAAACGAGGCCCATCAATCGCACCGGCTACGCAAAGCTGCCGGCATTTTTCAATCCCACGAAGTTTGATCCCGCAGCGTGGGTGACTTTGGCCAAAGCGGCGGGGATGAAATACATCACCATCACGTCAAAACATCACGATGGCTTTGCGATGTTCAATTCCAAGCTGACGGATTGGAACGTCGTGGCACGCACGCCCTATGGAAAAGACGTGATCGGTATGCTCGCGGCGGAGTGCCACAAGCAGGGAATCAAGCTGTTTGTGTATCACTCGCAACTCGATTGGCATTCGCAGGATTATTTTCCCCGCGGGCGGACAGGGCATCGCACGGGGAGGCCGGATTCCGGGAACTGGGATGCCTATTTGAACTTCATGGATGGGCAGCTGCGCGAGTTGTTTACGAACTATGGAGAACTTGGCGGCGTGTGGTTCGACGGGATGTGGGACAAGCCCGACGCGGATTGGCATCTTGAGCGCACGTACGCCATGATTCACCAACTGCAGCCGCAGGCGCTGGTTGGCAGCAATCACCACAAGAATCCTTTTCCGGGGGAGGATTTTCAGATGTTCGAGAAGGATTTGCCGGGCGGGCACACGACAGGCTTCAACGCGGAGCAAGGTGTGAGTGTTCTGCCGCTGGAGACTTGCGAAACGATGAACAATTCGTGGGGATTTAATATCACCGACGATCGGTACAAAAGCACCGCGGATTTGATTCGCTACCTGGTGCGCGCGGCGGGAATGAATGCGAATTTCCTGCTGAATGTCGGCCCGATGCCGAATGGAGAGATTCAGCCGGAGTTTGTGCAGCGGCTGACGGAAATAGGGAAGTGGACTAAGCAATACGGTGATTCTATTTATGGAGCGCGCGGCGGGCCGGTTGCCGCGGGCCCTTGGGGCGTGACCACGCAGCGCGGGTCGACGGTTTACGTGCACGTACTGGACTGGAATCAGCCAGTGCTGGCGTTGGCGGGGATTCCGCGCGCGGTGCGCTCGGCAAGGTTATTGCGAGACGGCAGCAGCGTGGAATTCAGCACGGTCAAAGGAGGGTTGGTGCTGAAACTGCCGGAAGCGCAACCTGAGGAAGTGGACCGCGTAATGGCGCTGGAACTGGAGCCTGCCAAGTTGTGAAGTTTAAGAGGGATCTCTCCGCCTCAGGCTGCGCAAGACCGCACCCTGAGGGTCGCGATGGCGGGTCAACTGGATGCACCTTGGAACAAACCTTAATTTCAACAATGCTCGTGCGCCTATTGCGTGGGCGCGGATTCGGCAAGTTTCAGGATAAGAACTTGGCCGTTGGAATGGAAACTTCCGCCCGTAGCAGTTCTTGCTTCCTTCAGAGGATTGTCGGGAAGGAAATGCGAAATTTCAGCCACTAACCCGGTAGAGGTAAGAGTTTTCTCGACGTAGTCGCGTTCGAGGTCGATATCGGGATCGATTTTGTGGGTGATGCCGTTGTTGCGCTCGTCACGCTCGAAGCCGATGTCATGCGTTGCGGCGCCTATCCAAACGGTCTCTGCGTTGACTTCAAAGGGAGCCTTCCAGATGCGCAAATGATTGCGGGACTGGGCAACGCGAATGGGCTCCGCGTGGGCCCAACCATAATCCTGCGGACGACCAAAGAGGTAGAGTTGGCTCATGGGCAGGGTGAGGTAGGATTCTTTCTTCAGGCTTTCCAAAACGCCAGTGAGAATCGCGTTGGTGACGTCGGCGTCCACTTTGACCCAGCCGGCCGTCGTGAAGGCGCGTTGCATGGCTTCTTCCGAGCCGAGAATCAGGAAATTGACCATGTCGCCGGGGTTGCCTTGTTTATCGGAAACGCGGCGAGGAATTTTGGAGAAGAGGTTCTGGTCGACTCCCGGAATCGACTTGGTTTGCTTAGCAACGATAGCGTGAACCGACCCTTGCAGCGGAGTATAAACCTCGACGCGCACGGAATAAGTACCATCGCCGGTGTCATTTTTGGCTTGATTGATGCCGATCCAAACGCGACCAGGAGCCGGGGCCACCACGTCACGTTGCGCGCCGACCAGGAAAGGCTGAGTGGTATCTTTGTCGCCGATGCAACCGAGCACCGCGCCTCGCCCCGCTTCGTTGTAAGGGAGAATCCGAAGAAGGTCCTTGAAGCCGCGAGGTATGCCCTGAGGCCCATTGTCTTGTTTGGCGTCGGCATAACGCAGCTTCCCTGCAGCAGTGAAAACCACATGCTCGCCTGCTTGGACGTCGATGCCGGTATCTACCCAGGAGGCTTCGCCGGTGAGCTGTACTTCTTGCGAAGCGCGCTTTTTGCCGGGAGGGGTTTGTGAACTGGAATTATTTTGCTTCGGCTGCTCTGTGGGAGGTGTGCTTTCACGAACAAGCTGGGAGTATCCGGAACAGGGCAGCGCCGCAAGAGCGACAACGATTCCCACGAAAAAGGCAGCTTTGCGCAACGCGTGATGCATCTTAAGAATGTGATCCGTGGAATGATTTTCTCTTCGTCCCCACTGTTAACAGATGCGAAAAAAGAAGGCAAGCGTTGCACCTGGACGAGGATCGCTCCTGAGATGAGGGTTTAAACGCGTTCTTTCGCTGCCGCAAAGGGCGTGCGCGAAAGTCCCCAGAAAATCGTTGCGATTCAAAATCGTTGCGATTCCTTGACGGGGGCAGGGCGCAACGGTAGATTGAAAGAATGCCGCAGCATTGCGAGAGGACATTGACCGCTCCCCGATGTTCCCTTCCGTGCTGAGAAACGTCAAAGTGGAGACAAAGAAAGCGACTTGCCCGACTGAGGGCTGCGGCAACTGAACATGCTGAAAGGAAAACGACTGACGGCGCTGATGGGTTTATGCGTGACGATGGCTCTGCAAGCCGCTGCGCAAGATGCGTCGCGAGCTCCCGCGCAAGTACAAGCTCAAGCGCCGCCCCGAGTGCAGGGGCCTGTGGCTACCTCGCGCGCGCAAATGCCTCCGCCCAACGCGGTTACCGTGGACGGCAGCGAGGCCATGTTTACGACCATGTGCGCGCTGCTGGCCGCGGGCTTTGAATCGAACGTCAGCTCCGACAATTGGACCGCCTTCCGCGCGCAGATGCGGGAACGCTTGCGCCAACAACAAGGGCCGGCGGTGGATGCGGTGCGGCAGTTCTACCGTCAGCATGAATTGCGCGACCCTGGAGCAACACTCTCAAGATACCTGTGGTTTGGCCTCGTTTCCGGACCTGCACCTGCTTTTCAGCCAATTTTGCGGCGCGACGAATTGCCTCCCGATGTGATCGCGCTGTCGGGATTCAGCGAACTTCTTTCGAGCTATTACCAGGAACAAGAAATCGGGAATCTCTGGCAGCAAGTGCAGCCCATTTATAACCGCGAAATCCAGCGCTTGCATGAGCCACTGACGCACATCGTGTTTACCTCGACCGGCTATCTCCGTGAGATTCTGGACCCTTTCGGCTCGCGCAGGTTCACCATCGTTGTCGAGCCGCTGGTAGGACGAATCACCAACGTGCGGAATTTTGGCGACCACTATGCGTTGGTGTTGAGCGGCGCGGAAGATGTTCCCGTCGATGTGGTGCGTCATGCGTTTCTGCACTTTATGCTGGACCCACTCCCGCTGATGTATCCGCACGTGGTTGCGGTGAAGCGGCCGCTCTACGACACCGCCGCGAAGGCGCCACGCCTGCTCGGTGACCTGAAAGATGATTTTCCCTCCTACTTCGCGGAATGCACGGTGCGCGCCGTGGGATTGCGCATGAAGCGGATGTCGCCGGGCGAGCGGGAAGCGGCGCTGAGCCGCGACGATGAGGACGGGTACGTGCTGGTGCGGCCGCTGGTCACAGCGCTGGCCGGTTTTGAAAAGTCGGAACCCTCGATGCGGCGCTATTTCCCGGATCTGGTCCGGAGTATCGACGAAAAAGCGGAGGCCAAGCGCCTGACGGGGATGCATTTTGTCCCCGCCGATGAAACGCAAACCGATGATGCTGCCGTCGAACTTGTGGCGCGGCAAAAAAGAGCTTTGCCGACAACTGTTCCCAATGACGCTGAAGTTATCGCTGCGCTCACCGAAGGCGAGCGGCAGATTGCCGCAAAGAATTCGCGCGCAGCCGAGGCCTCATTTCAAAAAGTTTTGACCAAGTATCCGGACCAGCCACGCGCGTGGTTTGGAATGGGCGTGGTTGCCTACCTGAACCATGATGCCGCACGGGCCAAGGAGGTCTTTGGCCGCTTGACCACGGGTGAGCACGCCGCCGCGTCCGACCCCAGGGTGCTGGCCTGGTCGCATGTTTACCTGGCGCGGATTTATGATTATGAAGGGAACAGCTCCGTCGCGAAAGCGGAGTATGAATCGGCGCTGGCGGTCCAGGGCGGACCAGAGGAGGCGCGGCAAGCCGCGCAAGAGGAACTCGCTGCTTCCGCCAACGAGAAGCCGGTGGCGCAGCCATAAATTGCGTATCATTGGATCGATCGGCCCGAATCCGCAGAAGACGTGAAAAGGAACAGACAGGGTCCCCCGGAATTGTCCCGCTACAAAAAAAGGACGAAATCGAAGGAGAATTCGACAGGAGAAATACGTATGCGAAGAAATTGGAATCTGTCTTTACGAACATTGGCGGCTGCCGGATCGCTGCTTGGCTGCTGCGGAATGGCGGTGGCGCAGGGCAGCCAGGGCTCGCAAAGTAGCCAAGGAGGCCAGAGCCAGCCGCCGGCCCAGTCCGGCGACAAGCCCAAGACTCCGGACGTCACGCCTCTGTCCCTGGATAATGCGCCGGCTCCGGTGAACGCCGAAGAAGATGCCGCTTTCAAGGTGTTCCAAGCCATACCGATGAGCGACGTAAAACAGAAGATCCAGGCGGGGGAGGCCTTTCTACAGAAATACCCGGAGACGCGCTACAAGTCCGGCGTATACGGCCCGCTGACTTTTGCCTACCTGCA